>QGUZ01000307.1 GCA_003242605.1 Actinomycetota bacterium
AAACGAATAGGAAAGTTTCCTAATTGATCCGCCCCCTGGGAGGGTTGGCATGTCCCACACCGCCGACACGCCGGGCGCCATCACCCGGCGGCAGCTCTTCCGCCGCATCGGCCTCACCGCGCTCGCCGCCGGTCCCGCCGCCGGTCTGCTCAACGCGTGCGCCACCAGCGGCGGCGGGGCGGCTCCCGCGGCGTCCGGCAGCCCGGCCGCGACCTCCGCGTCGAACCCGCTCGGCGTGGACCCGGCCAAGCCGCTGGAGGTCGTGATCTTCAAGGGCGGCCTCGGCGACGAGTACGCCACCGAGGTCCACGAGCCGATGTACAAGCGGATGTACCCGCAGGCGGAGATCAAGCACGTCGCCACCCAGCAGATCGCGCAGACGCTGCAGCCGCGGTTCGCCAGCGGCGACGTGCCGGACATGATCTCCAACGCGGGCGCCGACCTCATGGACGAGGGCGCGCTGGTCTCCGAGGGCCAGCTGCTCGACCTCACCCCGCTGTTCGAGGCGCCCTCGCTCGACGACCCGAGCAAGAAGGTCCGCGACACCCTGCTGCCCGGCACCGTCGAGGCCGGCCTGATCCAGGGCAAGCCGTACGTGCTCAAGTACGTCACCTCGACGTACGGCATGTGGTACGACGCCAACCTCTTCGCCGAGAAGGGGTGGACCCCGCCGAAGACCTTCGACGAGTTCAAGGACTTCTGCGAGACCGCCAAGAGCGCCGGCATCGTGCCGTACGCGTACGCAGGCAAGAACGCCGCCTACTACCAGTACTGGATGATCCTCATCTCGGCGGCGAAGATCGGCGGCAACAAGGTGCTGATCGACATCGACAACCTCGCCGACGGCGCGTGGACCGCCGAGCCGGTACGGCAGGCCGCCGCGGCCTGGGCGGAGATCGGCCCGTACATGGGCAAGTCGTTCGAGGGCCTCATCCACACCGAGGTGCAGACCCGGCAGAACCAGGGCAAGATCGCCTTCTACCCGTCCGGCTCCTGGCTGGAGAACGAACAGAAGAGCAACACCCCGCCGAACTTCGCCTACGCGGTCGCCCCCACCCCCAGCGTGACCGCGAACGACGCCATGCCGTACGAGGCGATCCGGGTCGCACCGGGCGAGGACTACATCGTGCCGGCGCAGGCGAAGAACCCGCAGGGCGGCCTGGAGTACCTGCGGATCATGCTCTCCAAGGAGGGCGCGCGCGGCTTCACCGAGAAGTCCGGCAACTTCACCGTGGTGGTGGGCGCGACCGACGGCCTGGAGCTCTCCCCCGGCAACAAGAGCGTCGCCGAGGCGCAGAAGGCCGCCGGGCAGAACATCGTCACCTACTCGCTGTTCGAGTCCTGGTACAAGGAGCTCGAGACCGAGCTGCGCAAGCAGACCAACGCCCTGATGTTCGGCCGGATCAGCGCGGACGAGTTCTGCGAGCGGATGCAGGCCGCGGCGGACAAGACCAAGAACGACGACTCCATCACCAAGCAGCAGCGGAGCGTCTGAGTGAGCAACGCGAGCCTGGGCGTCGCGGCCCGCGGGCGGGCGGCGGCCGCGAGGGAGGTGTGCTGAGCCGTGCGGCATGGCAAGTACCCGTTCATCATCGGGTTCCTCGCGGCCCCGCTGATCCTCTACGTCGTCTTCGTGATCAGCCCGTACCTCCAGGCGTTCTACATCGCGATGACCGACTGGAGGGGCATCACCGCGAGCCCGAACTTCACCGGGCTCGACAACTTCGCCCGGCTGCTCGAGGACGAGGTGTTCTGGGCCGCGGTACGCCACCACATCGTGCTGCTGGTCGCGATGCCGCTGCTCACCATCGCGATCGCGCTGTTCTTCGCGTACCTGCTCAACCTCGGCGGCGGCAGCCGCGGCGGGCGCATGAACGGCGTCGCCGGGTCGGGCTTCTACCGGGTGGTGTTCTTCTTCCCGCAGGTCCTGGCGGTGGCGATCGTCGGCGTGCTGTTCCAGGCGATCTACCGCCCGGACGAGAGCGGCGTGATCAACGGGGTGCTCGCCCGGTTCGGGATCGAGCCGGTCGGGTGGCTCACCAACCCGGACATCGCGCTGTGGTCGATCATCGCCGTGATGGTCTGGCAGGCGGTCGGCTTCTACGTGGTGCTGTTCTCCGCCGGCATGTCGGCGATCCCGAAGGACGTGTTCGAGGCGGCTGCGCTCGACGGGGCCGGCCGGTTCCGGATGTTCTTCTCGATCACGCTGCCGCTGCTGTGGGACACCCTCCAGGTCGGCTGGGTCTACCTCGGCATCGCCGCGTTCGACGGGTTCGCGCTGGTCCAGGTGCTCTCGGTGGACCGGGGCGGCCCGGACAACGCGACCACGGTGCTGCCGCTGGAGATCTGGCGGAACGCGTTCAACTTCTCCAAGTACGGCTACGCGTCCGCGATGGGTGTGGCGCTGTTCTTCATGACGATCACCTTCGCGGTGCTGACGTTGCGCGTGACCCGGCGCGAGAGGATCGAGTACTGATGGCGACCCCATCCTCGACGGCGACCCAGGCGACACCGGCCGTGGCCGCGGCGGCCACGGACCGGCGAGGGCGCGGCGGCGGGCCGGGCGTGTGGGGCGTGCTCGCGCACATCGCCCTGGCCGTCTGGGCGATTTTGATCATCTTCCCGGTGCTGTGGACGTTCCTGGCGTCGTTCAAGACGAACGCGGAGATCTTCGGCGACCCGCTCACCCTGCCGTCGAGCTTCGCGTTCGACGCCTGGGTCCGTGCCTGGGACAAGGCGCACATCGGCCAGTACATGTGGAACACCGTGGTCGTGGTGGCGCTGTCCACCGCGGGCACGATGCTGCTCGGCTCGATGGCCGCCTACGTGCTCGCCCGGTACGAGTTCCCCGGCAACCGGATCATCTACCTGCTGTTCGTCTCCGGGCTGGCGTTCCCGGTGTTCCTCGCGCTGGTGCCGCTGTTCTTCGTGGTGCGCAACATCGGGCTGCTCGGCACGCACGCGGGCGTGATCCTCGTCTACATCGCCTACTCGCTGCCGTTCACGGTGTTCTTCCTCACCGCGTTCTTCAAGAGCCTGCCCACCTCGGTGGCCGAGGCGGCGATGCTCGACGGGTGCTCGCACACCCGCACGTTCTTCCAGATCATGCTGCCGATGGCGAAGCCGGGCCTGGTCAGCATCACGATCTTCAACATCCTCGGGCAGTGGAACCAGTACCTGCTGCCGATCGTGCTGCTGCCCGGCAACGTCGAGGACAAGTGGCTGATCACCCAGGGCATCGCGAACATCTCGACGAACGCGGGCTACGAGGCCGACTGGCCGGGCCTGTTCGCGGGGCTGAGCATCACCGTGGTGCCGATGGTGATCGTCTACATCATCTTCCAGCGGCAGATCCAGTCCGGCCTCACCTCGGGAGCGGTCAAGTAGCCGCCCGCGCGCCCCGGCCCGCGCGGGCGGCCGCTCGCCCGGGGTGTCACCCGGCGTGTCACCCTGCCTCCAGCACCTCCACCTCGTCCGCGGGCACGAACGCGTACCGGTGGTTGAAGTGGATGAGGTGGAAGGTGCGCGAACCGGTGTAGAGCGTGCGGTCACCGGGGGCCGAGGCGTCGTGGTGGGCCGCGTAGTACACGTCCGCCTCGAAGGTGTCGATCAGCGCGTACGCCTGGCCGGCCGGGATCTCGTACCGGTCGTACGGCCCCGGCACCCGCCCCCGGCCCCAGGTCCATTTCGCCACGTGCGGCGGCAGCTCCTCGGCCTCCGGGAACGGCCGGCCGTACACCGAGGCGGACTCCAGGCCGGCGCGCGGGGTGACGTACGCCCCCGCGGTGGGGACGAGCACCGGGTTGTCGGCCGGGTTCTTCAGCCAGGCGAGGCGGCCGCCGTACCAGATCGCCACCCAGTCGCCGGCCCGCTCGGCGACCACGAACCGCTGGCCGGTCGAGGCGCGGGCGCCCCAGTCGCCGTACCGGTTCGTGCCCGGCCCGCCATTCGGGTGCAGGTAGGGGTCGGCGACGAGCGGGGCGTCGTCGCGGGGCGCGGTGCGCAGCATCACCGCGCTCGACGGCCGGGGCGGGGCCGCGCCGCACTTGCCGCCGTCCTTCGGCTCGTTCTTCGGCACGCAGCCGGAGAACACCAGCCGGTTCCGCTTGAAGCTGGGGCGGATGGTGACGAGCTCGGAGTCCGGCCCGGCGGTGGCGCGGATCGGCGCGCCGAGCAGCTTGAAGAAGTACGCCCAGTTCCAGTACGGGCCGGGGTCGTGGTGCATCGCCCGCACGCCCTTGCCCGAGTCGGCCGGGACGTTGTCGTGGCCGAGGATGTGGCCGCGGTCGAGCGGGATGTCGTACCGCTCGGCGAGGTAGCGCACCAGCCGCGCGGTCGACCGGTACATGCGCTCGGTGAACCAGCGGCCGCCGCGGCTCGCCCAGCCCTCCTGCTCGATGCCGATCGAGTGCGAGTTGATCCACCAGTTGCCCGCGTGCCAGGCCACGTGCCGCACGTCGAGCGCCTGGTCGATCTTGCCGTCCTTGGACCGCACCAGGTAGTGCCAGCTCGCGCAGTACTTCGGGCTGCGCGGCAGCGCCCGGGTGCGCTTGTAGGACGTCTCGGTGTCGTGCAGCACGATGAACCGGATGAACGAGTCCTTCGGCCGCCGCGCCGAGACGTAATTGCAGAAGCTCGCCGGGTCGTCCGGGTCGAGCCGGGTGTACGCGGTCTCGATCACGCCGCAGGCCAGGCCCGGCGGGCACTGGGCGGCGCGCTTGCGCTTGGGCGGCCGCAGCCGGAACGCGGCGAGCCGCCCCGGGTCGGGCCTCACGTCCGGGCGGGCGCGCAGCTCGACGCGCTGGCCGTCATCGGTGGTCCTCCGCACTCCCTGTCGGATCGTCCGATACACATCATCGGCGAAGGCGCGGGCCTCGTGCGGGTACGACGTGGCCGCCCAGCGCACCACCGCGGGATACCAGGCGCCGATGTCGCCCGCGGGCGGGGGGCCGCCGCGCGTCTCGCGGGCGTACCGGGCGAGCAGCGCGGCCCCGGCGCGGATGTTCGCCCGGTCGTCGGTGAGCACCCGGCGCAGCGGGAGGCCCGCCAGCCGGGCCGCGGCGCCCGCCGTGGAGGCCGGGGCGAAGCCCTCGCCGCGGGTGTCCGACAGATCCGCGTGGACCAGGTGCATCGGCCCGTACCCGCCGGCGACGGACGGCTCGCCGGCGTGGTGCTCCCAGCGGGACTCGTGGTAGGCGACGGCGAGCAGCACCTCGACCGGCACGCCGAACTCGGCCGCGGCCGCCTCGAACGCCCGCTGCCGCTCGGTGCCGGTCCGCCCCGGCTCGGCCCGTCCGGCGGCGACCGGCCCCGTGTCGATCGACGTGTCGGCCGGCGTGTTGCCCGGCGTGTTGCCCGGCCCCTTGATCGGCCCGTTGACCGGCCCGTTGATCGACGCCGCGCCCGCCGCCGGCCGTGCCGTACCGGCCTCCGCGCCGGGCGGCGGCGCGGCGATGCCGCCCGCGATCCCCGTCATGATCCCGGCCGCGGCACCGGCCGTCACCCGTACCACGGTCCGCAGCCGCCTCGTCGCTCCACGATCCGTTCTGCGCACGCCCACAAGTCAGGCAAATTCACGGCGGAACCGGCGGTATCTGCGGAACGCGCCTCGTGACTCTTTGTGTGATCCATGACCCGACTTGATCGGATTGTCGCGGGCGAGGGCTCGGTCTACGGTTTCCTGGCGTGATGATGGAGGAGCCGCGGGAGCGGTTGTGCGCGTACGGCCGGCGGGCGGCCGAGCTCGGCCTGGTGGTCGGCACGTCGGGGAACCTCAGCGTGCGGGAGGGGGACCTGGTGGCGGTCACGCCGTCGGGGGTGGCCCTCGACCGGCTCACCCCGGCCGACTGCCCGGTGATCGACCTTGAGGGGTACCTCGTCGAGGGCGAGCGGCAGCCGTCCTCGGAGACGCCGATGCACCTCGCCGTGTACGCCGCGACCGACGCGGCGGCGATCGTGCACACCCACGCGATGTTCAGCACGGTGGTGGCGAGCACGCTGACCGAGCTGCCGCCGATCCACTACAACATCCTGCTGCTCGGCGGGCCGGTGCGGGTCGCCGAGTACGCCACGTACGGCACGCCCGAGCTCGCCGCGAAC
>QGUZ01000588.1 GCA_003242605.1 Actinomycetota bacterium
GTCGCGATCCGTCTCCGCAGCACCGGCGACCGTGGGCAGAACGAGGGCCGCAGCGAGCAGCGCCTTCGTGAGCAGGCCGGCGCGGCCGGCGTGTGAACTGGAATGATTCATGGTGGCCATCACTTCGCAGGACGGGTGAGCTGGCGGGCCAGGAGCTGCCAGCCATCCTTGTCCTTGATCCACACGTCGAGCCCACTGAGATCGGCGATGCTCACCGATCCGCCGCGCGACACATGGAACGCGTACCGCGCGGTGACGAGCGCGACGTTGCCATGCACCCGCACGGTGACGTCCGAAACGTCGACGGCAGGGTAGCGCACGTCCGGGGCGCCAGGTTGCGACCGATCTTCTCGGCCTTGCCCAGCACCTCACCGTCGGTGTGCCCGTAGGTCAGATCATCGTGGTAGGCACGCTCCAGCCCCGCACGATCTGCGTTGATGACCGCCTGCTTCCAGCGCTCGATCGCCTGCAGCACTTCCTCGCGCACCTCCGGCGAGACGTTCTCACGCACGGCCGGATGCGCGTGCGAATGGCCGTGATGGGGTGTCTGCGCCGCGACTCCCGCGGATACCGTCAGCAGTGTCAGGGTCAGCAGCAGAGGCCTGACGAATCGATTTCTCATGGCGTTCGAGCTCCGGATCCGGTTTCGATCCTCTGGAAGGAGAAGTTGAGGCGCGCGTAGTAGACGGTGCCTGCGGCACCCTCCGGCGACAGTCCCGAGTAGAGGGCGACGGTCGGATTACGCGCGCCGGGCAGCACCTGGTCCGGCTTGCTGTCGAACAGGTTCCGGACGCCGATCATTGCCTTGAGCAGGTCGTTGAACCGGTAGCCGGCGTTCAGATTCGCGACCACCTGGGAACTGAAGACCTGATCCAGCGCCGGGTTGGTCGGGTGAATGGCCTCGTACGTGCCGTAGCGCACCGCGCTCACGTTGACGTCGAGCGGGCCGCGCACATAGTCGGCCGCCAGATGCACGAAGGAGGGCGGCTGAGACCGCTCGATGATTCCGGCGGATTCACGCCCGATGAGCTCGAGGCCACTGCCCGCCAGAACGTCGGGAGCAGGCTTGACGCCCGTGATCTCCGTCTTGCTGCGGTTGTAGCCCAAGCTGAGATCGAGCGTGCCACCCTGCAGACGGAAACCGTACCGGGCGGTGAGATCGATCCCCTGCGTGCGCGTGTCGGCCGCGTTCGTGAAGAATTGCAGTCCCGCAAACGTCGGGAAACCGGCCTCGGTGAGCTTCTCTGTGACGAGCGGTCCACGCAGCACCTCCGAGAGCACGATGCGGTCGTCGATGTCGATGTGGTAGACGTCCGCCGTCAGCGATCCCCGCTGGCCGATCGACCAGACCAGACCGGTCGAAAAGTTGGTGGACTCCTCGGGCGTGAGGTCCGTGGCGCCGAGCGCACGCGCCAGCGGGCTGTCTACGCGCGCAAGGCGATTCGTGGTGAGCACGCCGTTGAGAATGTTGGGAAAGGTCCGCGAGTAGGCGGCCTGACCCAGCGAAGCCACGCGATATTCGGTGCTCGCGCTGGCGCGCCTGGCCAGCGACGGCGTCAGCTGGTAGCGCAGCGCCAGCCGGCCGTTCGTGGTGGGTCCGAAGTCCGGAAGGTCAGACCCGCCGGGACATTGACGGGGGCGGGGAGAGAGGGACCCCTGGCCCTTTATACAATTTCCGGGGCCCACGAACCGGCACAAAATCCGAAACCCGACTTT
>QGUZ01000568.1 GCA_003242605.1 Actinomycetota bacterium
TACGGCATTCGATATTCGCCTTAGTCTCGGGGGCCCGGAGATGTGTATAAGGGCCAGGCCGGCCGGGGGCCGGCCGTCCCCGCCGCCGGCGCGCAGCCCCGCGACCAGGCGGGCGAACGAGCTCGCCGGGACGACGGTGATGTCGGGCACCAGGCGCGCCTCGGCCGCGTTCGCCGCCGGCACGATCACGGTGCGGGCGCCCGCCTCCGCGGCGGCGAGCACGGCGGGCAGCACCCCGCGCACCGGCCGGATCGATCCGTCAAGGCCGAGCTCGCCGATGAAGAACGGCTCCGCGATCCGGTCGGCGGGCACCAGCCGGGCGGCTCCGGCGATCGCGACCGCGATCGCCAGGTCGAAGTGGCCGCCCTTCTTCGGCAGGCCCGCGGGGAACAGGCTCACCGTGATCCGCGCGTCCGGCCAGGCGAATCCGCTGTTGATGACGGCCGAGCGGACCCGGCCGCGTGCCTCGCTCAGCGCGGTGTCGAGCAGACCGATCAGGTGGATGCCCGGCACGCCGCGGCCCACGTCGGCCTCGACCTCCACCACCCGGCCGCTGATCCCTACCAGCGCGACACAGCGGGTGCGGGCGACCGGCATGTCAGCTCACCCCCCGCTCGTGGCGGAGGACGAACTCCCCGGCGAACCGCTCCAGCGCCACCACGTCGACCCGCACCCGCGCGAACCGCTCGGAGCTGCCGGCCAGCCACCTGGTCGCGAGGCCGTACAGCCGGGCCACCTTCTCCGGGGTGACGGCCTCCAGCGCCGTGCCGTACCGGTCCCCGGAACGGGTCTTCACCTCGACCGCGACGAGGGTGTCGCCGTCCCGCGCGAGGATGTCGACCTCGCCCTCCCGGCATCGCCAGTTGCGTTCGAGGATGCGCATGCCGGAGTCGCGGATGAACGCGGCCGCGATCTCCTCACCGCGTCTGCCGAGCGCGTTACCAACGGCCATGGGACCACCTCCGGCCCCAACCATCGCGGGACCGGCGGCCGCCCATCGCGCTGGAACGCGATTCTGTGGATGACGGAGGCCTGTGGAGAACGGCGCACGACGGCGGCACACGCCGCCGCACACGGTGGAACGACAAGACCGGCCGCACGGCCGGGCGGGAGCCGATGTGAGATCGAAACGGCGACGCCCGTCCGACCACACGGCATCGGCCGCGAGACCGCGTTCCGGCCGTCGGCGCCGCGCCGTCACGCCGGGCACGGCCGGCACCGGCGGCCGGTCATCGTCGATCGGGCACGCGTCGGGGCACCGTCATCGGAAAACGTCAGGCGGGCACTGCCCGCGTGACCGCGACGAGCGTGGTACGGCTCCGCCGCCCCGGTCGTCTCGCCCGGTGCCCCCGCCGGCGTCGATCGGCGCCGGACGCCGGGCGGACGGGGCGGCCCGGCTCAGCTCGAGAAGCCCTCCTTCGGCATCTCCAGGTCGGGCTTGGCGAGCTCCTCGATGTTCACGTCCTTGAACGTGACCACGCGGACGTTCTTAACGAACCGCGCGGGGCGGTACATGTCCCAGACCCAGGCGTCCTGCATCCGCACGTCGAAGTAGACGTCGCCGTTCTCGGCCGTGCGCACGTCGAGGTCGACCGAGTTGGTGAGGTAGAACCGCCGCTCGGTTTCGACGACATAGGTGAACAGGCCCACGACGTCGCGGTACTCCCGGTAGAGCTGCAGCTCCATCTCGGTCTCGTACTTCTCGAGATCCTCTG
>QGUZ01000033.1 GCA_003242605.1 Actinomycetota bacterium
CGTCGACGCCGCCCGGACGGGTGGCCCTGACCTCGCGGAGCACGAACGGGGCGGCCGCGAGGAAGACGACGACCACGGGAAGGTTGATGAGGAACACCGAGCCCCATGCGAACCGGCTCAGCAGCAGCCCGCCGAGCACCGGTCCGATCGCGAAGCCGGCGGCGAAGGTGGCCGCGAAGATGCCGATGGCCTGGGCGCGTTGCCGGGGGTTCGGGAAGAGTTCGCCGAGTACGGCGAGCCCCGACGGCAGCAGTGTCGCGCCGCCGAGGCCCATGAGCACGCGGCAGCCGATGAGCCACTCGGGCGAGGGCGAGAACGCGGCCCCGGCGGAACCGAGGCCGAAGACGGTCACGCCGATCATGAGCAGCTTCAGCCTGCCGTACCGGTCTCCGAGGTTGCCGAACGCGATCAGCAGCGAGCCGACGGCGAAGCCGTAGCCGTCGAGGATCCACAGCG
The DNA here is from genome assembly GCA_003242605.1 of Actinomycetota bacterium. Taxonomy (GTDB): domain Bacteria; phylum Actinomycetota; class Actinomycetes; order Streptosporangiales; family Streptosporangiaceae; genus Thermopolyspora. Next base: position 457 of record QGUZ01000033.1, read on the forward strand.
CCTGATCCGCGGTGGGCGCGAGCGTGTGGGTGATGGTCGGCATGGTCAAGAACAGGATCGAGCCGTCCATCGAGACCAGCAGCACCGGGCCGAGGACGACCAGCAGGCCGAGCCACGCTCGGCGGCCCGCCCTCGCCTGCTCCGGCGGCGGTGCGGACGTGGCGATCGGAACCGGGTCGTGTTTCGGGTCAGCCATGGTTCCGAATCGTCAGGAGCGCGCCGTAACCTGCCAGGCCTCTGTCGTGGGTACCCCTGACAGGTGCAGGCGCGGCCGCGCGCCGTGAGGTTACGCTCGGCCCATGCGGACCGAGACGCTGGGCGTGTTCCTCAAGACGCGCCGTGCCCGGGTCACGCCACAGGACGTGGGCCTGCGGTCGTACGGCACGGTGCGCCGCGTTCCGGGCCTGCGGCGGGAGGAACTCGCGCAGCTCGCCGGCGTCAGCGTCGGCTACTACACGCGGCTGGAGCAGGACCAGGGCACCGCCTCGCCGCAGGTGCTCGACGCGCTCGCCCGGGTGCTCGGCCTCGACACCACCGAGACCGCGCACCTGCACAATCTCGCCCAGCGCTCGGGGCTCTCCCGGCTCAGCCCGCCCGAGCCGGAGGTCCTCGCGCCCCGCGTCGCGACGTTGCTGACCTCGCTGGGCGAGAGCGTGCCGGCCATCGTGCTCGGCAGACGCGGTGACGTGCTCGCGTGGAACCGCACCGGTCACGCGCTCATCGCGGAACACCTCGAGTACACGGCCCCGGACTCGCCGGAGACCAGGCCGTCCATTCCGCGCATGTTCTTCCTCGACCCGCTGCACCGCGACCTGTACCGGAACTGGGACGAACTGGCGCGCATCCACATCGGCTATCTGCGGCTGACCTCCGGGCGGTATCCCGGCGACGCGAAGCTCGCGGAATTGATCGGGGAACTCGCCATGCGCAGTCCCGAGTTCGCGAGCGTCTGGGCCACCGGGGAGGTCGCCGACTGTACGGCGGGCCCGATGGATCTGCGCCACCCCACCCTCGGCGATATCGAGCTGGATTACCAGGTGTGGCTCCAGCCGGACAGCCCCGATCACCGCCTGGAGATCTACACGCCGCGCAATGAAACGTCGCGCGACGCCCTCAGGCTCCTATAGGTGGGCAAAGCGCACGGGCAGCCCCTGAAAGTTCCGATATGTGAAGATTCCGGCGGCTCACAATTTCGGCGTACCTGCGGCCGAACGGGCGTACCGCGGAATCGCCGCCGGCGCTCGCCGCGGAACCGATCGAGCAGGTCCGCCCGCATCAGCGGGGCGCCTCGGCACAGGCCGGCCAAGCCGTCGCGCGCCGAATTACCGCCCTGCCGGACGGCAACGCGTAAGCGCCGGTTCCCCGACCCCCTGGGGTATGGGCAGTATTACGGATTCTTGGAGCATTTGACCACACCTGTGGTATTTGTTTACGGTGACACCTGCCCAAACCCTTGCGAAGAGGACCGGCCGTCGCTGTCTCCAGCTGCCGTCGAACCGGCTCGGCCTTTACCTCGCGCTCCGGCACTGGTGCACGCCCGGACAGCGACTGCTCATGTCGCCCATATCCGCAGACGAGATCCTTTTCCTGGTGCTGGCGGCCGGCCTGGTGCCGGTCATGGCGCCGCTCTCGCCCCTCGACGGCAACATCGCGGCCACCCGCGAGCTCCTCGACTCGGTGGACGCGGTGCTCACCACCAACCTGTACGGCCTGCCGGACCGGGTCACCGAGTACTCCGGCAAGACGCTCGTCGAGGACGTCGCCCACGCCATCGAGACCACCGTCGACGGGCGCCCCCTCGGCACCTTCGGGGTGGCCGGCGTGTTCAGCCTCTCCAAGCACGTCGCCGCGGGGTCCGGCGGGGTCCTCGCCGTCGAGCACGAGTCCGACTACCGCGAGCTGAAGCGCCACCGCGACCTGCTGCTCGAGCCCGGATCGCTGCGCCGCGAGATCCGCTCGGTGCTCACCTCCATGGCCCGCCAGATGGCGCTGCGCCTGGACCTGGTACGGCCCGCCCTCGCCCTCTCCCGCATGCTGGGCCTGGAGGAGGAGCGCGAGGGGTACCGCATCGCCCCGCGCCGGGCCGAGCTGGAGACCGCCCTCGCCCACGCGCCGGACCTGCCGCCGTTCGACTCGTGGGTGCGCGCCGACCTGCACCACTACCGCAACCGGAACGGCGCGCTCGCCCGCTGGTACCAGACCCGGCGGCTGCGCGCGCTGCCCCGCGAGCGGGACCGGCGGATCGCGGGCGTGCAGCTGCTCGCCGAGCTGCCCTCGGCCGCGGAGGGCGTCCGGAGGCACGCCGACCAGCCGCTGTTCCGCGTCCCCCTCCTCGTCGAGGACCGCGACGCGGCGATCGCCACCCTGGAACGGCACGGCGTCGCCACCGGCTACCTGTACGACCCGCCGTACGACGACTACCTTCCCGGCCTCGTCGAGCCCTCCCCCGCCCCCGAGGTCGCGCGCTGGTGGGGCCGCCACGTGCTTCCGGTCGACCCGCTCTACGCCCACCGGGCGCTCCGGGTGGTCAGGCATCTGCGACCGGCGCACCCGCCGCGCACCGAGCGGCCGCCGGCCCCGGCACGGACGGCGACCACGCCGAACACCGCCTGATCACCGGCAGGGCACGGCCGTACGGCCGCTTCCGGCCGGCCTCCGCGACCGCGTGCCGACCGCCTCCGCCGAGGTCACGGCGTCACGGCGTCTCGGCGGCCGGTCGGCGGCGACGGCGCTGCGTGACGATGAAGTGGGCGACGATGAGGGTGATGCTCGCCGCCGCCCCCGTCCACACGATCGTCTTCCCGATCGCCTGGACGACCTCGTTCCTGCCGGGTGGGAGCACGACCATCTGCACGGCGGCGCCGACCGGCACGGTCAGCCGCGCGAGCAGGCCGACGGCCCCGGGCCGCCTGGCGCAGGCGCCGATCGCACCCAGGGGCGCGCCGAGCACGATGCTCGCGGTCCCCCACACAAGCTCGTCCGCGCCGAACCAGGGCGTCTGCCCGCCGTCGGCGACGGCCTCCCCGATGCCGTAGGCGATCGTGGCCGCGAGCAGCGCCAGTGCGGCGGCGACGGCCCCGAGCGCCGGTGCCGTACGGCGGCCGTCGCCACCGCGCGTGACCGCCCAGCCCACCGCGACGCCACAGCCCGCCCAGGCCCAGCCGGAGTCGAGCAGCACGCTGATGATCTCCGGGTACGACCAGCCGCTCGTGGTGTAGGCGCGGCTTTCCAGATCGGCGTGACCGAGCGCGAGCGCGTTCATGAACGCCGTCGCCGCGCCGAATCCCGCCCCGATCGCCAGGGCGCCCAGGAGGCGGGCCGCACGCGGCGTTCCCTGCGATCGATCGCCTCGCTCGCTGGTGATCACACTGCCTTCGTACCACACGGATCACGGGGCCGCGCGGCGCGGTCGCGCGACGATACCGTCCGGCAGGCGACCACGCGTCTCCTCCGGGTACGGCCCGCCGCGCCGGTGACCGGCCGGAGGCGCGCCTGCCGGAGAGCGCCGCGGCATCCGGAGAACCGATTCCCCGGCCACCCGCCGAAGGCGGGGAAACCGAAACGCCCCCGCCGCGGGAGATCGCCGATGGCCGCCGGACGGATCGGTCGCGATCCGGCTATGCCGACGCGTCGGCCGGGCTCGTCTCCGCGCTCACCCAGCCCAGGTACTCGGCGCTGCCCGCGACGATGGGGACCGCGATGATCTCCGGGGTGTCGTAACCGTGATTCGCCGCGAGGTAAGCCGCCACGTCGGAGTACCGGCCGGCGGTGGTCTTGATGAGGAGCTGCCACTCCTCGGCCTCCTCCACCTTCCCCTGCCACCGGTAGTGCGAGCGGATCGGTCCGACGATCTGGGCGCAGGCCGCGAGCCGCCGCTCGACGATCCCCCGCGCCAGCGCGGCCGCCTGCTCGGCGCTGTCCACCGTCGTCATCACCTGCACGTGATCGGCCACTGCGCCACCTCCTCGCGACCCCACTTCCCGCCGCCCGGCGGACGAACGCCCCGCCCGGGCGCAGGCGGGCGGCGCCCGGCAAGCGGGTGGCGGGCGCGGCGGCCGGACGACCGGGCCACGGCGTCGCCGGCCGCCGTCCGGCGTGGCCGTACCGGGCTCAGCTCAGCGCGATGCAGGCGAGCAGCAGCACCGAGTTGACGATCTCGGTGACGCCGATCTGCTTGGGGGTGAGGCCGCGCCGGGGGAACAGGATCGCGCGGGCCAGCAGCCAGGCGAACAGCACGCCCGCCCACGGGCTCAGGTACGCGGCGACGGCGAGCGCGACCACGTGGTAGCCGATCGACCAGCGGTAGTAGGCCGCGTTGCCGCGCTCGCGGATCATCGTCTTCACGTACGGCACGGTGCCGGCGAAGTACGCGGCGCACAGCAGGAACGGGACGAGCACCGCGGACGGCGGCGTGTCCGCGAGCGTGGCCACCACGAACACCATGAGGCAGCTCTCGGCGACGGAGGCGAGGTCGTTGCCGAGGTCGCGTTCCCGGCGCCGCCACGCGTAGTAGGCGTTGACCGCGAACAGCGCGGCGTAGGCCGGGGCGTACCAGAGCACCCGCGGCGCGGCGATCACGACGACGAGCAGCAGCGGGGCGGCGATCAGGCCGTAGCCGAGCAGCTGATCGCGGTACCGCCGGGGGCGGCGGGACTTGACGGCCTGGAAGACGAAGTAGGACAGCAGGTACCCGGCGATCCAGGCACCGAGCAGGGGGAGGGCGGGCCAGGTGAACCCGGCGGTGACGAGCCCGGCCAGGTACGGCACGGCGAGCATCGCCCATGCGCCGTGCTGGGGTGGCACGAACCGCCGCCGACGGCGTGCCGCCGCCGGGCGTTCCGCACGACCGGCCCGACCGGTCGCGGTGGCAGCGTGGTCCATGGTGCTCTCCGGGATCGGTGGAGACGCGCGGCCGTCGTGCCGGGCGGCGAACCCGCGCTGAGCTGCGGCGCAGCCGCCCGGACGGCCTGGTGCCAGGCTAGCGAACGGGGTCCTCGCCCCGATTCCGACGATCGGCATCGGATAAAAGGACCTTCGTCCCCGATCGCGGGGCGGGGCCGCCGGGCGCGGCGGCCGTCAGACGATCCGGAAGTCCGCCATCATCGCCATGTCCTCGTGCTCGAGGTTGTGGCAGTGGAACATGTACCGGCCGCGGTAGCCGTCGAACCGCACCAGCACGTCGACGATCTCGTACGGCCGGACGTCCACGGTGTCCTTCAGGCCCGCGTCGGTCGCCTCCGGCCCGCGGGTGCCCCGGCCGAGCACCTGGAAGTGCGCGAGGTGCACGTGCACCGGATGGTGGAAGTCGCTGGTGAACCGCCACACCTCGGTGGTGCCGAGCCGTACCTCCGCGATCGGCCTGCCCGGCGTGTACGGCTCGCCGTTGATCGTCCACATGTCGCCGGAGTCGTGCCGGGTGCGGCGGAAGTCGAAGGTGCGCACGGTCACCGCGGCGGCCCGGTCGGCGGGCGGGAGCTCGGCGAGCCGGGGCGGCACGCGGCTGTCGTCCCGCACCCGCGAGGTGACGCGGAACCGCATCACGGCCCGGGTCTGCGGGCTCTCGCCGAGCGTGTTCACCATCGTGATCTCGGTGCCGGGCGAGAACCCGGAGAAGTCGACGACCACGTCGAACCGCTCCCCCGGCACGATCGTCAGCGCGGTGTGCTCGACCGGCTCGGCGAGCAGCCCCTGGTCGCTGCCGATCTGCACGAACCGCGCGCCGCCGGTGAGCTCGAGGCGGTACCGCCGGGCGTTCGACCCGTTGAGCAGCCGCAGCCGGTACCGCGCGGTCCCCACCTCCAGCACCGGCCAGGGGGCGCCGTTGACCAGGATCACGTCGCCCTGCACGCCCTCCATGTACGCGTCCTCGACGCCGGGCCGTTCCAGCAGGGTGGGGTCGAGCGACGGGTAGCGGAACGAGCCGTCCTCGGCAAACGCCCGGTCGCAGATGAACAGCGGGATGTCCCGCTCCCCCTTGGGCAGCGGCAGCGCGTCCTCCTCGTCGTCGCGCACGATCGCGAACCCGGCGAGGCCGCGCCACACCTGCGGGGCGGTGAAGTCCATGCGGTGGTCGTGGTACCAGAGCGTGGCCGCGCGCTGCTCGACCGGGTAGACGTAGTCCTTCGCGCCGGAGTGGAACGTCCAGACCGCCGGGTCGTGGTGGCCGTGGCCGTGCATGCCGCCGGACGGCTGGAACGTGCGGCCCTCCGCCACCACCAGGTCGGTCGGATACCCGTCGGAGTCGTCCGGGGTGACGCCGCCGTGCAGGTGGGTGGAGGTGGGCACCGGCAGCTCGTTGCGGACCCGCACCGTGGTACGGCTGCCGCGGCGCAGCTCGAGCGTCGGGCCGGGGAAGACGCCGTCGAAGCCCCACACCTCGGTGGTCGTGCCGGGGATGATCTCGACCCGGGCGGCCCGCTGGGTCAGCTCGTAGCGGCCGGGCTCGACCGGGCGGGCGACGGGCGGGATCGGCAGCGGCACGGTGTACGGGCGCGGCAGCCGTACCGCGCTGGTGAGCGTCTCGCCCGCGGCCTCGGCGGGCAGCAGGGCGGCGCCGAGCGCCCAGCCCGCGCCGGCAAGGCCGGTGCCCGCGGCGACGCCGAGGAACGCGCGCCGGGTGAGGGCGCGCCGGTCCTGCGCGCTCATGCCCGCGTCCCCTCCGGCGTCTCCTGCCGCCGCTCCACCTGCCCACCGCGGGGCGCGGCCTCCGCCCGCCGCTCGAGGCGGCCCCACGCCCAGACGGCCATCGCCGTGGCGATCCCGAAGATCAGCATCGAGAGCGGGATGTGCAGGTCGAGCACCCGGCGCAGGCCGGTCGTGTGCTGGATCCCCTCGAGCAGGGTGAGCAGCAGGCTCAGCCACATCGGCCAGGCGGCCCCGCGCCCCGGCCGCCACAGCAGGATCGCCGCCACGAACTGCAGCGTGGCCAGGCCCGAGGCGACCTCCCCGTTGATCGAGTGCAGCCGCAGCAGGTCGACGTCCCCGGTGATGAACATGCCGGCGAGCACGCCCTGTGCCAGCACGGAGACCAGGTGCGCGGTCACGGTGACCCGGATCGACCAGACGATCCAGCCCGCCACGGGGGTCCGGCGCGGCTCGGGGTTCATGGGGAGGCGTCCTCTCCTTCCAAGCGGTTTCGTACGGCACGCCCGCCGTACCGGAATCGCCCTCGACCGAGGGGAATGCCGTCTCGCGCGTACCGTATCCCGCGGACCCCTCGCCCCCTCATCCGGGTCCGCCCGGCCACCCGGTGACGACGCCCGCGCCGCACCGCCGGCGGCCCCGATCGCCGCGGGCACGCGCGCCGTGAACACTTCCGGGCGGTCGCGGCAAGACATGGGCGACGACGGCACGGAAGGGGTTTACATGATCGGGCTGGATCCGTGATGGTGGCCGGGGAAACGCTGCCCGCGGTGGACGACGCGGACATCATCGCGGAGTCCCTGGAGCACCCGGAGCGGTTCTCGGCGCTGTTCGACCGCCACGCCGGGACGATCTACCGGTACGTGTCCCTGCGGCTCGGCCCCGAGATCGCCGAGGACCTCGTCGGGGACACCTTTCTCATCGCGTTCCGCCGGCGCGGCTCGTACGACGCGGATTTCCGCGACGCCCGGCCGTGGCTGCTGGGCATCGCCACCCGGCTGATCACCAGGCACCGTCGCCGGGAGGTCGGCCGGTACCGCGCACTGGAACGGCGCGCCGCCGACGCCCAGGTGGAGGGGCCCGAGGAGACGATCACCCGGAATCTCGCCGCCGCGAGCTCCCGCGCCGCCCTGCTGCGCGCGCTCTCGCGGCTCTCCCGCGGCGATCGGGACGTGCTGCTCCTCGTCGCCTGGAGCGACATGACCTACGAACAGGCCGCCCACGCGCTCGGCATTCCGGTCGGCACCGTCAAGTCGCGGCTCAACCGGGCGCGGCGCAAGGTGCGCGAGGCGCTGGGCGGCATCAACCCGTTGCAGGAGGACTCGGATGGATGAGCTCAAGCCGCTTCTCGCGGAGCTGGAACACCGGCCGCCGCCGACGCTTGCCCGGCAGCGGCTCCGTCTCGACGAGGCGGTGGCGCGGGCCGGCCGGGCGGGGCGGGGGCCGGCCCGGTGGTTCGGCGGGCGTCGCCTCGCCGTCGGCGGCGCGCTGGCGGGCCTGGCCGCCGCGGCGGGCTTCGCCGTACCGGCGCTGGTCGGAACCGACACGCCGGCCTATGCGCTGACCAAGAACCCGGACGGATCGATCAACCTCCAGATTCACGAGTTCCGGGATCCGGACCAGGTCGAGCGGGATCTCGCGAAGCTCGGGGTGCGCGCCGACATCACCTACCTGCCGCTCGGCAAGCGGTGCGGCAACAGCCGGGGGCGGCTCGCACCCGAGGACGACGTCAAGATCCCGCTGGAGATGCTGAACAGCAAAGACCCGAAGGTGCGCGAAGAGGTCTGGAAGCGGCTGGACAGCCGGGCCTCGGCCCGGGCCGTGCGCGCCAAGAACGGCATCACGATCTACCCCGAGCACATCAAGCCGGGCCGGACGGTCGTGCTCGAGGTGATGGAGAACTCGGCGGAGCCGGACGGGGACCGCCCCCGCGTGCTCTGGCAGTTCGGCAGCCGGCTCGTGGTCGGTCCGGTCGCGCCGTGCCAGGTCGTGGACGACCCGACGGCGCACGAGATCGGGGACGCGACGCCGCCGCCCGGAAGCTGATCCGGCACCCTCGGGTTACGGGTCGAGGTGACGGGCCCGCGCCGCCCGTTCGTGCGGGCCCGTCGCCTCGATCGGATGGCGGACGAACATGCCGGCATGACCGGAGGTCATGCGGTCCTCGGCCCGCAGCCGGCCGCAACGGATGCGGCGCAGCACCCGCGGCCGGCACCCGGGTCCGCGGGCGGCGGCCGCCGCAGCGATCAGGGCGCGCGGACGGGCGCGTTCGGCCGGGGCGGGAACGGAGGCCGGTTCGCCGGTGGGGGGTGGCTCGGCTCTCACGTTCGCGAAGACGCGCTGCGGAACCGTTCGGTTGGCGTTCCCGCCGCGTATCGCCCGGGCTCAGCAGTCGAGCGGTGCGGGGGTGCGGCCCGCGCGTCTCGCCTCCGCCGCCTCCGCCGCCTCCTCCCGCGCCTTCGCCCGCTCCAGGCAGCGCAGGTCGACCGCCTGGGCGACGCCGGGCAGCGCCTCCGCGGCCTCGATCACCGGCTTGGGGTCCGCGCCCGGGGCGAGGGCGATGCGGAAGCTCTCCGGCAGGTCCTCGGCCTTGGTCAGCTCGGTCAGGAGCTTGTTGTCCCGGTAGCGCCTGCGGAAGTTCTCCAGGGCCGTCTCCTGGTCCTCGAAGGTGATCGCGGTGATCTCGGTCCGGGCGCGGAGCACCCGGTACACGTCGTCGATCTCCCGGCGGGTCGCCGGGCGGGCGGGCTCGTCCGGCCGCTTGCCGTCCCGGCAGGCCGGGGCGAGCGCCCCCCGGTGGCACAGGAAGACCACGACGTCGGCCGCCGCGCCGCTCCCCGGCTCGGCGAGCGGCGTGCCGTACGGCAGCGCCACCGACTCGTCCGCCGGAGGCTCCGGGGCCGGCGGCGCGGCCGAGCGGGCGAACAGGACTCCCCCGGCCACGGCGCTCACCGCGGCCGCCGCCGCCGCGGCGGCGAGCACGGGCCGCCGGTGGCGCGGCGGGCGGGCCGGGACCCACGGTTCCGGGGGGAGGAGCGGGCGGACCGCGGCCGGGTCGACCGTCTCGGCGGCCTCGCGGAGCGCCGCCCGCAGCCTGGCTTCCACCTTCTCGTTCATGCCTCCTCCTTCAGGGCCCTGCCGAGGGCGGCGATGCCGCGGGCGATCGTGGAGCGCACCGTGCTCGCGCCGATGCCCATGACATCGGCGATCTCCAGGTCGGACAGCTCGAGGTAGTAGCGCAGGACGAGCGCCTCACGCTGGCGGCGCGGCAGCCGCCGCAGCGCCGCCAGGACCTCGCGCCGCTCCTCGCCGATGAGCACGGCGCTCTCCGCCGACCAGATCGGCGGCTCGTACGGCGGGCGGCGGCGGAGGGAGAACGCCCGTCTGCGCAGCACCGACCGGCAGCCGTTGAGCACGGCGGAGCGCACGTACGCGAGCGCCTTGTCCGGGTCCCGCAGCCGTGGCAGCCCGGCGTGGGTCCGCTCGAAGGCCTCCTGCACCACGTCCTCGGCGGTGGCCAGATCGCCGACCATGATCAGCGCGAGCCGTACCAGCCCGAGGTGGTGGGCGGCGAAGATCTCGGCCACGTCCACCCGTTCTCGGGGAACGGCGTCCTCGGCGGTGGCCGGCGGTTCGACTCTCATGCCCCAGAGACGCGCGGCGAGCCCGGATGCTGCTCGTGCCGGGGCACGGATCGGATCCGGGGGGAGATCTCGTGCTCAGACCCGGGAGAAGACCTCCTGCAGGGAGCGGCAGGCGCCGTCGAGGTGGGCGCGCATGCGGCGGACCGCCTCGTCGGCGTCGCCGGCGCGCATCGCCTCGAGGATCGAGGTGTGCTCGGCGACGATGCGCTCCCGGCCGAGGGTGTGCCGGGTCTGCACCATCGACAGGTGGAGCTCGCCGCGGATCAGCCGGTAGGCGCGCTGGTAGCGGGGGCTGTCCAGGGCGTCCACGAGGCACTGGTGGAAGCGCAGGTCGGCCTCGACGAACGCGCTGTGTGAGGCGTCGGGGTCCAGGTGCCGGAGGTCCTCGACGGCGCGCGACGCGGCGACGACGGGGACGGTGCCGCGTTCGATGAGCAGGCGCACGACCTCGGTCTCGATGGGTATGCGGATCAGAAACAGGTCCTCGACGTCCTCGCGGGACAGGCGGGGCACGCAGGCGCGCTTGTTCGCCTCGCGGTAGAGCAGGCCCTCGTGCACGAGCGTGGTGAGCGCGCTCCGGGCGGTGGGGCGGGACACGCCGTACGCGGAGGCCACCTCGGCCTCGGTGATGGTGCTGCCCGGCGGAATCTGGCCGTCAAGCACCCGGTCCCGCAGCGAGGCGGCGAGCGCGTCGACGACCGAGACGGTGGACAACCGGAGTGCGGCGTCCCGGGGCATGCACACCTCCCATCGAGCCTCCCCTCATTCTGGCACGCTCCCGGGAACCAACTATTGACAGACAAGAAACATTGTCTGACACTTTCCAGCCACGGGGCGTGCAGACGGGGACACTCTGGATCAATAAGGAGCAGGGCCGTGGACGGCTACCAGCAGGTCTTCGATCCCATAGCGGGATCACTCGCATGGAGCGCGCTGTTCGCCGCGCTTCCCCTCGCCACCCTCTTCGTGCTGCTCGGCGCGCTGCGCTGGAAGGCGTGGAAGGCGTCGATCGCCGCGCTGGCGGTGAGCCTCGCCGTCGCGATCTTCGCGTACTCGATGCCGGTCGGGCAGGCGCTGCTCGCCGCGAGCGAGGGCGCCGCCTTCGGGCTGTTCCCGATCATCTGGATCGTGCTCAACGCCCTGTGGATCTACAAGCTCACCGAGATCACGGGCTACGACCAGGTGCTGCGCCGGGCGTTCGGCTCGCTCTCCGACGACCAGCGCATCCAGGCGATCATCATCGCGTTCTGCTTCGGCGCCCTGCTCGAGGCGCTCGCCGGCTTCGGCACCCCGGTGGCCGTCTCCTCGGTCATGCTCATGGCGGTCGGCCTGCGGCCGATGAAGGCCGCCGCGGTCTCCCTGGTCGCGAACACCGCGCCGGTCGCGTTCGGCGCGATCGCCGTGCCGATCACCACGCTCGGCAAGATCACCGGGCTCGACGCGGCCGAGCTCGGCGCCATGGTGGGGCGGCAGACCCCGGTCCTCGCGCTGTTCGTGCCGCTGGTGCTCGTGCTCATGGTGGACGGCAAGCGCGGCGTGCGGCAGACCTGGCCGGTGGCGCTCGTCGGCGGCGCGGCGTTCGCCGGTGCCCAGTACCTCACCGCGAACTTCATCTCGTACGAGATCACCGACATCGTGGCCGCGTTCGCCGGGGCCTTCGCCATCGTCGGCATGCTGCGCTTCTGGCGGCCGCGTGAGGTGCTCACCGCCCAGGGCCCGATGCCGGTGGTCGCCGGCGGGTCCGTGGCCGACGCGCGGTTCGAGGCCGAGCACCGGCGCCGCCGTACCGGGGAGGGCTCGGCCGCGCTGGCCTTCGCCCCCTACCTGATCGTGGTCGCGCTGTTCGCCATCGCCACCTTCGGCCCGGTCAAGGCCTGGCTCGCCGAGCACTCCGGCTGGCAGTTCGCCTGGCCCGGGCTGAACGTGGTGAACGCCGAGGGCGAGACCGTCTCCTCGGTCACCTTCAACTTCAACCTGTTCAGCGCGGGCGGCACCACGCTGCTCGTGGCGGGCGTGCTCACCGCGCTGCTCTACCGCATCGGGCCGGGCCGCACGCTGCGGGCGTACGGCGACACCGTCTACCAGTTCCGGTGGACGATCGTCACCGTCGCGGCGGTGCTCGCGCTCGCCTACGTGATGAACCTGTCCGGGCAGACCGTGACGCTCGGCCTGTTCCTCGCCGAGACCGGGTCGCTGTTCGCCTTCCTCTCCCCGATCGTCGGCTGGCTCGGCGTCGCCGTCACCGGGTCGGACACCTCGTCCAACTCGCTGTTCGGCATGCTCCAGTACGCGGCCGCGGAGAAGACCGGCATCTCCGCCTACCTGCTCGGGGCGGCGAACACCACCGGCGGCGTGCTCGGCAAGATGATCTCGCCGCAGAACCTCGCGATCGCCGCCGCGGTGGTCGGCATGGAGGGTCGCGAGGGCGAGCTGTTCCGCAAGGTGGTCGGCTGGGGCGTCGTGATGCTGATCGCGATCTGCCTGCTCGTCTACCTGCAGTCGACGCCGGTGCTCGGCTGGATGGTCGTGGGGTGATGAACATGCGTGGGGACCTGGCGAGGGACTTGGCCGAAATCGTGGGCGAGCGCCACGTACGGGTGGACGACGGCGCCCTCGCCGCCCACGCCCGCGACGCCACCCCGCTGTTCGAGGCGACGCCGCAGGCCGTGGTGTACCCGGGATCCACCGCCGAGGTGGCCGAGATCCTGCGGTACGCCACGGCGAACCGGGTGCCGGTCGTGCCGCGCGGCGGCGGATCCAACCTGTGCGCGGCGGCCGTGCCGCTGCGCGGCGGCATCGTGATGGTGCTCACCAGGCTCAACCGGATCCTCGAGATCAGCCGCGAGGAGCTGCTCGCGCGGGTCCAGCCGGGCGTCACCACCGCCACCCTCGCCGCCGCGGCCGCCGAGCAGGGCCTGCTGTACGCGCCCGACCCGGGCAGCCACACGGTGTCCACGATCGGCGGCAACATCGCCACGTGCGCGGGCGGGCTGCGCGGGCTCAAGTACGGCGTGACCCGCAACTACGTGCTCGGCCTGGAGGCCGTGCTGCCCACCGGAGAGATCATCCGCACCGGCGGGCGGCTGTGGAAGGACGTGGCCGGGTACGACCTCACCCGGCTGCTCACCGGCTCCGAGGGCACCCTCGCGGTGATCACCGAGGCCACGGTGGCGCTGCTGCCCAAGCCGAAGGAGAGCGGCACCGGCGTGGCGTACTTCGCCTCGCTCGCCGACGCCTCCCGGGCGGTGACCGCGGTGATCGCGGCCGGGATCGTCCCGGCCACGCTGGAGTTCCTCGACCACAAGTGCATCGCCGCGGTCGAGGAGTTCGCCAAGCTCGGGCTGCGGCTCGACGCCGGGGCGCTGCTGCTGTTCGGCGACGACGGCGAGGCCGACGCGATCGCGCGGAACCTCGACCGGATCGGCGCGATCTGCACCGAGATCGGCGCGCTCGAGGTGACGCTCGCCGAGGACGTCGCCCGCGCCGACGCGCTGCTCGCCGCCCGCCGCTGCTCGCTGCCCGCGCTGTCCCGGCTCGGCCCGCTCACCGTGCTCGAGGACGTGACCGTGCCGCGGCACCGGCTCGCCGAGATGGTCGACCGCATCGACGAGATCGCCGACCGGTACGAGCTGCGCATCGCCACCTTCGGGCACGCCGGCGACGGCAACCTCCACCCCACCTGCGTGCTCGACCCGCACGACCACGCGGCGATCGAGCGCTGCCACAAGGCGTTCGCCGAGATCTTCTCGGCCGCGATCGCGCTCGACGGCACGATCACCGGGGAGCACGGGGTGGGCGCGGCGAAACTGCCCTACCTCGAAGAACGCCTCGGCACCGACCAGGTCGCCCTGCTCGGGCGGATCAAGCGCGCCTTCGACCCCGCAGGAATCCTCAACCCCGGAAAGCTCGGATCATGATCGACCGTTCCGCCTCCGACGCCCGCCCCGACGCCGCCTCCGGGACGGGCCGGCCCGCGCCCGCCTCGGCGGGAATCTTCGACCCCGGGCTGCTCGACCGGTGCATCTCCTGCGGGTTCTGCCTGCCGGTCTGCCCCACCTACAGGCTCACCGGCCAGGAGACCTCCTCCCCGCGCGGCCGCATCACGCTCATGCGGGCGCTCGAGTCCGGCAGGCTCGCCGACGGCGACCCGACGCTCGCGGAGGAGGCGTCGTTCTGCCTCGGCTGCCGGGCCTGCGAGACCGTGTGCCCCGCCGGGGTGCGGTACGGCGAGCTGCTCGAGCAGTGGCGCGACCACCAGTGGCGGGGGCGGCGGCGGCCGCTGCTCGCCCGGCTGCTCATGGCCGTGGTGTCCCGGCCGGCCCTGCTCGGCCTGCAGCGGCTGGTCCGCCGGTACGCCACGGGCAAGGCGGGGCGCCGGGCCGTACCGGGCGGGGCGGACCGGCCGGCGTCGCTCATGCTCGGCTGCGTGGAGCGCGGCCTCTACCCCGAGGTGTCCCGGGCCGTGCTGGAGCTGCGGCCCGAGCTCGCCGTGCCCGGCGGGCAGGGCTGCTGCGGGGCACTGCACGCGCACAACGGCGACTCGGCGGCCGGGCGGGAGCTCGCCCGCAAGCTGGGTGAACGCCTCGACGGCACGATCGTCACCACGGCCGGCGGGTGCGCCGCCCACCTCGCCCACCACCTCGGCCGGGACCGGGTCGCCGAGCTGAGCGAGTACCTGGAGCGGACCGGGTACCGGCCGGCCGGCGAGGTGCGGGTGAACGGCCGCCGCGCCCGGGTGGCCCTGCAGGACTCCTGCCACCTGCGCAACGCCCTCGGTGTCACCCGGCCGCCGCGGGAGCTGATCGCCGCGGTCGCCGACTACGTGGAGCTGCCGAACGCGGGCGACTGCTGCGGCGCGGCCGGCACCTACTCGCTGCTGCGCCCGGCCGACAGCCGCGCCGTGCTCCGGCCCAAGCTGGAGGCGATCGAGGCCGCGGACGTCGACTACGTGGTCGCGCTCAACCCGGGCTGCCTGCGCCAGCTCCGCCAGGGTCTGCGCCGCGCCCGCAGCCGGGCCAAGGCGATCCACCTCGCCGAGCTGCTCGTCATGGCCGCCCGTGCGGCAAACCGCTCGACACCGCGCTGACCCGCCTGCGAGGATGCCGCCCATGGCATCCCGCAGGCCGATCTCGAGCGGCTCGCCGTTCGAGGAGGAGATCGGCTACTCCCGTGCGGTCGTCGTCGACGGCTGGGTGTTCGTGTCCGGCACCACCGGCTTCGACTACACGACCATGACCATCTCCGACGACCCGGCGGAACAGGCCCGCCAATGCCTGCGCAACATCGAGGCCGCGCTGGCGGAGGCGGGCTCCTCGCTCGCCGACGTCGTCCGGGTCCGCTACCTCGTGCCCGACCCCGCCGACTTCGAGCGGTGCAAGCCCGTGCTCCGCGAGCACTTCGGCGGCGTCCGGCCCGCGGCCACCATGCTCTCCTGCGGCCTCGCCGACCCGCGGATGCGCATCGAGATCGAGGTCACCGCCCGGATCGGCAGTGGCGGCTGACCTCCGGCGGCGCGGCGGCCGGGCCGGTCTCATCCGGAACAGGAGGCAGGCGGTGACCCGGAGGAACGGGGCGGGCAGGCGGTGGCCGTCCGCGCGCACCGCCGTTGCGCTGTCGCTCGCGGTCAACGCCGCGCTCGGCGTCCCCGGACAGTTCGCCCTGTTCTACCCCTACGTCGTGGCGCGCGACGTGCTGGCGCGGCTCGGCGTCGGGTCGCCCGGCATACCGTTCCGGGACGGCTACGCCGGGGCGCTGATGATCGGTATCCCGCTGCTCGCCGTGTGGGCCGGGATGCTGGTGGCGGTGAACGTGGTGATCCTCCGCCGGACGCCGGTGTCCCGGCGATCGTATTGGTTCCTCGCCGTCCTCGTGGCGTCGGCCTCGGCCACCGCCCAGCTGGTGTACCACCTCCACTGCTAGGCCCGGACCGCGCCGGGCAGGCCGTCCGGACCGGTGCGCGCGGGCGGTGTGAACGTCGTCATGCAATCGATTGCACAACCTGCTGCGCACACGTGTCACACAGTTGTCACGCCTACGTCATCTGACGTAGCCCGCGCCGGCTCAGCACCCGGTCCGGTGCCTCCGACAGCCCCGCAGATCAGGGCGTTTTCCCCGGCGGATCTCACAACCGCGGAACACGGGCCGACACGATTTTTTCGCGCCGCGTTATTGACATGTTCCACAACCGCTTTCATTCTGGGGGCGCCATGGATGACGCAACCGAGGTTCCCGAAGCCTCCCGGCCGGTCACCATCCACATGGTCGCGGCGTCGGCCGGGGTGTCCGCTTCGACGGTGTCGCGCGCCCTCAACTTCCCCGAGCTGGTGAAGCCGGGGACGCGGGAGCGGGTGCTCGAGACCGTGGAGCGGCTCGGCTACCAGCCGAACCGTGCCGCCCGGTCGCTCGCGCTGGGGCGGACGGCCTCGCTGGGACTGATCGTCCCGGACATCGCCAACCCGTTCTTCGCGCCGTTCGTGAAGGTCGTGCAGGCGCGGGTGCGGGAGGCGAACTACGCGCTCTTCCTCGCGGACACCGACGAGGACCCGTCGACCGAGGTCGAGCTGGCGCTGGCCATGTCGCAGCAGGTGGACGGGCTGATCCTGTGCTCGCCGCGGATGCCCGGCCGCAAGCTGCGCACGATCGCCGCCAAGACGCCGGTCGTGGTGGCGAACCGGCTGAGCCGGAGCGTTCCGTCGATCGCCCTCGACTTCGGGCCGGGCGTCCAGCAGGCCGTGGCGCACGTGCACGCGCTCGGCCACCGCCGGTGCGCGTACCTGTCCGGTCCGGGTGGCTCCTGGTCGAACCGCCAGCGGTTGCGGGCGTTCACGGCGCACTGCGAGTCGTACGGCATCGAGCTGGTGGTGCTCGGGCCGTACGAGCCGGTGTTCAGCGGCGGCTATCGGGGGGCCGACGAAGCGCTGGCGGCCCGGGTCACGGCGATCTTCGCCTACAACGACATGGTCGCGCTCGGCGTCATGTCGCGGCTGGCGGACCGCGGTGTCCGGGTGCCCGACGAGATGAGCGTCGTCGGGTTCGACGACATCGAGGTGGCGTCGATGACCTCACCACCGCTCACCACCGTGGCGATCCCGGTCGACACGGTGGCGAAGGCATCCGCCGCCCTGCTGCTCTCCCTGCTGGCCGAGACGACCCCGCAGCGGCCGGCGGCGCAGGAGCTGGCGACGCGCCTCGTGATCCGGAACACCACCGGAGTGCCAAAGGAGGACCGTATATGAAACCCCCCCGCCTGTCCCTCCTCGCCGGATTCCTCACCCTCGGGCTCGTCGTCGGGGCGTGCGGCGCGCCGGAGCCCGCGCAGGGGTTCGTCCCCGAACCGGCCGCCGCGGACGTGACGATGCCGAGCGAGCCGGTCACCCTCAACATCGTCGACGTCGCGGGCAACCTGCAGCTCACCCAGCAGATCTTCGACAACTACGCGGCGGCGAACAAGGACAAGGTCGCCCGCATCACCTACACCAAGGTCACCTCCCCCGAGCTCGCCGGGAAGGTGAAGGCGCAGCAGGACGCCGGGCGGCTCGACATCGACCTCGTGCTCACCGGCACCGACGGCCTGTCCGCCGGGCTCGAGCAGGACCTGTGGGTGGACCTCGCCGGGAAGTACCCCGGCAAGCTGCCCAAGCCGAACTACCTCGAGCCCGCCGCGAAGATGAACGAGCTCGCCCAGGGCAAGGGCGTGGTGATCACCTACTATCCGTCCGGCCCGCTGCTCGAGTACAACCCGAAGACCGTGCCGAACCCGCCCAAGACGGCCGAGGAGCTGCTCGAGTGGGCGAAGAACAACCCGGGCAGGTTCACCTATGCCCGTCCGGCGAACTCGGGGCCGGGCCGCACGTTCATCATGGGCCTGCCGTACATCCTCGGCGACTCCGACCCGATGGACCCGATCAACGGCTGGACCAAGACCTGGGCGTACCTGAAGGAGCTCGGCAAGTACGTCGAGTACTACCCGACCGGCACCAGCCAGACGATGAAGGAGCTGGGTGAGGGCACCCGGGACATCACCGTCACCACCACCGGCTGGGACATCAACCCGCGCGTGCTCGGCCAGGTGCCGAAGGACTTCCAGGTGAGCACGCTGGAGAACTTCACCTGGGTGACCGACGCCCACTACATGGTGGTGCCGAAGGGCATCTCCGGCGAGAAGCTCGCCGTGCTGTTCGACCTGATGAACTTCGCCCTCACCCCGCAGCAGCAGGCGATCACCTTCGACAAGGGCTACTTCTACCCCGGCCCCGCGGTGCAGGGCGTGACCCTCGACATGGCGCCGGCCGAGAGCCGGCAGGCGATCCGCGACTTCGGGCGGCCGGAGTACGACCGGCTGATCGAGCAGCACCCGAAGGCGGTGCCGCTCGACGCGAAGGCGCTGGTGCAGGCGTTCGAGCGGTGGGACAAGGAGATCGGCGGGGACAAGGTGAAGCAGTCGTGAGCGGTGGCGTCGTCGAAACGGTGCGGCCGCGGGACGGTTTCCACGCCCTGCGCATGGAGGGCGTGACCCGGCGGTTCGGCTCCGCGGTCGCGCTGAACGATCTCAACCTGACGATCAAGGGCGGCGAGTTCATCGCCCTGCTCGGCCCGTCCGGCTGCGGCAAGTCCACGGCCCTGAACTGCCTCGCCGGGCTGCTGCCGCTGAGCGGCGGCAGCATCTGGCTGGACGACAGGCGCATCGACACGCTGCCGCCGGAGCGCCGCGGGTTCGGCATGGTGTTCCAGAACTACGCCCTCTTCCCGCACCTGTCGGTCCGCAAGAACGTCGGCTTCGGGCTCGCCATCCGCAAGGTGCCGAAGGACGAGATGCGGCGCCGGGTGGACGAGGCGCTGAAGCTGGTGGAGCTCACCGAGCACGCCGACAAGCTGCCCGGCCAGCTCTCCGGCGGCCAGCAGCAGCGGGTGGCGATCGCCCGCGCGATCGTGATCCGGCCGCGGCTGGTGCTCATGGACGAGCCGCTGTCGAACCTCGACGCCAAGCTGCGGCTGCAGATGCGCACCGAGATCCGGCGGCTGCACCAGTCGCTCGGCCTCACCACCGTGTACGTCACCCACGACCAGGAGGAGGCGCTCGCGCTCGCCGACCGGATCGTGGTGCTGCGCGGCGGCAGGGTCGACCAGGTCGGCACGCCGGAGCAGGTGTACACCGACCCGGTGAACACCTACGTCGCCGGCTTCATGGGCTACCGCAACCTGCTGCGGCTGCCGGTGGTCTCGCGCGGCGGCGACCGTGCGGTGCTCGCCGAGCCGGGGCTGCGGCTCACCGGCACGGTCCGCGAGGAGTTCACCGGGGAGGCCGCGATCGCCGCGATCCGGCCCGACGACTTCCGCCTCGCGCGGGGCGGCGACGGCGCGGAGCGCGACGGCGTCCGGATCACCGTGGAGGTGGTGGAGTTCCACGGCCGCGAGGTCGCGGTGGAGGGGGTCACCGAGACCGGGCGGGTGATCCACTGCCGGCTCGCCGAGCGGGTCGCGCCCGGGGACACGATCGACGTCTACGCGCCGCCGGAGCGCGTGCTCGTGTACGGCCCCGGCGGGGAGACGGGGGAGTGATGGCCGAACCGCGCACGGCATCCACTCCATCCACTCCGGCCGCCGCCCCGGCCCGTCCGGCCGAGCGGGCCCCGGAACCCGCCCCGGCGGGCGCACCCGCCTCCGGCGCCGCCCGCCCGCCGCTGCGGCACCGGCTCGCCGAGCGGGGCATCGACCGGATGCTGCTGCTGTTGCTGCCCGCGGTCGCCACGCTGATCGCGCTGTTCCTCTACCCGATGCTGTACGGCGTCGGCCTGTCGCTGCAGCCGCGCAGCGGCGGGATCTTCGCCAACTACGTCGCGTTCTTCACCGACCCGTACCAGAGCGGCACGGTGTGGAAGACGATGCGGCTCGCGCTGCCCGCCGCGCTGTTCAACGTGCTCGCCTCGGTGCCGATCGCCTACCGGCTGCGCGGCCGGTTCCGCGGCAAGCGGCTGCTCACCGCGATCCTCGTGCTCCCGGTCACGCTCGGCACCGTGCTCGTGGCCGACGGCATCCTGCGCTACTTCGGCCCGCGCGGCTGGTTCAACCGGGTGCTGCTCGAGCTGGGGCTGATCGACGAGCCGCTGCGCCTCATCTACAACTACTGGGGCGTGCTGTTCTCCCTGATCATCACCGGGTTCCCGTTCGCGTTCCTGCTCGTGCTGTCGTACATGTCGGGCATCGACCCGACGCTCGAGCGGGCCGCGGCGACCCTTGGCGCGGGCCCCTGGCAGCGCATCCGGCGGATCACGCTGCCGCTGCTCGCGCCCGGCCTCGCCACCACGTTCATCCTCTCGTTCGTGCTCGCGTTCTCGGTGTTCCCGTCGGCGAACCTCGTCGGCGAGCCCGCGGACGAGACGCGGGTGATGGCGATCGCGGCCTACCAGGCGGCGTTCGAGAAGTACGACTACACGATGGCGTCCACGATCGCCGTGCTCATGGGCGCGTTCGAGCTCGTGGTGATCGCGCTCGTGCTGCTGTGGCGCGGGCGGATGTACACCGGGCACACGGGAGGTAAGGGGGCATGAGCGCGACCGGAACGACCGCGGCGCGGGCGGCCGGCCCGGCCCCCGGGTTTCTCCGGCGGGCGCTGCGCGCCGGGCCGTACGCCTGGATCGTGTGGGGCGGGGTGGCGTTCTTCCTCGTCAACCTCGCCGCGCTGATCCTCTCGGTGGTGGTCAACTCGTTCGCGGTGAACTGGTTCGACTCCTGGCTGCCGTCGGCGTTCACCGCGAACTGGTACGCCGAGGCCTGGCGGGAGTTCAACCTCGCCGACGTGCTGCTCGTCACGCTGATCGTGGCGCTCGTCGTGGTGGCCCTGTCGCTGCTGCTCGGCGTGCCCGCGGCGTACGCGCTCGCCCGGCGCGACTTCGCCGGCAAGCGGGCGGTGCTGCTGTTGCTCATGCTGCCCGTGCTGCTGCCGCCGATCACCTACGGCATCCCGCTCGCCACGCTCATGTACAAGATCGGGCTGGCGGGCTCGCTCGCCGGCGTGATCGCGGTGAACCTGGTGCCGGCGATGCCGTTCGTGGTGCTCGTGATGACCCCGTTCATCGAGCAGATCGACGCGAACATCGAGTCGGCGGCGCGGATGTGCGGGGCGGGCACCCGGCAGGTGTTCACCCGGGTCCTGGTGCCGCTGCTCATCCCCGGCATCCTCGCCGCGGCGGTGCTCGTGCTCGTCCGCACGGTGGCGATGTTCGAGCTCACCTTCCTCGTCGCCGGGCCGGACAGCCAGACCCTGATCGTGGCGCTGTACAGCGCGGCGTTCACCCCGGGCATCCGGGCGGCGCAGGCGATCGACGCGATGGCGGTGATCTACACCCTGCTCTCCGCCGTGCTCCTGGTGATCGCGCTGTCGTTCGTCAACCCGACGCAGATCGTCGCCCAGGTGAAGGAGGTCTCGCCGGAGTGACCCGGTCGCGCCGGCCGTTTCACGGGGCCGGCCGGCGCGCCCCGGGGCCGCTCGCGCGCTCAGGCCGCCTCGACCACGCGGCCGACGCCCCAGGCCACCCACGCCTTGTTCGGCCGCTCGGCGAAGAACGGCGACTCGGGGCGCCACTCCGGCGCGTACACCACGCCCGGCGCCACGAGCTCCATGCCCTCGAAGAACCGCTCCACGTCCCGGCGCATGCGCACGATGTCCGGCGAGCGCTTGAAGTACTTGGCGTACAGCTCGCTGAGCGGCTTGGCGAGCTCGGGCCGGACGTCGAACACGATGTGGCTGATCGCGACGAGGCTGCCGGGCGGCAGCGCGTCCCGCAGCCGCGCCACGGCCTTGTAGGGGTTCTCCGAGTCGGGGATGTACTGGAGCACGGCCTGGATGAGCACGCCCACCGGGCGGTCGAGGTCGATCAGCCGCCGCAGCCCGGGGTCGGCGAGCAGCTCGTCGACGTGGAGGATGTCGCCCGCGACCACGGCGACGTTCGGGTCGGTCGTGAGCAGCGCGCGGGCGTGGGTGAGCACCAGCGGGTCCCGGTCGACGTAGGCGGTGCGCACCGCGGGATTGAGCTCCCGCGCGATCTGCTGGGTGTGGTTGCACGGCGGCAGGGCGGTGTTGATGTCGATGAACTGGTCGATGCCCTCGCCCACCATGAACCGGACCACCCGGGTACGGCACGCCTGGTGCTCCCGCACGATGTCCCTGATCTCCGGGGCGACCGCGAGCATCGCCTCCGCGACCTCGCGGTCCACGGCGAAGTTGTCCTTGCCCCCGACGAGGTAGTCGTGCATGCGAGCGAGGCTGGGGTTCTTGGTGTCGATGGCCGCGAGCCGCCGCCGAACCTCCTCGCTCATCCGTCGTCCCTCCGGTCACCTCTCGCGGTGTCGTCTGCGGTGCCGGCCGTGGCGCCGCACGGCGCGGGGTTCTCCTGCGGGGGCGCGGCCGCGGCGCCGCCCCCGTCCCCTCCGCGCCGGTGCAGCCCACGTGCTGCTGGTGTAACAGTAAGACCCGCCTGTTCGGATCTGCCACCGTTACCGCACGATCACCGCTCCCGTCCCGGTGAGGGTTGTCCCTGTTTCATCCACTGAGTTGCCATACGCGAGAATCGACCGAGTGTCAGGCATCGTCGTGGCGTTCACGTCCCTGGTGTCGGTCGCGGTGCTGGGCTACCTCGCCGGGGTGGCGGGGGTGCTGCGCGCGCAGGACGAGGCGGTGCTCTCCCGGCTCGCGTTCTTCGTCGCCAGTCCCGCGCTGCTGTTCACCACCCTGGCCACCGCCGACCTGAGCACGATCCTCTCCCCGGTGCTCGTCACCGCCGTGGTCTCGGTGGTCGTCGCGCAGGCGTGCTACGCGCTGGTGGCCGGCGGGCTGTGGCGGCGGCCACGGTCGGAGGTGACGATCGGGGCGCTCGCCTCGTCGTACGTGAACTCCGGCAACCTCGGCATCCCGATCAGCGTGTACGTGCTCGGCGACGGCGCCCTCGTCGCCCCGATCCTGCTGCTCCAGCTGCTCGTGCTGGCGCCGGCGGCGTTCCTCGTGCTCGACGCCGGCGACACCCGCCGGGCCGGCGCGGTGCGGCGGTCGGTCTGGAGCGCGGTGTGGGAGGTGCTGCGGCGGCCGCTGCGCAACCCGATCACCGTGGCGAGCCTGCTCGGGCTCGCCGCGGCGCTCGCCGGCATCGAGCTGCCCGAGCCGATCATGCAGCCGATCTCGCTGGTGGGCGCGGCCGCGGTGCCCGTGGCGCTGCTCGCGTACGGCCTCGGCCTGAGCGGCGCCCGCCGCGGCGCCCGGCCGGACGACGCGGGGGAGACCACCGGGCGCAAGGACGTGGCCCTCGCCGTGCTGCTCAAGTGCTTCGTCCAGCCGGTGGCCGCCTACCTCACCGGCCTGCTGCTCGGCCTGGACGGCACGATGCTGTTCGCCGCCACCCTGTTCGCCGCGCTGCCCACGGCCCAGAACATCTACGTGTTCGCCAGCCACTACCGGACCGGGCGGCGGCTCGCCCGCACCACGCTCATGGTGACCACGGGGCTGTCCATCCCGATCATGGCCGTGGTGAGCGCGCTGCTCGGCTGAGCGCGCGCCCCGCCGTACCCGCGGGCGAGCCCTTACCGGCGGGCGAGGCGGCGGCTAGGCTGGTGGTTGAACACTCAACTAATCGCGCTCAACCGATCGCGGCCGCGCGGCCGGAAGCGGGGTGCACATGGAGGTCAAGGAGCTCGGGCACATCGTGCTCTACGTACGCGACCTGGAGCGTTCCGTCCGCTTCTACCGGGACGTGCTCGGCTGGCGGCAGATCCTGCCCGCCGCCGACGGCACGGGCGGCGACGTGCTGCCGGCGCCGGTCGCCGCGTTCGCCGCGCCGTCCGGGCGCACCCACCACGAGCTGCTGCTCATCGAGGTGGGCCCGGACGCCGCCGACCTGCCCCGGGGCCGCCGCGTCGGCCTCTACCACTTCGGGCTGAAGGTGGGCGACAGCGACGACGAGCTGCGCGAGGCGGTGCGCACGCTGCGCGAGGCGGGCGTGCCGATCCTCGGCGCGAGCGACCACACGGTGACCCACAGCGTGTACATCGCCGACCCGGACGGCAACGAGATCGAGCTCTACATCGACGTGCCCGGGGTGAACTGGCGCGAGAACCCCACCCTCATCGCCTCCCCGATCAAGCCGCTGCGGCTGTAGCCCGCCCGGTACGGCACGGCCCGGCGGAGCCCGCCGCGCCGGCGCGGCGTCGCCTAGGCTGGTGGGCGATCCGTGCACGAGGAGGGGCGCCATGGACCCGATCGTCCCCACGCTCGCCGCGATCCTCTCCGCGCTCGTCGGCGGGGCCGCGGGCGAGGCGGGCAAGAACGCCTGGGAGGCCCTCGCGGCCCTGGTGCGCCGCCGGTTCGGCCGCGACCGGCAGGCCCTGACGGCCGTCGAGCGTCCGGACGCGGTCGCGCCCGGGGAGCTCGCCCGGCTGCTCGGCGAGCGCGCCGCGGCCGACCCGGAGTTCCGGGCGGAGCTGGAGCGGTGGATCGCCGAGACCGAGCCGGCCGCCCGGCCCGACGTGGTGAACATCAACACCGGCACGGTCTCCGGCAACCTCGTGCAGGCCCGCGACATCCACGGGTCGATCACCTTCGGCGCCGACCCGAGCCGCTGACCCGCGCCCGGGCGCCGCGACGGCCCGCACCCCGGAGCGGGGCACGGGCCGTGCGGTGAGGAGCATGGGACGTGGCGGGCTCGCCCGTCCCGTCAGGGCGGCGGGCAGGACGACGCCGCTCAGCGGCGGCTCGCCCGGTCGATGCGCAGGCTCGGCACCGGATGCGGTCCGTCGAGCTCGAGCCGGTACTCCTCGCCGGACTTGTGCCGGTTGTCGGTGATGACCTGCTCGCTGGGGATCATGCCGTCACCGTTGATCTCGCGCTGCCAGCGCTCGAACCGCTCGTGCATGTCGCGCACGTACCCCGTGCCGAGGGTGGTCACGTCGATCTGGGTGGCGAGCAGCTCGCGGATGAAGGCCCGGTTCGGCTCGAAGGTGACCGGCGCGGGCAGCTCGGGGGCGCAGACCTCCTCCGGGTCCCGGCCGTCGTGGCGGCGGAACAGCTCGGCGGCGATGCGCAGGTGCTCGAGCTCCATGTTGAGGTGGAGCTCCCAGACCCGCTTCACCTTCTCGTCGGTCTCGGTCTGCATGAACGAGTGGTACATGTAGCACTCGTTGTACTCGTGGTTGAGCAGCATCTCCCACCACGACTCGCCCGGGTCGACGAGCGACTCGTAGTGCGTGACGTGCTCCTCCTCCACCAGCCCGATCTCCTGGTAGAGCTGGCGGGCGATCGGCTCCATGTACATCGGGCCGACGTTCATGTAGAAGTTCATCGTCTGCTGCTCGGCCGCCATGATGGTGAGCGCGTGCAGCTTGGAGATCGGCGCCGTGGTCCGCCGGTCGTAGTGCTCGCGCACGTTGTCGATCGGGTGCCGGTGCTGGATGTACGTCGGCCGGCCCGGCATCACCTCGGTGAGCTGGTCGACCACCTTCTCGGCCCGGCGGTGCTCGATCATCTCGTAGAGGTTGGCGTACCGGTAGAGGTGGTCGAAGTCCTCCAGCACGCCGAACTGGTAGGCCTGCTTGAGGTACGGGTCCGGCTCCATGCGCGCGACCCACGAGGTGAGGTCGGTGGCCACCTGCTCGTAGGCGAGCACCGTCTCCAGGACCGAGTTGAACCCGGACAGCAGCCAGTTCACCGCGCGCTGCTGCTGCGCCTCCATGTACCGCACGTGGGCGAGCCGCTGCCTGGTCTCGGTGTCCGGGCAGTGCCGGGCGAGGTGGTGGTTGAACAGGATCGCCTCGGTCTCGATGCCGTTCATCGTGATGATGCGGCACCGGGTGTACGGGTCGGCGTGGTCGGGGTCGATCGGGGTGACGTTGAGCTCGCTCCAGTTGCGGACCTGCTTGTCGAGGGGTATCCCGCGTTCCTGCAGAGGATTGAACGTCATGGGTGTCCCTTCGTGAGCCTCGACGGACACCTCGCGACTACCCCTGGCGTACGCGGTCAACCGGCGCCACGCCGCTTACCCCAGACCCTTTGACCAGCCTGGACACAGGATCAACCGGTGGAATCCCGACCGGCCGCGAACACCCTCCGGTAGTGCTCGCGGGCCTGCGCCACGGCCCGCTCCCCCAGCCAGGCGACCGGGCGCACGTCGCCGACGAGCGGCTCGGAGTCGGGCCCGCGGCCCACCTCGCGCCCTTCGAGCACCCAGCCGCGCCGCCGGTCGTCGGCCTCGGCGAGGTGGGTGTACTTGCACACCTGGCGGGCGAGCCAGTCCCGCAGCGGCCGCGTCCACCAGCGCTCCGGGGACAGCACGGTCACCGAGAGCCCGGGCAGCGGCAGGCCGCTCTCGTAGTCGGTGCTCGGCCGGCCCGCGTCCGCCTCCGGCCCGCGCGAGTACCGCAGGTAGAGCCCGGGGCGCGCGCGCACGAGCGCCTCCAGCCGGTCGAGATCCTCCACGACCGGCAGCCCTGCACCGGCGTCCCTCGTCATCGCGGCCCTCGCAGGCGGTCGGCCGGTAACGGCAGGGCGGGCGTGGCCGGGCGGCGGACCCTGCCCGCGCACCGCCCGGCCACGCCGTGCCCGCGGCCGTGCCGTACGGCGTCGCGATATCGACTGCCCGCCCGGGGCGGGCCTACACGCGTGCGCCGCGGCCACCCGCCCGGCGGCCCGGCGATCGGCCGGGCGGCGCCGGTGGGCCGCCGCGGTCAGTCCGCCATCGCGTCGATGCGCGCCATCTCCTCGGCGTCGAGGGTGAAGCCGAACAGGTCGGCGTTCTCGGCGATGCGCTCCCGCCGCGCCGACTTGGGGATGACGACGATGTCGTGCTGCAGGTGCCAGCGCAGCACCACCTGGGCCGGGGTGACCCCGTGCCTGCGGGCGATCTCGACGAGCACCGGGTGGCCGAGGTCGGTGCCCTTGATCGGGCTGTACCCCTCGAC
This sequence comes from Actinomycetota bacterium, assembly GCA_003242605.1. Classification (GTDB taxonomy): domain Bacteria; phylum Actinomycetota; class Actinomycetes; order Streptosporangiales; family Streptosporangiaceae; genus Thermopolyspora. Next base: position 27,681 of record QGUZ01000033.1, read on the forward strand.
CACGATGCCGCGCTCCCGATGCTGGCGGAGCAGGCCCGCGCTGTGCCGGGGCGGGCTCCACGGGATCTGGTTCACCGCGGGCGCCTCCCCGGTCGCCGCGGTGATCTCGTCGATCTGCGCGATGCTGTGGTTGCTCACGCCGACCGCCCGGGCCAGCCCTCGGTCGCGCGCCTCGAGCATGCCCTGCCAGGTGCGCACGAGCAGGTCGGGGCTCGGCGGCCAGTGCACCAGCCACAGGTCGACGTAGTCGGTGCCGAGCTCGCGCAGGGTGCGCTCGATCGTCTCGCGCTCGCGGCCCGCGTCGCGCTGGTGCAGCTTCGTCGTGATGAACACCTCACCGCGGTCGAGCCCGCTGTCGCGCACCGCCCTGCCGATCTCGGCGTGGTTGCCGTACATCGTCGCGGTGTCGATATGCCGGTAGCCGAGCTCGAGCGCGGCCCGCGTCGCCTCGTACGCCTCCTGTCCGGTGAGCCGCCAGGTGCCGAAGCCGACGACGGGCATCACCGCCCGG
>QGUZ01000308.1 GCA_003242605.1 Actinomycetota bacterium
CCCCGCCGCCCCCCCCGGCGCCACGGCCCGGCGGCCCGCGCGGGGGGGGGCCGCGCCCCCCGGCCGCGCCCCGGCAGGGCGGCCCCGCCGCTGGTACGCGACGCCCGCGCTGCCGCGCACCCCGACCGGGAAGCCCGCCCGCGCCGCGCTCGCGGCCGCGCTCGCCGACGGCGGGCTGGAACCGCTGGCATGAGACGGGGGACACCGTGACCGAGATCGAGGACCGCACCCCGGTGGTGGTGGCCGCACGGCGCACCCCGATCGGCACCGCCGGGCACGCGCTGCGGAACGTTCCCGTGGACCGGCTCGCCGCCCCGGTGCTCGCCACGGTCGCCGCGGACGTCGCCGGCCTCGGGCTCGAGGTGGCCGACGTGGTGCTCGGCAACTGCACCGGCCCCGGCGGCAACGTGGCCCGGGTGTGCGCGCTCGCCGCCGGGCTCGGGTACGGCGTGCCCGGCCTTACCGTGGACCGGCAGTGCGGCAGCGGACTGGCGGCGATCCTCGTCGCCGCGCAGGCGGTGCGCGCCGGCGAGGCGGACCTGGTGATCGCGGGCGGCGTGGAGAGCGCGTCCACCGCGCCGATCCGCGCCCGCCGCGGCCCGGACGGCGGCGCGGCCGAGCCGTACACCCGGGCGCCGTTCGCCCCGCCCGGCTTCCCCGACCCGGACATGGGCCCGGCCGCGGAGGCGCTCGCCGCCGCGCGCGGGGTGAGCCGGGAGCGGCAGGACGCCTACGCGCTGCGCAGCCACGCCCGCGCGCTCGCCGCCCGGGACGCGGGCCGGTTCGCCAAGGAGATCGTGCCGGTCGAGGGCCTCGCCGCCGACCAGCGACCGCGCAGGCTGCGCGCGGCCTCGCTGGCCCGGCTGCCCGCCGCGTTCGTGCCGGGCGGTACCGTGACGGCCGGGAACAGCTCGCCGGTGAGCGACGGCGCGGCCGCGGTGGCGATCGTGCCGGAGCGGCTGCGGGCGGGCCTGCCCGGGCTGCGGCTGGTGGCCGGCGCGGTGGTCGGGTGCGACCCGGCGCTGCCCGGCTGGGGCCCGGTGCCCGCGGTGCGGCGGGTGCTCGACCGGGCCGGGGTGACCCTCGACCGGGTCGCCGCGGTGGAGATCGTGGAGGCGTTCGCGGCCCAGGTGCTCGCGGTCACCGACGCGCTCGGCCTCGACCCGCTCGGCGCGGACGACGACCGGGTGTGCGCCGACGGCGGGGCGATCGCGCTCGGCCACCCGTGGGGCGCGACCGGCGCGGTGGTGGTGACCCGGCTGTTCACCCGGCTCGTCGGCTCCGGCGCGCCGCCCGGCACGCTCGGGCTGGCGACCGCGGCCGTGGGCGGCGGGCTCGGCGTGGCGGCGCTCTTCGAGGTGGTGTGAAGTTGATCGAATTCTCCGACGTGCATCTGCGGCTGGGGGAGCGCGACGTGCTGTGCGGGATCACCGCGCGGCTCACCGAGCGCCGGGTCGGCGTGATCGGCGCGAACGGCTCGGGCAAGAGCACGCTCGCCCGGCTCATCAACGGCCTCGCCCTGCCCACCTCGGGCACGGTCACCGTGGACGGCCTCGACACCCGGCGGCACGCCGCCCGCATCCGCCGCCGGGTCGGGTTCGTGTTCACCGACCCGGACGCGCAGATCGTCATGCCGACCGTCGCCGAGGACGTGGCGTTCTCGCTGCGCCGCCGCGGCGTGCCCAAGGACGAGATCGACCGCCGGGTGCGCGAGGTGCTCGCCCGGTACGGCCTGGAGGAGCACGCCGACCAACCCGCCCACCACCTGTCCGGCGGCGAGAAGCAGCTGCTCGCGCTCTGCTCGGTGCTCGCCCTCGAACCGGAGATCATCGTGATGGACGAGCCGACCACGCTGCTCGACCTGCGCCACTCCCGCAGGATCGCCGCGCTCGTGCGCGAGCTGCCCCAGCAGGTGGTCGTGGTCACCCACGACCTGCCGCTGCTGGCGGACTTCGACCGGGTCCTCGTGCTCGACCAGGGCAAGATCGTCGCGGACGCGGATCCGGCCACCGCGATCGACCACTACCGGGCGCTGCTGTCGTGAGGCACCTGACCGGCGTCTACCTCCCCGGCGACTCGGTGCTGCACCGCATGCCCGCCGGGGCGAAGCTGCTCGGCCTGCTCGCCGCCGGTACGGCGCTGCTGCTGCTCGGCTCGCCGGCCCAGCTCGCCGTGGCCGCCGCGGTGGTGGCGCTGCTGTACGCGGTGGCCGGGGTGGGCGCGGCCGCGGCGTGGGCGCAGATCCGGCCGCTGCGCTGGTTCGCCCCGCTGCTGTTCGCCTTCCAGCTCGCCGTGGCGGGCCTGGACGGCGCGGTCACCGTCACGCTGCGCGTGGTGCTCGCCGTGGCGCTCGCCGGGCTGGTCACCCTCACCACCCGCACCACGGTGATGCTCGCCTGCCTGGAACGCGTCCTCGCCCCCGCCCGCCACCTCGGCCTCGATCCGTTCCGGCTGTCGCTGCTGCTGTCGCTCACCCTGCGCAGCGTCCCGGTGATCGCCGACCTCGCGGCCCGGGTCCGGGAGGCGCAGAGGGCCAGGGGCGTGGAGCGCAGCGTGCGGGCGTTCGCCGTACCGCTCGTGGTCGGCGCGCTGCGGTACGCGGACGCCCTCGGCGAGGCGCTGAGCGCCCGTGGCCTGGACGACTGAACGAGCAGGTTCGCACAACGGCTAGGGTGCAGATGTGTTCCTGTGGGTTCTGGGCATAGCGGCCATGCTGGTGGTGGTCGATCAGGCCACCAAGTGGTGGGCGGAATCGGCGCTGGCCGGCGGAGAGGTCATCGACGTGATCGGGGACTGGATCCAGTTCCGCCTGATCTACAACTCCGGGGCGGCGTTCTCCATAGGCGCGGAACACACCTGGGTGTTCGCGATCGCGTCCGCGGTCGTGGTGGCGGCGGTGACGTGGATCGCCCGCCGGGTGCGGTGCTGGCCGTGGGCGGTGTCGCTGGGGCTGGTGCTCGGCGGCGCGACGACCCACCTGCTCGACCGGCTGCTGCGGGAGCCGGGGTTCGCCCGCGGCCGGGTGGTCGACTTCATCGACTACTTCGACCTGTTCATCGGGAACGTCGCGGACATCGCGCTCGTCGGCGGGATCTTCTGGGCGGCCCTGCTCCACCTGCGCGGGGTCGAGCTCGACGGCAGCCGGGGCGGCGACGGCAAGGAGACGGCGGACACGCCGGACACCGCCGAGGGCTGACCGGCCCCGCGCGAGCGCGATTCGGCCCGTTGTGCCGGGATTCAACCCTGCGATGGGGCCACAACCTGCCAGAATGCGTACCTAGTCGTGTCCACTCGCCGGTGGACGCGTCGGCATGACCCCGAGCCCCGAAGGGTGATCCATGACCGCCGTGCGCCCGAGGCGTCAGACCCCTCGGAACCTGACATCGCGCCGTATCGGACGCTGGCCGATCATCGTGGGCGCCGTGCTCGCCGTGCTCGTCGCCTGCTACGCGGTGCCCGCCGTGGTGCTGGCGGGTGAGATCCCGCCCGGCACCACCGTCGCCGGGGTCGACATCGGCGGCTACTCCCCGCAGAGCGCCGAGCGCGTGCTCGCCCGCGAGCTCAACGAGGAGGCCACCCGGCCGCTCATCCTGCGCGCCGGGAAGAAGACGCTCCGGCTCTCGCCCCGCCAGGCCGGGCTCTCCATCGACACGGCGGCGACCGTCGCCGACGCCGAGGGCTCGCTCTCCCCGCCCGGGGTGGCGCGGGCCCTGTTCGGGAGCAACGAGGTACGGCTGCGCGTGAAGGTGGACCGCGAACGCCTCGACGCCGCGATCGCGAACCTCGCCAAGCGGATCGACGTCGCCCCGCGCGACGGCGCCGTCCGGTTCGCGGGCACGACCCCCCGGGTGACCCAGCCGCGCAACGGGATCGCGCTCGACCGGAAGGCCGCGGCCGAGGCGATCATCGCCGCCTACCCGCTGCAGCGGGAGGTGACCCTCCCCACCAAGGTGGTGGCCCCGAAGGTGACGGCGGCCGGGGTGAAGCGGGCGGTCGCGGCCGCGCGCCGGGCCGTGTCCGGGCCGATCACGCTCACCAACGGCGGGCGCACCGCCACCGTCACTCCCGAGATGATCGCGCAGCACCTGCGCTTCGTACCGGACGGCAAGGGCGGCCTGCGGCCGCGGTTCGACGCCGAGAAGGTCGCCCTCGAGGTGCAGGACAAGCTCGTCGACGGCGCGCAGGCCCCCAAGGACGCGTCGTTCAAAATCGTCAATGGCAAGCCGGTCGTGGTGCCGCACCGCGTCGGCATGGGCGTGGACCCCGCCGCGCTCAAGAAGGACGTCGAGCAGACGATCACCGGCGGCGGGAGCCGTACCATCAAGGTCTCGCTCACCAAGGCGCTGCCGAAGCTCACCACCGCCAAGGCGCGCAAGCTCGGCATCCGCGAGAAGGTGTCGTCGTACACCACCCACTACCCGTGCTGCCCGCCGCGGGTGACGAACATCCACCGGATCGCCGACATCCTCGACGGCCACCTCGTCATGCCCGGCGAGACGTTCTCGCTCAACGGCGTGGTCGGCAAGCGGGACAAGGCCCGCGGCTTCGTCGAGGCGCCGATGATCCTCAACGGGCGGTACGTCGACGACGTCGGCGGCGGCATCTCGCAGTTCGTCACCACGATGTTCAACGCCGTGTTCTTCGGCGGCTTCGAGGACGTGCAGCACACGCCGCACATGTACTACATCTCCCGCTACCCGGCGGGCCGCGAGTCCACGGTCTCCTACCCGCAGCCGGACTTCCGCTGGCGCAACGACTCGCCGTATGGCGTGCTCATCACCACGTCCTACACGAACACCTCGGTGACGGTGACCTTCTGGAGCACCAAGCGGTACGACATCGAGTCGCGCAGCTCCGGCCGGTACAACATCCAGCCGTACAAGACGATCACCGAGACCGGGCCCGACTGCATCCCGATGGAGGGGGCCGAGGGGTTCTCCATCGACGTGTGGCGGATCTTCAAGAAGAACGGCAAGGAGATCCGCCGGGAGAAGTTCCACACCGTCTACGCCCCGGAGCCCAAGCTCATCTGCAAGAAGAAGGAGTGAGCCGGGCCGGCGCACGGGAAGGCCCGCGTCCCCGAGCGGGGCGCGGGCCTTTTCCGTTTCCGCTGGAAGGGTGCTTCACGGAGAGGGCCGGAGAAGTCCCTGGCGCGCCCGGACCCGGCGGCCGGGCGCGTGCGCCGGCGTCAGTGGCGGGCGAAGTTCTGCGTCCAGAACAGCTTGCCGCCGGAGCCCTGCGCCACGCCGACGCCGATGTGGGTGAGGTTGCAGTTGAGGATGTTGGCGCGGTGGCCGGAGCTCTTCATCCAGGCGTCCACCACGGCCTTGGCGTTCGGGTGGCCGGCGGCGATGTTCTCCGCCGCGGCGCTGAGCGGCGAGAAGCCGGCCGCCTTGATCCGTTCGACGAAGCTCGGCTCACCGGGGAGCTGGTGCTCCATCCGGTTCTGCGCGGCCATCCGCTTGGAGTGGCCGAGGGCCGCGGTGCGCAGCGCCGCGTCGGGGGTCAGCGCCGAGCAGCCCGCCGCCTGGCGGTGCTGGTTGGTGAGCCGGATGACCTCCTGCTCGGCCGCGGTGCCGACCGCGGTGGAGCCGCCGCCCGAGTTCCCCGAGCCGCCGGTGCCGCCGCCGTTGCCGTTGCCGCCGGAGCCGTTGTTGTTGCCGCCGGAGCCGGCGCGGTCGTCGAAGCCCGCGGTGGAGCCGCAGCGCAGGCGGACCGGCTCGGACTTGGCGAAGTTGCCGTCGCTGTCGGTGACGACCACGTAGAACGAGCGCGTCCGCTGGGTGCAGCGTACGGCGAGGTTGAGCGCGCCGTCGGGGCGCAGGGTCCGCTTGGCGCGCCGGACGACCCGGTCCGGGCCGAACCGCTCGAACCTGAGCTCGGCGCGCAGGATGGTCGGCTCCTCACACCCGGTGCGCTCCACCGTCGCGCGGATCGCGGTCCGCGAGGCGTTGAGGCGGGTGACGGCGACCTTGCAGGCCTCCCCCGGCTGCGTTGGGGCGGGGGTCGGGGCGGGGGTGGGGGTCGGCGGGGGGGGGACGGGCGGGGGCTGCGGC
>QGUZ01000309.1 GCA_003242605.1 Actinomycetota bacterium
GCCCCCGGGGGGCCGCCCCCGGGCCGGCGGCGGCGCCGGGAGGAGGGCGCAGCGGGCGCGCCCGCGCCGCCTTGGGGGGGGTCGGCGGGTCGTCCTCGCCCCCCCCCACGAGCCGCAGCAGCAGCCGGCGCGCCCGGTCGCGGTCGGCCGGGCGCAGGCCGGTGTAGGCGCGCTCGGCGAGGGCCACCGCCGCGCCGTGCACGCCGCCCGCGAGCTGGTATCCGGCGACGGTGAGCGTGCGGCCCGAGCGCTGCTGCCAGGTGGCGAGCAGGGCGTGCGCCAGCAGCGGCAGCGCCCCCGGGTCGGGCCCGTCCGCCGAGGCGCCGATGTCGCGCAGCAGCAGCTCGACCAGGCCCGGCTCGAACTCCAGCCCGGCGGCGGCCGCGGGGCGCGTGATCGCCTCGCGGAGCTCGTCGGGCCGCATCGCCCCGAGGTCGATCCGGCCGTCCCGGAGCGCCGCGGCCAGGCCGGGGTGGGCGCGGCAGCGCTCCAGATGGTCGGCGCGCACCCCCAGCACGACGAGGGCCGCGGGCGGCTCGCCGTCCCCGCCCGCCGACAGGTCGCACAGCAGGCGGACGAACCGCTCCCGTTCCGCCTCGTCACGGCACCGGGTGAAGGCCTCCTCGAACCGGTCGACGATGACGACGGCGACCGGCCCGCCCCGCGGCCGGGCCCCGGCGGCCGCGTCCGCGCCGCCGGGCGGGCGCACCGGGTCGAACGCCGATTGGCCGGTCGCCTCGGCGAGCCGGTCGAGCAGCGTGCGGTACGGCGTCGCGGTCGGCGTGACCATGACCACGCGGGGCCGGTCGGCGCCGGGCAGCGGCAGCACGCCCCGGGCCAGCGCCGGGACGAGACCGGCGGCGAGCAGCGAGGTCAGGCCGGCGCCGGACGGGGCGGCCAGCACGAGCGGACCGCCGCCGGCGAGCCGGTCGGTCAACCGGCTCACCAGCTCGGCGACGACGCGCTCCCGGCCGACGAACCGGTCGGCGTCGCCGGGGCCGAACGCCGCGGGGCCCGGGTACGGGCAGCACGCCTCGGCCCGACCCGCCGTACCCTCGCCGGCCGTGCCGCGGCGCGGCGTTGTGTGGGGCGTTGGGCGGTCCGTCGACCTGCGGCGGCGGTCCGGCACCCACGCCAGCAGCGCGCCACCGGCGCCGAGCACCCGGTCGCAGGCGCGGGCGACCTCGCGGGAGGCCGCCTGCCTGCCGTTCTCCAGCCTGCTCAGATAGCCGCGGCTGTAGTGCACCAGCTCGGCGAGCTGGCTGAGCGACAGCCCGCGCAGCCGGCGCAGCCGGCGCAGCTCCGCGCCGAAGGAACCCGCCCCGCCGGCCTTTCCGCCTGTTTCCGCGACCGGCTCGGCCGCGGTGTCGTCCCTGTTCGTAGCCGTTTCCCGGACCGTTTCCTTTTCCTCACCCACCAGGAGACACCCATCCCGTCGACAGCCTCCGTTCACCTGTCCCACACTCGCTTTCGTCACGCAACGCGTTCGCGCGATTTCGTGGCGAAGTCAACACCGCCGCCAGCTCGGTGACGATCTCGCCGGCGGCCGCACGTCAAAGGCACACGAGGAAGGGGAAGGATCATGGAAATACGCGCCCCCGAGCCGTCCCGCCGCACGGCCCGACGCCTGCTCGCCCTGGGGGCCGTCGCAGCGGCGACCACCCTTCTCGGGCCGACCACGCCCGTGGCAGCGTCCGCCGAGTCCGCACACGCCAAGCCCGCCCAGGCGCGTGCGGCGTACGCGTGCTCGCCCGGCCACTTCTGCATCTACTGGGGGCGGAACGGCACCGGGCCGCGCCTCGAGCTCAGGAGGGGCGTCCGGGACCTCAAGCACGTCGCGGGCGGCAGACTCAACGATCACGTGCTGTCGGTGTGGAACCGGAGCGGGCGCAACTGGTGCCTGTACGAGCACGGCAACCGCTGGCCCAAGGGCCAGCACCAGCTCTACCCGCGCAGTTTCCGGGGCAACACCGGAGCCTTCGGCTACAAGGTCAGCCAGGCCCAGCCCTGCTAGCGGGCGGCCGACGCCCGGTACAGCTCCCCCGCGGTTCGAACGCGTCCTGCCCTGTCCACGGCCGCCCCTGCGGCACGCACCATCTCGGTGCGGAGCCGCGGGGGCGGCCCTTTGCGTTCGGCCGCGTACGCCCGGCCGTCCCGTCCCGTCGCGGCGGCCCCGCCGGGTCGCCGGGCCACGCCGTCGATCGCGGTGATCGGCCGGGGGTGTCCCCGCGCAGGGACCGTCGGCGTCACCGGCAGCGGTGCGGGCTCCTCGTGCGGGCCTCCGCTCCTCTGGCCCGGTGGCGAGGGGGCACGGCCGCCGGCCCGGGGGTCAGACGCGCAGGCGCAGCCCACGGGGCGTGGGGTGGAAACCGGCCGCCTCGAGGAGTGCGGCGAGCGGGGACTCGGTGATCGGGTCGCCGTCGGCGCGTTCCACGGTGAGCGCACCGAGGGTGCCGCCGCGGACGGCCGCGGCGAGCGCCTCGACGGCGGCCCGCAGCTCGTCCCCCTCGGCGAAGGACAGCACGCTCTTGCCCCCGCGCTCGACGTAGAGGGCGAGGCGGCCGCCGACGAGCACGACGAGGGCGCCCGCCTTCCGGCCCGGCCGGTGGGCCGGGTCGCCGGGACGGTCGGGCCAGGGGAGGGCCGCGCCGTACGGGTTCGCCGGGTCGGCGGCGGCGAGCACCACCGCCTGCGGGCTGCGCTCCGGATCGCCGCCGCCGGAGACCGCGGCCGAGGCGGACGGCGCCATGGCGCGCATCCGGTCGACCGCGCCGGGCAGCGCGAACTGGGCGCCGCCGAGCCCCTCCACGAAGTAGCCGCGGCGGCACCGGCCGCTCTCCTCGAAGGCCCGCAGCACCTGGTAGACCGCGGCGAAGCCGCCGGGTGGCCGCTCGGCCGCGACCGCGCCCCGGGTGAGCACGCCGTGCCGTTCCAGCAGGGTCTCGGCCTGCGCGTGCGCCCGCTGCGTCGCGTCGGCCGCGGGGCGCGGCAGCGCCCACCACCGGCCCGCGACCGTGGGCGGGCCGCTGCGCGTCGGCAGCACGGCCCGCCGCCGGCGCGTGGTGCGCGGCCGGTGCGCGGGCCTGCCGGTGCCGAGCGCCGCCCGCAGCGGGGCGAGCGTGTCGCCGGACACCCGGCCCGCCCACACCAGGTCCCACAGGGCGGCGACGAGCGCGGAGTCGTCGAGCGACCCGACCCGGTCGGACAGGTCGCGGAAGAACAGCGCGCCCCCGCCGGACAGCGCCTCCAGCACCGCCTCGTGCAGCGGCGTCATCGTGATCTCGGCGGGCTCGGGCAGCAGCAGCGGCGCGGTGTCGGCGAAGTACAGGGCCACCCAGCCGTCGCCGCCCGGCAGCGCCCCCTGGCCCGCCCAGATCACCTCGCCGGAGGAGGTGAGCTCGTCGAGCATCGCGGGCGTGTAGCCGGGCACGCGGGCGGGCAGCACGAGCGTCTCCAGGGCCGAGGCGGGCACCGCCGCCCCCTGCAGCCGCTCGATCGCCGTCACCAGCGCGTCGATCCCCTGCGGGCCCCGCTCGGGGGCGGGGATGCCGTGCCAGACCGGGGAGAACGCGGCGAGCACCTCGGGCGCGACCGGCTCGATCTCCCGCCGCAGCCGGGCGAGCGAGCGGCGGCGCAGCAGCCGCAGCACCCCGGCGTCGCACCACTCCTCGCCGCGCCCGCCGGGCCGGAACTCGCCGGACACCACCCGGCCCTCGGCGGCGAGCCGGCGCAGCGCGTCGGTCACCACGGCGACGCCGAGGCCGAACCGGGTGGCCGCGGTGGCCGCCGCGAACGGCCCGCGGGTGCGGGCGTGCCGCGCGACGAGGTCGCCGAGCGGGTCGGGCACCGGCTCGAGGAACGCCTGCGGCACCCCCACCGGCGGCGGCACCCCGAGCGCGTCGCGCAGCCGCGCCGCGTCCTCGATCGCCGCCCACTGCTCGATCCCGGCCACGCGCACCCGGATCGCCCGCCGGGCGGCCTCCAGGTCGTGCAGCCACGCCGGGTCGCCGCCGCGTACCGTGACGTCCTCGGCGAGCAGCGGGCCGTGTGAGCGCAGCAGGTCGGCGAGGTCCTCGGCGTCGCGCAGCGGCCGGTCGAGCCGGGCCAGCTCCCGCTCGGTCTCGGCGATCACGTCCGGGTCGAGCAGCTCCCGCAGGTCCGCCTGGCCGAGCAGCTCGGCCAGCAGCGAGGTGTCGAGGGCGAGCGCCTGGGCCCGCCGCTCGGCGAGCGGGGCGTCCCCCTCGTACATGAACGCCTCGACGTAGCGGAACAGCAGCGACGCCGCGAACGGCGAGGCCTGCGAGGTCTCCACCTCCACCACCCGCACCCGGCGGGCGGCGATGTCCCGCATGAGCCCGACGAGCCCGGGCACGTCGAACACGTCCTGCAGGCACTCGCGCATCGTCTCCAGCACCACCGGGAACGAGCCGTACTTGCTCGCCACCCCCAGCAGGTGCGCGGCCCGCTGCCGCTGCTGCCACAGCGGCGTGCGCCGGCCCGGGTGGCGGCGGGGCAGCAGCAGGGCCCGCGCCGCGCACTCCCGGAACCGGGACGCGAACAGCGCCGACCCGCCGAGCTCCTCGACGACGATCCGCTCGATCTCCTCGGGGTCGAACACCGCCACGTCCGAGGGGGCGCCGTCGAGCGTGTCCGGCACCCGCAGCACGATCCCGTCGTCGGAGTGCACCGCCTGCACGTCCACGCCGTAGCGCTCGCGCAGCCGCCGCGCGATCGCCAGCGCCCACGGGGCGTGCACCCGCGCGCCGTACGGCGAGTGCACCACCACCCGCCAGTCGCCGAGCTCGTCGTGGAACCGCTCGACCACGAGCGTGCGGTCGTCGGGCACGTACCCGGTGGCCTCCCGCTGCTCGCGCAGGTAGGCGAGGAGGTTGCCGACCGCGTAATCGTCGAGTCCGGCCGCCCGCGCCCGCGCCACCGCCTGCTCTGCCTTCGCGCCGGACAGCTCGCGCAGGAAGGCGCCGATCGCCCGCCCCAGCTCGACCGGGCGGCCGGGCGCGTCGCCGTGCCAGAACGGCAGCTTGCCGGGCTGCCCGGGGGCGGGGGAGACGAGCACCCGGTCGGGGCCGATGTCCTCGATCCGCCAGGAGGTGGCGCCGAGCACGAACACGTCGCCGACCCGGGACTCGTACACCATCTCCTCGTCGAGCTCGCCGACCCGGGCGTTCGTGTCCCCGCCGGCGAGGTACACGCCGAACAGGCCGCGGTCGGGGATGGTGCCGCCGCTGGTGACCGCGAGCCGCTGCGCGCCGGGCCGCCCGCGCAGCGTGCCGGTCACCCGGTCCCACACGATGCGGGGGCGCAGCTCGGCGAACTCCTCGCTCGGGTAGCGCCCGGCGAGCATGTCGAGCGTCGCCTCCAGCGCCGACCGGGGCAGCGTCGCGTACGGCGCAGCCCGGCGGACCACCCGCTCCAGCTCGTCGACGGTCCACTCGTCCATCGCGCACATCGCGACGATCTGCTGGGCGAGCACGTCGAGCGGGTTGCGCGGGTAGCGCAGCTCCTCGATCTCGCCGCGGCGCATGCGCTCGGCGACCACCGCGGTCTGCACCAGGTCGCCCCGGTACTTGGGGAAGATCACGCCCTTGGAGACCGCGCCCACCCGGTGCCCGGCGCGGCCGATGCGCTGCAGGCCGCTCGCCACGCTCGGCGGCGCCTCCACGCAGGCGACGAGGTCGACCGCGCCCATGTCGATGCCGAGCTCGAGGCTGGAGGTGGCCACCACCGCGGGCAGCCGCCCGGACTTGAGCGCCTCCTCGATGTGTGCCCGCTCCTGTTTCGAGACCGAGCCGTGGTGCGCCCGCGCCACCTCGCCGGACGGCCCGGCGGGCAGGCCGCGGCCGGTCCCGGCCTGCGCCATCATCCCGGCCGGGGCGAGGCGGGCCGGCGGCCCGTCCGGGGGCGGCGCGTCGGCCCCCGCCCCGCCGTTTCGGGACCCGCCCCGGGTCCGGTGCGCGCCCCGGGGGGGGGGCCGGGCGCGGGGGGCCCGCGCCTCCCCGGGTTCCCGGCCCCGGGC
>QGUZ01000034.1 GCA_003242605.1 Actinomycetota bacterium
CCGGGGGGGCGGGGGGGGGGCGCGGGCGGCGGGGGGGGCGGGGGGGCGGGCGCCGCCCCCCGGCCCCCCCCCCCGCCCCGGCGCCCCCGCCCCGGGGGGGGGGGGTGGCCGGGGCGGGCGGGTCGCCCGCGCCCCCGCCGTACCGGGCGAACTCGCGGTTCGCGCCGGTGGCCCGCACCTCGTAGCCGAGCACGGTGCGCGCGTCCGCGTACGCCCAGGCCGCGGTGAGCGCGAGCACGAGCGGCACCGCGAGCGTGACGTGGCCGCTGCCGCCGAGCGCGGGCAGGTGCGCGGCCTCGGGCAGCGGCGGGGTCTGCGCGATGCCGGTGCCCTGCTCGCCGAGCGGGAACCGCACCAGGTACGACGCGAACGCCACGGCCGGGGTGCTGAGCAGCAGCGTGCTCACGATCGCCGGGATGCCGAGCCGGGTGCGCAGCGGGGCCGCGACCCCGGCGAGCAGCGCCCCGGCGAGCGCCGCGGCCGCCAGCGGCGCGGCCACGGCGAGCCCGCCCGGCAGCGGCACGGCGAGGGCGAGCCACGCCGCCGCGATCCCGCCGAGCGCGAGCTGGCCGTCCCCGCCGAGGTTGAACTCGCCGGCCCGGAACGGGATCGCGAACGCCAGCGCCATGCCGAGCGTGGGCACGAGGTTCGCGACCGTGTACTCGAGGTTGCCCTCGCCGACCGCGCCCCGGACGATCGCCGGGTACGCCTCGGCCGGGGAGACGCCGGCCGCGAGCAGGACGACCGTGGTGAGCACGAGCGTCCCGGCGATCGCGAGCACCGGCGCCGCGCCGGGCGCGGCGACGATCCGCTCCCAGGCGGCGCGCAGGGCCGGCGGCCGCTCCGGCGCGTCCGCGCGGCGGGCGCCGCGGATGCCGGCGGTCACGGCGTGCCCTCCCCGTCGCCGGTGATCGGGGCGGCGGGCTCGGCGGCCCGGCCGGTGGCCGGGTCGGTGCCGGTCATCGCCGCGCCGATCCGGTCCTCGGTGGCCTGCTCGCGGGCCAGCTCGGCGGTGATCCGGCCCGCGTAGAGCACGTAGACGCGGTCGGCGAGCGCGCGCAGCTCGCCGAGCTCGCTGGAGACGAGCAGGATCGCCCGGCCCGCGCCGGCCGCCTCGGCGAGCAGCGCGTGGATGCGCTCCTGCGCGCCGACGTCCACCCCCTGGGTGGGCTCCTCGACCACGACCACCCGGGCGTCCCGGGACAGCTCGCGGGCGAGCACGGCCTTCTGCATGTTGCCGCCGGACAGCGTCGCCACCGGCGCGTCCACCGAGGCCGCGCGCACCCCGAAGCGCTCGGCGAGCGCCCGCGCCCGGGCCCGCACCGCCGCGGCGGACAGCCCGAACCGGCCGCGCAGCGCGCGGGCGCGCTGGTCGCCCATGACGAGGTTCTCGGCGAGGCTCATCGCGGGGGCGACCGCGCGGCCGTGCCGGTCCTCCGGCACGTAGGCGAGGCCGAGCGCGCGGCGCCGCCGTACCGTGTCGGCCTCGGTCAGCTCGGTGCCGAGCAGCCGGATCGTGCCCGACCGGTGCCCGGCCGCGGCGAGGCCGGTGATCTGGTCGACGAGCTCGCGCTGCCCGCTCCCGGCCACGCCCGCGACCCCGACGATCTCGCCGGGCCGCACCCCGAGGCTCACCCCGGCGAGCCGGACCACCCCGTCGGGGTCGCGCACGGTCAGGTCGCGCACCTCGAGCGCGTACGGCCCGGCGTCCGCGGGGCGGGCGTGCCGGGCCGGGGCCGCGGCGACCGTCCGGCCGATCATGGCGCGGACCAGCTCGTCCGCGGTGGTCTCCGCGGTGCGGAAGCGGCCGGTGACCCGGCCCTGGCGCAGCACGGTCACCCGGTCGCTCGCGGCGAGCACCTCGGCGAGCCGGTGGGTGACGAGCACCACCGACGCGCCGGTGGCGGTCACCGTGCGCAGCACCGAAAACAGCCGCTCGGCCTCGCCGGGGGTGAGCACCGCGGTCGGCTCGTCGAGGATGAGGATCTCGGCCCCGCGGTAGAGCGCCTTGAGGATCTCCACCCGCTGGCGCACCCCGACCGGCAGGTCACCGACCCGGGCCGCGGGATCGACCTGCAGGCCGTACCGCTCGCCGAGCTCGGCCACGGCGCGCCGGGCCGCGGCGCGGTCGATCGCGCCGGTGCGCCGCACCGGCTCGGCGCCGATCACCACGTTCTCGGCGACGGTGAGCCCGGGAAACAGCCGGAACCGCTGGTGGACCATGCCGAGGCCGTGCGCGATCGCGTCGGCGGGGGAGCGGAACCGCACCCGGACCCCGCGCCGCAGGACGTGCCCGGCGTCGGGGCGGTGCAGGCCGTACAGGATCGACACCAGCGTGGTCTTGCCGGCGCCGTTCTCGCCGACGACCGCGTGCACCTCGCCGGGGGCGATGGCGAGGTCGACGCCGTCGTTCGCGAGGACGGCGCCGAACCGCTTGGTGATCCCGACGAGCTCGGCGGCGTACGGCTCCGGCGCCGCCTCCGCGGTGTCCGGCGCGGGGGTGTTCGACGCTGGGATGGGCATCGCTAACCGGCGAGGGGGTCGGCGACCGTGATCCGGCCCGCGACGATCTCGTCCCGGACCTGCTTCACCTTGGCGACCACGTCGGGGTGCTCGGCCACGGTGCACTGCGCGGAGGCGAGGTCGCCGGTGAGCGCGACCACGCCCACGCCGTCCTCGGCGAGGCCGTACACCTTGGCGCCGCCGGCCTTGCCGCCGACGATCTCCTTGATCGCCGCGGCCTCGGCGACGTCCACCCGCTTGAGCACGTTGTCGATGACCGTGCCGGGGCTGCTCGGGCACTCGTTGACGTCGACGCCGAACGCCTTGGCCCCGGCCGCGGCGGCGGCCTCGAACACGCCCGGGTTGCCCGCGGACGCGGCGGCCGCGATCACGTCGACGCCGCGGCCGATCAGCGTCTGGGCCTGCGCCTTGGCGCGCACCGGGTCGCTGAACGGGTTGTTGCCGCCGACGTACAGCGCGGTGCCGGTGACCTTGCCGTTGACCGACTTCGCCCCGGCGAAGAACGGGTCGATCCAGCGGTGGATGAACGGCGTGTCGAGGGCCGCGACCACGCCGATCTTCCCGCTCTTGGTGAGCAGCCCGGCCTCGACCCCGGCGAGGTAGGCGGCCTCGTGCTCCTTGAACGACAGGCAGGTGAGGTTCGGGGCCTGCGGCTTGGCGCACGAGTCGACCTGCAGGAATTGCCGGCCGGGGTGCTGCTTGGGCACGGTGGCGAACACGTCGTCGAAGTTGAAGCCGATGCCGACGATCAGCGTCGGCCTGGCCCGCACGGCCGCGTCGACGTTCTGCGCGATGCCGGTCGGGTCGGAGCTCTCGTAGAGCTTGAACTCCGCGCCGAGCTCCTTGGCGGCGGCCTCGGCGCCGGCCACCCCGAGCTGGAGGAACCGGTTCGTGCCGACCGGGTTCGGGGTGACGAGGATGATCGACCGGCGGTCGGCGCCCGGGGCGGCGGACTCGCCGCCGGCGCCGCCCGCGGTGCCGCCGCCGCACGCGGACAGCAGCAGGGACAGCAGCGCCCCGGTGACGGCGGCGCGCGCGGCGATCCGTGGCCTGGTCCGCGGGGTGGTGTGCATCGTCTCGGTGGTCCTTCGAGCTGGTGGAGACCGCGGCGGGATCTCCCGGTGGATCTCGACCGGTTGGGCTGAATGCCCGGTTTCGCCCCGTGAGCATATCCCTTCACTTCCAGTTGGCAAAGTGGGGTACTCGCCGTGCGGAAGCCGCCGGGTCGGCCGTTGACAGCTAAACCCGATTTTCCTACTTTCTAGGTAGGTTTGGTGACCGCCGGAACGGAAGTCGGCATGAAGTTCTTATTGATCACGCTCATCGCGCACGGACCCGACCCGGTCACCGGCGAGCTGAAGTCCACCACGGAACGGTTCCGCGAGGTCGTCGAGACGGCCGTGCTCGCCGAGGAGCTCGGCTTCGACGGGTTCGGCGTGGGGGAGCGGCACGAGCGGCCGTTCCTGTCCTCCTCCCCGCCGGTGGTGCTGAGCCACATCGCCGCGCGCACCTCGACGATCCGGCTGTTCACCGCGGTGACCACGCTGGCCCTGCTCGACCCGGTGCGCGCGTACGAGGACTACGCCACCCTCGACCACCTGTCGAACGGCCGCCTGGAGCTGATCATCGGCAAGGGGAACGGGGTCGCCCAGGCGCGGCTGTTCCACGTCACGCCCGAGGACCAGTGGGACCGCAACGCCGAGGGGTACGAGCTGTTCCGCCGGCTGTGGCGGGAGGAGAAGGTCACCTGGAGCGGGCGGTTCCGGCCGCCGCTGCACGAGGCCGAGGTGGTGCCGCGGCCGCTGCAGCGGCCCATCCGGGTCTGGCACGGCAGCGCGACGAGCAAGGCGTCGGTGGAGCTCGCCGCCAGGTGGGGTGACCCGATCTTCTCCGCGAACGTCACCAACCCCATCGAGCCGTACGCCGAGCTGATCGACCACTACCGGGAACGCTGGGCGCACTACGGGCGCGATCCCAAGGACGCCCTCGTCGGCGCGGGCAGCGCCGGGTACTACGCCGCCAGGCGCTCCCAGGACGCGATCAACGTGTACCGGCCCATCTACGAGGCGCGGGTGGCGCGGCTGCGCAGCGTGGGGGTGGAGCCGGTGTTCCCCACCCTCGAGGACGCGATCGAGCGCAGCTCGATCCTCGTCGGCAGCCCGCAGCAGATCATCGACAAGATCCACCGGTACCACGAGCGGTTCGGCCACGAGGTGATGCACCTGCACGCCGACGCCGACGGCCTCACCCCCGCCCAGCACCGGGAGACGCTCGAGCTGTTCCAGAGCGACATCGCCCCGGTGCTGCGGAAGACCATCCCGAGCCGGCCGTTCCCCGGGCCGGTCACCGCGCCGCCCCCGGAGCGGTACGCGCCGCTCGGTGCCGCCGCGCCCGGCACGGTGCGGCTCAGCGAGGGGTGACCGCGCGGGGAAACCCGCCAATCCGGGTTCGGCACGTACGAAAAGCGTTCGGGGGACGGCAAACCCACACCTGAGAGGTGAAGATGAGCGAGAGCAAAGCGCTTCGCCGCGACGAGCCGCCCGCGCCGTCCGGCGGCCGGGCGCTGCGGATCAACGAGGACTGGGCCGCCACGATCATCGGCCTGGTGCTGCTCGTGCTGGTGCTCACCGGCGTGATCCCGGTGGGGGTGGTGCCGTGATGAGCGCCGGCGACGCGAAGGCCCCCCAGGCGGCGGCCGCGAAGACCGTCCCCGCGGGCGAGGCCGCGGCATCGGCCGAGGCCGGCCGCAGCGCGCAGACGCCGGTCGGCACGCTGATCGGGCTGCTCGTGGTGCTCGCGCTCGCCGCGGTCACCCGGGTGCTCGACAAGAACGTCCCCGGCTGGACCGAGGGCACCGCGTTCGGTGAGGTGGCCGCCGCGATCGAGTACCCGGTGTACGCGATCGTGCTCGGCCTGGTCGGCAACGCCGTGCTCACCGCGACCGGACTGCGCGACCGGCTGTCCGGCGCGTTCCGCACCGAGTTCTTCATCAAGACCGGCCTGGTGCTGCTCGGCGCCTCGATCAACCTCGCGGTGATCGTCACCGCCGCCGGCCCGGCGATCATCCAGGCGATCGTGCTGATCAGCGCGGTGTTCCTGTTCACCTGGTGGCTCGGCGGCAGGTTCGGGCTCGACGCCCGGCTGCGCGCGCTGCTGTCCTCGGCGGTGTCGATCTGCGGCGTGAGCGCGGCGATCGCCGCGGCGGGCGCGGTGCAGGCCAAGCGGGAGCAGCTCGCCTACAGCGCGAGCCTGGTGATCGTGTTCGCGCTGCCGTCGATCTTCCTGCTGCCGTGGCTCGCCTCGGTGCTCGGGCTCTCCCCGGAGGTGGCGGGCGCGTGGATCGGCGGCAACATCGACACCACCGCGGCGGTGACCGCGGCCGGTGCGATCGTCGGCGAGGACGCGCTCGCGGTCGCCACGATCGTCAAGGTCACCCAGAACGCGCTCATGGGCGTGGTCGCGGTCGCGCTCACCGCGTACTTCGCGTTCCGGGTGGAGCGCCGCGCCGACGCCCGCCGCCCGGGCCTGGGCGACCTGTGGCACCGGTTCCCGAAGTTCGTGCTCGGCTTCATCGCCGCGTCGATCATCGCCACGCTCTACCTCGGCGCGGTCGGCTCGGACGCGGGCAAGGAGGTCATCGGCACCGTCAACGACCTGCGGAACCTGTTCCTCATCCTCGCCTTCGTCAGCATCGGCCTGGAGTTCCGGGTGGCCTCGCTGCGGGAGGCGGGCTGGCGGCCGATCGGGGTGTTCGCCATCGCCACGGTGGTGAACCTCGCCCTGGCGCTGTTGCTCGCCTCGCTCCTGTTCAGCGGGTTCTCGGTGACATGATCGGAACGTGACCCGCGGGGCGGAGAACCGCTTGAGGGCCGGTGCGGCAGGACGCTTGACCGCACCGGCCCGGTTCTTCATGCCCCGCTCAGCTTAACCTCAATTACCTACCTGATGTATGGGATAATGCCCCCATGAGCCTCGATCGGATCCGCCCGTCGCGATCCCGTGCCGACTCCCCGCTCACCGCGGCGATCCTCGCCGGCCGGTGGATCAGATCCGCCGCCGTCGACGACGAACACGGCCGGTACTGGCGGGCGAACCCCGACGTCCGCGGCCGCTCCGCGGTGAGCCCGGAGCCGCTGTCGCTGTACTCCGGCGCCGCCGGCATCGTGCTGTTCTTCCTTGAGCTCGCGGCCGCGACCGGGCACGAGGCCTACCTGGAGGACGCCCGCCGCGGCGCGGACCGGCTCGCCGCCACCTGGCGGACCCAGACCGACCTCACCCTCTACCACGGGCTCACCGGCACGATGATCGCGCTGATCGAGGCGGGCTGGGCGCTCGGCGACAGCCGGTACGAGGCCGAGGCCGCGGCGATCGCCGAGGTGATCGCGGGCCGGGCGCGGCGCACCGCCGACGGGGTCGGCTGGACCCTCGAGCCGTCGCAGCGCGGCGACGGCGGCATCATCCTCGGCCTGCTGCGCGCCGCCGCCTGCTTCGGCGTGCCCGCCTACCAGGACCTCGCGGCCGAGGCCGGGCTGCGCATCGCCCGGCTCCCGGTGCCCGGGCACGGCTTCGGCGACTGCGGCGAGGCCCCCGCCGACCTGCCCGCGGACGCGGTCACCCCGGGCTTCCTCTCCGGTACCGCGGGCACCGCGTTCCTGCTCGCCCGGCTCTACGGCGTCACCGGCGACCGGCGCTTCCTCGACGCCGCGCGCAGCGGCGCCGGCTTCGTGCGCGCGGTGAGCTCGGTGAGCGAGCGCTGCGCCCTGGTCCCGCACCACCTGCCGCAGGGCCGCTCGCTGTACTACCTCGGCTTCTGTTCCGGCTCGGCGGGCGTGGCCCGGATGTTCTACGAGCTGTACCGGGTGGCGGGCGACCCCGGCGACCTGGAGTGGGTGGAACGGCTGGCGAACGGCATCACCGGCAGCGGCGTGCCGCACCGGCAGACCGAGGGCTTCTGGAACGTGGTCTGCCAGTGTTGCGGTACGGCCGGCCTGATCGAGCTGTTCGTCGGGCTGTGGGCGGTCACCGGCGACGCGGGGCACCTGGAGTACGCCCGCACGCTCGCCGCCAACCTCATCGGCCGGGCCACCGACCACGACGGCACCGGCTACCGCTGGTACCAGGCGTACCGGCGGCTGCGCCCCGGCGAGGTCACCGCGGACACCGGCTACATGGTGGGCGCGGCCGGCATCGGCGCGGCCCTGCTCCACCTGGACGCGGCCGGCCAGCCGGACCTGGCCCGGCGGGTGATCCTGCTGCCGGACAACCCGTTCCCCGCGATCCCCGTGCCCCCGTCCGCGCTGCGCCGCGCGGACACCTAGCGAATCCGGCGAATCTCCGCGAACCAGGCGGCCAGGAACCCCGTTGACACTGCTCCCTACTTTCCCTACTTTTTATATAGGTTTTGCCGGAAGGGGACACCATGACGCCGCCGCACAGGCAGATCCACCTGGCCGCGCACTTTCCCGGGGTGAACAACACGACCGTGTGGGCGGATCCCCGCGCGGGCAGCCAGATCGACTTCTCCTCCTTCGAACACCTGGCCCGGACCGCGGAGCGCGGGAAGTTCGACTTCTTCTTCCTCGCCGAGGGCCTGCGGCTGCGGGAGCACAAGGGCCGCATCTACGACCTCGACGTGGTCGGCCGGCCCGAGTCGCTCACCGTGCTGTCGGCGCTGTCCGCGGTGACCGAGCGGCTCGGCCTCGCCGCCACGGTCAACACGACCTTCAACGAGCCGTACGAGCTGGCGCGGCGGCTCGCCACCCTCGACCACCTCTCCGGCGGCCGGGCCGCGTGGAACGTGGTCACCACCAACGACGCGTTCACCGGCGCGAACTTCCGCCGCGGCGGCTACCTCGACCGGGCCGACCGGTACCGCCGGGCCGAGGAGTTCGTCCGGCTGGCGCGCACGCTGTGGGACTCCTGGGCGCCGGACGCGGTCGTCGCCGACCCCGAGCGCGGCGTGTTCGTCCGCCCCGGCGCGATCCGCGAGTTCCGCCACGAGGGCCCGCAGTTCACCGTGTCCGGGCGCTTCACCGTGCCGCGCAGCCCGCAGGGCCACCCGGTGATCATCCAGGCGGGCGACTCCGGCGAGGGCCGCGAGTTCGCCGCCGCCAACGCCGACGTCATCTTCACCCGGCACGGCACGCTCGCCGAGGGCAAGGCGTTCTACGCCGACGTCAAGTCCCGGCTCGCCAAGTACGGCCGGCGGCCCGACGAGCTGAAGATCATGCCGGGCGTCACGTTCGTGATCGGCGACACCGACGCCGAGGCCGCCGAGCTCGCCGCCGAGATCCGCCGGCAGCAGGTGAGCCCGCAGACCGCGATCGCGTTCCTCGAGCAGATCTGGGGCCGCGACCTGTCCCACCTCGACCCCGACGGGCCGCTGCCCGACATCGAGCCGGACCTGTCCACCGAGGTCGCCGAGGGGCGGGTGAAGCATCACGACCGGGCCGCCGTCGCCGCGCGCTGGCGCGCCGTGGCCCGCGAGCGGAACCTCACCATCCGCGAGCTCGTGATCGAGATGACCGGCCGCCAGTCGTTCGTCGGCTCGCCGCTGACCGTGGCGAAGAGCATGGCCGAGTTCGTCGCCGCCGAGGCCGCGGACGGCTTCATCCTCGTGCCCCACCTCATCCCGGGCGGGCTCGACGACTTCGTCGACCGGGTGGTGCCGCTGCTGCAGGAGCTCGGCGCCTTCCGCACCGAGTACACCGGCACCACGCTCCGCGACCACCTCGGTCTGGCCGTACCGGCCGGGAAGGAGGCGGCGTGACCACCACCGGCCACCTGCACCTCGCGGTCGCGCTCGACGGCGCCGGCTGGCACCCGGCGGCCTGGCGCGAGGCGGGCGCGCACGCCCGCGAGCTGTTCACCGCCCGGTACTGGGCGAAGCTCGCCGGCGAGGCCGAGCGCGGCCTGCTCGACTTCGTCACGATCGAGGACGCGTTCCGGCTGCAGTCCACGCTCCCCGACGACGTCGACGACCGGACCGACCAGGTGCGCGGCCGGCTCGACGCGGTGCTGCTCGCCGCGTCGCTCGCGCCCCGCACCCGGCACATCGGGCTGGTGCCGACCGCGACCACCACGCACACCGAGCCGTTCCACGTCGCGATGGGCATCGCCACCCTCGACCACGTCAGCCGCGGCCGGGCCGGGTGGCGGGTGCAGGTCTCGCCGCGCGCCTCGGAGGCCGCCCACTTCGGCCGCCGCGCGATCCCCCGGCTCGACCCGGAGTTCCGCGACCGTGCCCTGCTCGCCGAGCTGTTCGAGGAGGCCGCCGACGCGGTCGAGGTCGCCCGGCGGCTGTGGGACAGCTGGGAGGACGACGCCGAGATCCGCGACGTCGCCACCGGCCGGTTCATCGACCGCGACAAGCTCCACTACATCGACTTCTCCGGCCGGTGGTTCTCGGTGAAGGGCCCGGCGATCACGCCGCGGCCGCCGCAGGGCCGGCCGATCGTCGCCGTGCTCGACCACGGCGGTACGGCGGTGCCGTACGAGCTGCCCGCCCGCGCCGCCGACATCGTGTTCGTCACCCCGCACGACCGCGACGACGCGGCCCGGATCGTCGAGCGGGTGCGCGCCGTGCCCCGCGACGGCGAGCCGCTGAAGATCTTCGCCGACCTGCTCGTGTTCGTCGGCCCGGACGCGGCCGAGCGCAAGGCCCGGCTCGACGAGCTCGACGGGGCCGAGCTCGTCTCCGACGCCCGGATCTTCACCGGGACCGCCGACGAGCTCGCCGACCTGCTGCTCGACTGGCGCGAGGCCGGGATCGACGGCTTCCGGCTGCGTCCCGGCGCGGTGCCCGCCGACCTCAAGGGCATCGCCCGCGGCCTCACCGCCGCGCTGCGGCGGCGGGGCGCGTTCCGCCACGCGTACGAATCCACCACCCTGCGCGGGCTGCTCGGCCTGCCCCGCCCCGCCAGCCGCTACGCCGCCGCATCCGGGAGGCTGCCGTGACCGCTCCTGCCCCGCTCTCGATCCTCGACCTCGCGCCGGTGCCGTCCGGCGGCACCCCGGCCGACGCGCTGCGCAACTCGCTCGACCTGGCCCGGCACGCCGAGCGGCTCGGCTACCGCCGGTACTGGGTCGCCGAGCACCACTTCGCCCCGGGCGTGGCGAGCTCGAACCCGGCCGTGCTCATCGCGCTGATCGCGGCCGCGACGAGCCGGATCCGGGTCGGCTCGGGCGCGGTGCAGATCGGCCAGCAGACCAGCGCGGCCGTGGTCGAGCAGTTCGGCATCATCGACGCGCTGCACCCCGGCCGCATCGACCTCGGCATCGGCCGCTCCGGGCAGCGCCGGGCCGAGCTGCTCAGCGGCAAGCCCGGCGGCCAGCCGGACGGGCACGGCCCCGCCGAGCCCGCCCCGCCGCGCGCGGCCAAGGTGGTCGACGGCCTGCTCATCCCGCCGCCGTTCGACTACACCGCGCTCGGCAAACACCCCCACCTGGTGCTCCAGGCCGAGCTGCTGCACCAGCCCGGGGCGCAGCCGCCGGACTTCGCCGAGCAGGTCGACGACATCATCGACTTCCTGCGCGGCAGGCGCACCCTGCCCGACGGCACGCCGGTGCACGCGGTGCCCGGCGAGGGCGCCGACGTCGAGCTGTGGATCCTCGGCAGCAGCGGCGGCCAGAGCGCCAAGGTGGCGGGGGAGCGCGGGCTGCCGTTCGCCGCGAACTACCACGTCGCCCCCTCGCACGTGCTGGAGGCGGTGGACGCCTACCGCGCCGCGTTCCGGCCGTCCGACGTGCTCGCCGAGCCGTACGTGATCGTCTCGGCCGACGTGCTCGTCGCCGAGGACACCGCGACCGCCCGGCGGCTCGCCGCGCCGTACGGGCCGTGGGTGCGGGACATCCGCACCGGCCGCGGCGCCCAGCCGTACCTCACCCCTGAGGAGGCGGCGGCGCTGCCGTGGACCGCCGAGGACGCCGCGCTCGTCGCCGACCGCGTCGACACCCGGTTCGTCGGCGCCCCCGACGAGGTGGCCGAGGGCCTGGAGACGCTGCGCCGCGTCACCGGCGCCGACGAGCTGATCGTCACCACGATCACCCACGCGCACGCCGACCGGGTGCGCTCGTACGAACTGCTCGCCAAGGCCTGGGGCATCCCCGGCTCGCCGGAATGAGAGGACCCGTGAGAACCAGACGCCTGATCCCCTTACTGGTCGCCCTCGCCCTCGCGGCGAGCGCCTGCGGCTCGTCGGGCGGCGGCGGCTCGGCCGCGCCGTCCTCCGGCGGCGACCGGCTCACCTGGGCGATCGAGACCGAGCCGCTCACCTTCAACCCGCACCAGTGGAGCCAGAACAAGGCCCGGCTGCTGGTGTTCAACCAGTTCGACGCGCTCGTCGCGCGGAACGCCGACGGCGAGTTCGTCCCCTGGCTGGCCAAGTCGTGGGAGGTGTCCGCGGACGGCCGCGTCTACACCTTCGAGCTGCGCGACGACGTCACCTTCCACGACGGCGAGAGGTTCGACGCGAACGCGGTCAAGGCGAACTTCGACAAGCTCGTCGAGCCCGGCTACAACCCGGCGGTCGCCTCGATCCAGCTCGCCAAGTTCAAGTCGGCCGAGGTGACCGGGCCGTACACCATCGAGTTCACGCTGAAGGAGCCGGACGCGCTCTTCCTCGACTTCCTCGCCTCGCCGTACGCCGGTCAGGTCTCGCCCAGGTCGCTGAAGGAGGCGAAGGACCTCAAGGCCGGCGGGCCCGACGTGGTCGGCACCGGGCCGTTCATCCTCGACCGGTACGTGCAGGGCCAGGAGGTGCACTACCGGCGCAACCCCGACTACAACTGGGCGCCGCAGGGCGCCGCGCACCAGGGGCCGGCGTACCTGTCGGAGATCACCTACCGGTTCCTGCCCGAGGACGCCGTCCGGGTGGGCGCGCTCACCTCCGGCCAGGTGGACGTGATCGAGGGCGTGCCCGCCACCGAGGCGAAGCTCATCGAAAGCGACCCGAGCCTCACCCTGCAGACCGCGCTCAACTCCGGCACCGCGTTCTCCTACTACTTCAACGTCTCCCGGCCGCCGTTCGACGACAAGCGGGTACGCGAGGCGTTCCGCGAGGCCGTCGACCTCGACGCGGTGCTGCGGTCGGTCTACCAGGGCACCGCGACCCGGGCGTGGAGCATCGTCGGCCAGGCGAGCCCGTTCTACGACCCCTCGCTGGAGGGCACGTACGGCGGCGACGTCGCCAAGGCGAACAAGCTGCTCGACGAGGCGGGCTGGACCGGCCGGGACGCGGAGGGCTACCGCACCAAGGACGGCAAGCGGCTCACCGTGCGCACCGTGGCCTCGGCCCCGTTCGTCCGGGACCGGCGCGACATCCTCGCCCAGGCGATCCAGGCGCAGGTGAAGCAGAACGCCGGCATCGACTTCCAGGTCAAGATCGTCGACCAGGGCACCGCGCAGCAGGCGACCGACGACAACGAGTACGAGGTCTTCGAGAACTCGCGCGGCGACTCCGACGCCGGTGCGGCGCTCAACCTCATCCTGGCGAAGGAGGCGCCGATCAACCGCACCCGGTTCACCGACCCGAAGATCGACAAGTGGCTCGCCGAGGCCTCGGCCACCTCCGACCAGGCCAAGCGCAAGGAGCTCTACACCAAGGTGCAGCGGGCCGTGGTGACCGAGCACGCCATCGTGTTCCCGATCTACGTCCCGGCCGACCAGATCGCCGCCCGCTCCGGGGTGCACGGGCTCGGCTTCGACCCCGGCTCCGGTACCCCGAAGAGCGCCTACGAGGTGCGGACCGGCACCTGAGCCCCGCCGCATGACGACGCAAGGAGTGACGACAGTGCCGACCTCCGGAGGCGCGCGGTGAGCGCCATCTCCGCAGGCGGATCCGGGGCCGCCGGCGGCGCGCCGGTGGCCGCCGGGCGGACTCCGCCCGCCCGTCCGGCCCCACCGCTCCCAGCGACGGGCGGGCGGCCCGGCCGGGCCCGCGGGCTGCTGCGCGCGGTGGCCCGCCGGATCGGCTCCGGCATCGTGGTGATCTGGGCGGCGGCCACCACCGCCTACCTCGCGCTGCTCGCCGCCCCCGGGGACACCGTCGACATCCTCATCGGCGACGGCCCGGACACCCCGGAGATCCGCGCCTCGATCATCCGCGAGTGGGGCCTGGACCGGCCGGAGATCGTGCAGTACCTCTCCTACCTGGGCCGGCTGCTCCAGGGTGACCTCGGCCGCTCCTACCGGCTGCAGCGCAGCGTGGGCGACATCCTCGCCGAGGGGCTCGGGCCGAGCCTCCGGCTCGCGGTCGCCGCCGCGGCCACCGCGATCACGCTCGCTGTGCTGATCGCGCTGCTCACCGCGGGGCGGGGGCCGTGGGCGCGCCGCGCGGTCTCCGGCCTGGAGCTGCTCGCGGTGTCGGTGCCCACGTTCGTGATCGGCATCGTGCTGCTGTCGGTGTTCTCGTTCAGCCTCGGCTGGTTCCCGGTCTCCGGCGACGAGGGGCCGGCGTCGCTGGTGCTGCCCGCGCTCACCCTCGCGCTGCCCGCGGCCGGCGTGCTCGGCCAGGTGCTGCGCGAAGGGCTGGAGAAGGCGCTGGAGCAGCCGTTCGCCACCACCGCCCGGGCCCGCGGCCTCACCGAGCGTGCCCTGGTCGCCCGGCACGCGCTGCGGCACGCGATGCTGCCGGGCGCCACGCTCGTCGGCTGGTTCGTCGCCCAGCTGATCACGCAGGCGATCATCACCGAGGCGGTGTTCGGCCGGCCCGGCATCGGCCGGGTGGTGCTGCAGGCGGTCACCGGCGGCGACATGCCGGTGGTGATGGCCGTGGTGATCCTCTCGGCGGTGGTCTTCGTCACCGTGAGCACCGTGCTCGACCTGCTCTACCGCGTCATCGACCCGCGCCTGAGGAGCTCGTGATGGCCCAGGTCGCACTGCGCCCCGCCCGCACGTACGCCTACCGGCTCGCGCTGCCGGGGGCGGTGCTCGCCGTCATCGCGGTGGCGGTGGCCGCGCCCGGCCTGCTCACCGGAACCGACCCGCTCGCCGCGGACCCGCTGCACGCGCTCGAGGCGCCGAGCGGGGCGCACTGGTTCGGCACCGACCACCTGGGCCGGGACGTGTTCTCCCGGGTGGTGCACGGCGCGCGGCACTCGCTCAGCATCGGCGTGGCGGCAACCGGGCTCGCCGCGGCCGCGGGCGTGCTGCTCGGCCTCGCCGCCGGGCTCGCGCCCAAGTGGCTCGACGAGGTGCTCGCCCGCTCGTTCGACGTGCTCGCCACCTTCCCCGAGCTGCTGCTCGCCCTGCTCGTCATCGCGATCACCGGCCCCGGCACCGCCAACGTGATCTTCGCGATCGGCATCGCGCAGATCCCCAGCCTCGCCCGCGTGGTCCGCGCCCAGACCTTCGTGGTACGGCGGGCCGGGTACGTCGAGCAGGCGGTCACCTTCGGCCTGCCCGGCCCGGCGCTGGTGTTCCGGCACGTGCTGCCGAACGTGCTCGGCCCGGTGCTCGTGCTCGCCACGATCGTGCTCGCACAGTCGATCATCGCCGCCTCGGCGCTCAGCTTCCTCGGCATGGGCCCGCAGCCGCCCGCGCCGGAGTGGGGGGCGATGCTCTCCGAGGCCCGCAACTACATGCGGGTGGCCTGGTGGCAGGCGGTGTTCCCGGCCGCCGCGGTCGCGGTCACCGTGGTGAGCCTCACCGCGGCCGGGCGGGTGCTGCGCTACCGCTTCGAGGGCCGGGACGCATGACCGCCCGCCGTACGCCGCCGGCCGCCGCACCCGGGAAAGGAGCGACAGTGACCCCTTGCACCCCTCCCGTGCCCCCGGCACCCCGGCCCGCCCGGCCGCCGCGCCGTACCGCCGCGCGGAAGGGAGGTCCGGCATGACCGAGACCGGCACCACCGCGGCCGTGCGCCCGGCCGGGCCCGGCGGGGCCGCCCCGCTGGTGGCCGTGACGAACCTGCGCGTGAGCTTCCCGAAGGCGGGGGTCGACGCGGTGCGCGGCGTGTCGCTCGCCGTCCACCCGGGCGAGTGCGTGGCGATCGTCGGCGAGTCCGGGTCGGGCAAGAGCGTGACCGCCCGGTCGCTGCTCGGCCTCGCCGGGCCCGGCGCGCGGGTGAGCGCGGAGCGCTTCACCGTCGACGGCCGGGACGCGCTGCGCTTCACCGACCGGGACTGGCGGGTGGTCCGCGGCCGCTTCGCCGGGCTCGTGGTGCAGGACGCGCTCGTCTCGCTCGACCCGCTGCGCACCGTGGGGGCCGAGATCGCCGAGGTGCTCGCGGTCCACGACGTGGTGCCGCGGCGGGACCGCGCCGCCCGGGCCGAGGAGCTGCTCGACGCCGTGGGCGTGCCCGAGCCGCGGCTGCGCGCCCGGCAGCGGCCGTTCCAGCTCTCCGGCGGGCTGCGGCAGCGCGCGCTGATCGCCTCGGCGATCGCCGCCGACCCGCGCCTGATCATCGCCGACGAGCCGACCACCGCGCTCGACGTCACCGTGCAGGCCCAGGTGCTGCGGCTGCTCGGCGAGCGCAAGGCCGCCGGGGCCGCGCTGCTGCTGATCAGCCACGACCTCGCCGTGGTCGCCTCGGTCGCCGACCGCATCCTGGTGATGCGGGACGGGACGGTGGTCGAGGAGGGGCCCACCCGGCGCGTGCTGTCCGCCCCGGAGCATCCGTACACGCGGCTGCTGCTCGCGGCCGTGCCGTCGGCGGCGAGCCGCGGCACCCGGCTGTCGAGCCCGGAGCCGGAGCGCCCGCCCGCCCCGCCGCGCACGGTCGACCGCTCGACGGCCGTGCTGGAGGCGACCGGCCTGGTCGCCGGGTACGGCGCGCGCACCGTGGTCGAGGACGTGTCGTTCCGGCTGCACAAGGGCGAGACGCTCGGGCTGGTCGGCGAGTCCGGCTCGGGCAAGACCACGGTCGCCCGGATCGTGCTCGGGCTGCACGAGCCGATCCGCGGCGAGGTGCGGCTGCACGGCGAGCCGTGGAGCGGGGTGCGCGAGCGGCGGCGCCGCCCGCTGCGGTCCCGCATCCAGCTCATCTCGCAGAACCCGCTCGACTCGTTCGACCCGCGGTACACCGTGGGCCGGATCGTCGCCGAGCCGCTGCGCGACCTGCCCGCGGCCGAGCGCCGCGCCCGGGTGGCCGAGCTGCTCGAGCGGGTGGGCCTGCCCGCGGAGACGGCCGAGCGGCGGCCGCGCGAGCTGTCCGGCGGGCAGCGCCAGCGGGTCGCGATCGCCCGCGCTCTCGGGCCCCGGCCGGACGTGCTCGTGTGCGACGAGCCGGTGTCCGCGCTGGACGTGTCGGTGCAGGCGCAGGTGCTCGACCTGCTCGCGGATATCCAGGCGGCCGAGGGCACCGCGCTGCTGTTCATCTCGCACGACCTCGGGGTCGTCCACCATCTCAGCGACCGGGTGCTGGTGATGAAGGACGGCCGCGTGGTGGAGGAGGGCGACGTGGACGAGGTGTTCCACCGCCCCCGCCACCCGTACACGGCCGGCCTGGTGGCCGCGATCCCCCGCCTGGAGACGGGGGAGCCGCAGGCCGTGGCCGGCTGACCGGGGGTTCCGGAGGCCGTCCCCGGCGCCGTTGCGGGTCCGGCGCCGGGGACATCCGGCCTTTTCGCGTGCCGGGTACGGCGTGGCCGCCGCCACGGCCGCGGCGGGCCACCGGGTGCCTTCGGTCTTCGGATCAGCGCGTCCGGCGCGAAGGGGCGGGTGTCCGGGCCGGTCTGGCTTTCCGGCGGTTGGGCCAGGGCGACCTCGGCCGCTCCCGCCGGGCTGCCGGGGCGGCGCCGGGCGCACCCTCGCCGCTCGGGCCTGCGGATCGCCGTCGGCGGTATCGCGATCGGGCTCGCCGTACGGTTCGCGCCGCTCACCGCCGGGCGCGCCACGCGGTCTGCGGCACCGGCGGTCACCACCGAGCCGGTGTTCGATGGGGGAACGCCGGAGAGAACGGCACATCTCGGCTTGCGCGCGGGATGCGGATACCGCATATCGGTGGGTTTTCGAAAGGGGCGGCAGGCAGTACGGTGTCCGGGTATTCGGTTGGGCCGATCACCTGAACGGTGATCCCGGGCGCGGCGGACTGGACCGATCGTGCGGACGCTGGACCTGATCTTCGCTCATCCGGTGCCGCCGGAGGAGCTGTTCGATCTGGTCACGTCGTTCGGGGCGTCGCCACCGGGAACCCCGACGCCCCGGACGAGGTGAGGATCACGCGGGGCCGGGCCTGGATCCTGGTGCACGGCCGCCCGCCCGACCGGCTGGAACTGTCATCCGGCTGGATCCCCCGCTACACCGAGGCGCTCGGGGCGCCGCCGCGGGGAAGGGTCATCGTGCACGTGGCGCGGGCCAAGGGCAGTGAATGGCTGGCGGCCGAGTTCGTCCTGGCGGCGGAGGAGAAGTGGGGCGGCCGGTTCGTCCTCGACGATTTCGCCGAGGAGGTCGTGACCCTGGAGGAGTTCCACGCCCGGCTCGCCGAGCGCCGGAGCGGATTCTTCTGGCCGGGCCACGACGCGTCCCCGCGCGCGCTGCGGGAGGCCCGGGCCACCCCGGTCGAGGTGCTGCTGCCCGCGCAGGGGCACCCGCGGGCGGTCGAGCGCTTCCTGATGTCGCTCGGCGCGGCCATGCATCCCGACGCCGACGCCGACGCGTCCTTGGCGCGCGGGAACGCGCGGCTGTGGGTACGGCTGCGCGAGCCGGGGGTGCCGCCCCCGTACCTCCCCGCCGATCTCGTGCGCCGCCTGCCCGCCCTGCTGGGCGCCCCGCCCCATCACTCGTGCACTCTCCACGTCTTCGACACCGAGGACTCCCCGCGGCTCGCCCTCGAGTTCCTTGAGGCGCTGGCGGCGAAGTGGACGCTCCTGCTGGTGCTGGAGCCCGATTTCCGCGTTCTGACCATGGACGACGTACGCGCCAAGGCCCAGGACGGTTCAGCCGATCCATTCCGGTCGGACGGCTGACCCGGATTTCTCGGGATTCCTGTCCTCGGCCGGCCTGGGCCCGCGGCGGCCACCCGGCCGGACCGGCGGAGCGGCGCGGTTCCCGCATTCCGGTGGCGAATCAGAAATGGGGTACCGGCGGCGGGCGATTTTCCGGGCGCCGCGCCATTCCGGTGAATGGCTCGCAATGGCGGCACGGATGTGCCGGAAATCGTGTGGCCCGTCCCTCAGGGGTTGGCTACTTTTGGCCGGTGTGCGTTGCCGGCGATGAGGCGAGGGCGGGATGAGCATCAATTTCAAACACGGTGGGCGGACCATCTGGAATCCGGCGATGGGGGTCGGCAGGGTGTTCCTTCACTCGGTCACGGCCCTTGAGTCGTTCACCGGGCGGCCGTCGGGGGTGACGGCGCTCATCCCCGATGACACCTACGACATCGACGACGGTGAGCTGTGGGCGTTCACCCGGGAACTGCTGGACGGCTACTTCGCGACGAGGCATCCCCTGTACCGGATGATGGTCGGCGGCGTCCTCAAGACGTGCCTGGTGCTGCTGGAGCGGGCGGGCAACCCGCTGCACATCGACCCGGTCGACGAGGATCAGATGTCCTTCCTGCGGGAGCTCGGCTACCACGGCCGCTTCATGCCCACCTAAGACCGCCGCGGCCGTCTCCGGTCGGCCGGAGGCCTCCCCGGCACCGTTGCCCGATCCGGTGCCGGGGACGATCCGCGTCAGGTACGGCGCGGCCGCAGCCGCTGCCACAGCAGGCCGCCGGTGCCCGCAGCGGTCAGCGCCAGGCCGCCGAGCAGGATGAGCCGGGCGTCCGGTCCGGCCTCGCCGCCGCCTCCGGTCGCGACCGAGCCGGCCGGGGTGCGGGCCACCTTGCCGCTCGCCGTGGTGGCGGTGTCGTCGGCAGTGTCGTCGGGGGTGTCGTCGGT
This sequence comes from Actinomycetota bacterium, assembly GCA_003242605.1. Lineage (GTDB taxonomy): Bacteria > Actinomycetota > Actinomycetes > Streptosporangiales > Streptosporangiaceae > Thermopolyspora. The sequence continues at coordinate 19,345 of QGUZ01000034.1, forward strand.
CGTGTCGGTCGAGGTGGTCGCGGTGGGGGAGCCGGTGGGGGAAGCGGTGGGGGTCGAGGCCGGGGGCTCGCTCGCGGCCGGGTCGGTGGACGTCGGCGTCGGGGTGGCATCGCCCCCGGCGTCGCCGATCGTCAGCGGGTAGGTGCGCAGGGCATCCCGGTTCTGCACGTCGCACTCGATCAGCGGCGCGGTGGGCCCGCGGCCGAAGTTGATCGCGCCGGGCCGCACGGCCGCGACGCCCGCCCGGTTCGGGGTGGACCTCAGCTCGACCGTGCCCTCCGGCAGCGGGACGGGCCCGCCCGGCGAGACCTCCGGCAGGTCGGCGACGCCGGTCGCCGAGGTGAACCCGGGCACGTCGCTGATCCCCGCGTAGGCGTACAGCTTGAGGCCGCTGAGCTCACCCTGCGGCGCGGTGAGCTGGCTGCCGTCGACGTAGGCGCCCCGCCAGCCGATCACGAGCTCCACGCCCGGCCACGCGCCGGTGGGCATGGTCAGCTCGACCTGCACCCGGATGCGCTGGGTCTCGCCGGTCACGCCGGCTCCCGGGCGGCACTCGTACTCGACGACGTCGGTGCCGCCGCCCGGGCTGTGCCGTACCGAGGCGGTGGCGGGGGCGGCGGTGAGGCAGGCGAGCGCGGCCGCGGTGATGGTCGCGCATAACAGCGGACGGATGCGCACGGGGGACTCCGGTGTACCGACAAGGGGATCAAGGATGACGAACCCGAAGTATGGCCCTTCGTCACCTTGTCCGCACGCGTACCGGAGCCGCCCGCGCGCCGCGCCGGCGTATCGGTCGTCCGGAACCGGCGGACGCCGCAGACCCGCCGGCCGCGGTGCCGGCCGCCGCGGCCCGCACGGCCGTCGGCGGCACCGCATCGCCCCTGGTCGGGCCAGGGGCGGCGGTGCCGCCGCCATCGAACACGGCGCGCCCGAGATATCGGCCGCCCGATACCGGCCGGTCAGCCGGCGGGCGTGCCGGCGGTGCGCGCCCAGTCCGGCAGGTCGGCCTCGTCGGGCGCGACGTCGCCGTCGTCGACGGACGCCATCAGGTCGAGTACGGCGCGCGCGTCATCCTCGGCGAGCCGGGAGAGCGCGAACCCGGCGTGCACGAGCACCCAGTCGCCGGGCCCGGGCGGGTCCGCGGCGAGCAGCGCCATGTTGACCGGGCGCGGCAGGCCGCCGACGTCGACGAGCGCGAGGCCCGTGTCGGCGTCGGCGGCCTCGATCAGCCGGCCGGGGAGGCCGAAGCACACCGGTCCTCCTCCGCGAAGGTGAGCGACTCCAGGACGAGCTCGTCCCCGCCCTGGTAGTCGATGTCGTCGCCGCCACAGCCGGGGCACTCGGCGAGCACGTCGAGGCTGTCCGACACCCGCCCGCAGCCGCGGCACAGCAGGGTGACCGGCGTGATCACGACGTCGAGCCGGGCGCCTTCCGCGACGGTGTCCGCGCTGGCGAGGGCGAAGGCCTGGTCGAACGCCTCGCCGACCACCGCGTGCCGGGCGCCGATGCGGACCTTCACCCCGGTCACCCGCCGCCCCGCTGCCTGCTCGCCGATCAGGTCGACGAGCCCTTCACACAGTCCGATCTCGTGCATGCGCCGGCTACATCCTCTTCATCTTCACGTACCGCTTGATCTCCGGCCACTGCGCCACGACCATGCCGGTCACCGCGCAGAGCGCGAGCAGCGCCGCCACGTGCCTCTTCCGCATGACATGCCACCCCCTTCAGGTGTCCTGCTCAGATGTGATCGAACTCGGGCTGTGCGGCCTCGGCGGCCTCCCCGGCGCGGGCGTCCGCCGCGCCGGTGGAGCCGTCCGGGCCGGAGAACCCGGCGATGATCCCGGTGGCGAGCTCGAGCGCGAGGTCCACGGCCCGGCCGAGCGCCGCGCGCACCGGCTCGCTCAGCTCGGCCACCACCTCCTCGTCCGGGCCGCCCGACGGCACCCGGGCGGGCTCGCAGGCGAGCACGAGCACCCGCCGCGGCACCTCGCCGAGCTCGGCGGCGAGCCGCAGCACCCGCACCGGGTCCATGCCGTGGGTCTCCACCGTGACCACGCCCGGCTCGCCGGGCGCCTTCGGGTCCACCTCGAGCACGGTGAGCGTGCCGGGCGGCTCGCCGCGCGGCGCCGCGTCCACAAAGATCACGCCCGCGTAGCCGCGGTGCAGCGCGTAGACGAGGTCCATGCCGCGGATGCCGAAGTCCACCACGTCCACCCCGGCGGGCAGCGGCCGCTCGGCGAGCAGCCGGGCCACCTCCACCCCGAAGCCGTCGTCGCCGAGGAACACGTTGCCGACCCCGGCGATGAGCACCCGCGCCTGGTCCGCGGCGTCGCCGAGCGGCTCCACCTCGGCCGGGGTGTAGAAGAAGCGGTGCCCCGGCAGCCCGGCCTCGCCCAGGTCGCGGCCCGGGTCGTCGGCGAGGGTGACCGCGAGCTGGATGGCGCCGGTCTCGTCCTGCTCGACCCGCTCCACCACCGCCTCCCGGCCGGCGAGCGCCGCGTCCAGCACGTCGCCCCGGCCACGCGGGCGCAGCCGTACCCGGCTGCCCGCGCCCACGGACACGCCGTCGACGACCACGGTGCGCGGCCCGCGGCGCTGCATGAGCGCCCAGAAGTCCCCGGCCGCCCTCATCGCGCCTCCTCGGGGAGCGGCCGGAACTCGCGGGTCGCGCCGTACAGCCGCATCAGCCGCTCGGGCGGCAGCGCGACGCACCGCTCGAGGATCTCCGCCCCCTTCGGGTCGCCGTCCCGGATCTCCTGCCACTCCTCGTCGGTGAGGGCGAGGATGCTGTGGGTGAGCAGCTGGTCGATCTCGGTGGCGTCGAACAGGTCCCCCGGGCTCTCCGGCGCGACCTTCGGGTGGTCGTAGAGGATGATCGGCGAGGACAGCACGGTGTGCCGGGTGCCCTCCTCGCCGGCGAGCACCGGCCAGGCGCCGACGTTCTCGCAGGCCTCCGCGTGCGCGCGCAGCGCCTCGGGCGGGTCGGTGAGCGACACGAACAGCGCGTCCGGCGCGTGCAGGATCGTGTGCGCCGAGGCGAAGGTGTACCGCATCGCCTCACTGCGGCCGCCGCCCGGCCAGTCGCTGAGGTTCTCCACCGTGACGGTGAGCCGCAGCAGCGCGCCGCGCCCGGCCGGGGCGGCGAGGCGCTCGGCCCGGATCTCCATGCGGCCGCGCAGTTCCCGCCAGGACCGGGTGAGCGCGCCCGCGCGCCGCCCGTCCGGCCCGGTGAGCCACTCCACGTCCCGGCCCGCGGGCACGGTGATGTCCCGCACCACCGGGCGGCGGGTCAGCCCGTGCAGGTCGAGGCCGGTGACGGCGGTGCGCCGCTCGGTGGCCTCCTCGCGGGGCCGGTGCCGCCGCCCGCCGACGGTGAGCTCGGGGACCGGCACGAGCTCGTCCCCGTCGAGGCGGCCCACCTCGAGGGTGACCGTGTGCAGGTAGCACAGCCGCACGTCCACGGTGTCGCCCGGCTCGGCCTCGACGAGCACCTGGGTGCGCATCAGCGACGAGTCCCCGGTGGCGGCGCACGCGGGCGGGTACACCCCGCCGAGGGTCCACCGCCGGGTGTTCTTCAGCGCCGAGGCGCGGTACGGCCACAGCAGGTAGCCCTCGTACAGCACGGCCCGGGCCACCTGGGCCACGGCGTCCATCGGGCCCTGTCCCCCCGGGCCGCGGTCCGCCTCCGGCGCGCCCGTCTCCGGATCCGCCACGTCCGTCCGGTCAGTCACCGTCCCCTCCCGATCCTCGTCGCGCCGCCTCGGCGGCCGGCTCCCCGGCCGCGGCGAGCAGCTCCGTCACCGTCCGCTCCCAGGTGCCGAGCGTGTGCCGCACCCGGTAGGCGTAGAGCCGGTCGAACACCTCCCGGTCGAGGCGCAGCCAGGCGGCGCCCGGGAAGTGCCGTTCCATCACCTCGTGCCAGACCCGCACCGGCATGCGGTACGTCGCCTCGGCGTCCCACGGGATGCGGGCCGCGCGCAGCAGGTCGCCGTCGTCGAGGTAGAAGACCGTGCCGCTGAACTGGAACTCCAGCGGCACCTCGCCGTCCCGCAGCGCGTGGAAGTACTTGGCCACCGCCACCTCGAAGTCGTAGGTGCACGCGACGTCGAGGTGCGCCACGGTCACGTGGCCGAACTCGGCCACCTGCGTCGCCGTGCGCGCCCACAGCAGGCTGCCGAGCGCCCGGGTCCAGTCGTCGCCGGTGCCGAACACCTCGGTCAGCCGCCGCCGGGTCTCCGGGTCGTAGGTACGGCGGGCCGTGGCGATGCGGATCTGCGTGTTGAGCGCCACGCACTGCACCGGGGCGTCCCCGGCGTTCTCCACCCGCAGCGCGAACCGCACGGCCGGCACGGCCGTGCACTCCGCCGCCGAGGCGTCCTCGACGGCGAAGCGCAGCGTGGGCGGTCCCGCCATCCCGGTCATGGCGGGGAGAGGTTCGGGCTGCTCGGGTCGATCGGGTCGCGGTCCGCGGCGTTGATGCCGGTGGACCGGGCCGCGGTGGACCGGCCGTCGAGCAGGTGCCCGATCTGCCGCTCGTAGTGGCCGGGCAGGTTGCCCTGGTTCACGCCCTTGGTGTGCGCGGGCGCGTCGATCGTGGTGTCCGGGCGGCCGACCACGATGTCGCCGGTCCGCTCGGCCTTCCCCCGTTCCTGTTGTCGCACCGTCATGCCGGAGCTCCTTTCGATCAGCGGGCGGTCTCGGTGCGGGCGGACGCGGTCCGCGCCCGCTCGCGCAGCTCGTCGAAGAACGCGGCGACCGCGGCCCACACCTCGGGGCCGCCCGCGAGACCCCTCCACCGGGTACGCAGTACCGCGACGAGCCGGTGACAGTCGTCGATCGGCACGATCCAGTGGCCGGGCGCCGACTCCCTCCTGCGGTCCACGAGCAGCGCCTCCACGTCCGGGGCGAGGCCGCGCAGCACCGGGTTGGCGCGTTCCAGCCCGGCCCACACCTCCGGTTCGAGCGGCGCCTCCACCGCGCCCGCCGGGCTCGGGTAGCGGGCCACGACCCGCCCGGCCGCCGAGTCCCGGTAGGCGAACAGCACCCGCACCGGCACCGCGAGCGCCGCCCACACCGCGTCGTCGAGCGCGAAGTCCGCCAGGTGGAGCCGCCGGTCGCCGATGAGCGCGTACCGGTTGCCGGGCGCGTTCGCGAACAGCACCGCGCAGGCCGCGCAGGCGCAGCGCGGCACGCCGTCGTGCCGGTCGAGCAGGTGCCGGTGGCCGGCGCCGACCGGGGCGGCGCACAGCTCGCACCGCGCCTCCGCCTCCGCGGCCGGCCGCTCCGCGGCGCGCCGCCGGTTCCGCCGGATCAGCTCGCGCAGCCCGGACACCTCACGCCCCCGCGCCCGTCCGGGTACGGCGCACCGCGTCGACCGAGATCAGCACGGGCGGGGGCGGGGCCTCCGCGACCTCGACCCGGGCGATCTCCGGCGCCGCGTTCCGGATCGCCTCCTCCACCGCGGCCGCGTCGCCGCGCGCGCTCGCGCAGCCGCCGCGCCGCAGCCGTACCCGGGCCACCTCGCCGTCGATCTCCACGTCCTCGGCGGCCACGCCGGCCCGCCGTACCGCCCGGCGCACGCGCTCGGCCGCGTCGAGCGGGTGCAGGTCGTGCAACAGCAGCAGGTGGGAGACGAGGTCGTCGTCGGCGAGCCGGGCGGCCAGCTCGTCGCCGCCCGCGGCGAGGATGCGCTCGAGCGCCTCGCCGTACAGGTCGAGCAGCGCCCGGACCAGCTCGAGGGCCGGCTCCGGGTCGGGCAGCTCCCCGACCCGGTCGATCAGCTCGTCGATGCGGCGGACCCGCTCGGCGGCCTCCTCGTGGGTGAGCGCCATCGCGTTACCCGCCGACGGTGGCGCCGAGGGTGGGCGAGTGCACCTTCTTGATCACCCTGCCGCCGCCGAGGTACATGTGCACGCCGCACGGCAGGCACGGGTCGAAGCTGCGCACCGTGCGCATGATGTCGATGCCCTTGAACTCGTCCGGGCCGTTCTCCTCGAACAGGTGCATGCCCTGCACCGCGTCCTCGTACGGCCCCGGCGTGCCGTAGCTGTCCCGCGGGCTGGCGTTCCACGGCGTCGGCGGGTACGGGTGGTAGTTGGCGATCTTGCCGTCGCGGATCACCAGGTGGTGGGAGAGCACGCCGCGCACCGCCTCGTGGAAGCCGCAGCCGATCGCCTCCTCGGGCACCTCGAAGTCGGTGAACACCTTGGTACGGCCGGCCCGTACCTCGTTCATCGCCTGGTCGAGGAAGTGGAACGCCATTGCCGCCGAGTAGGCGATGAAGTAGCTTCTGGCCCGGTTGCGCTCGATGGTGTTCGACCACTTGGGGATCTTCCACTCGAACCGGGTCTCCGGGAACTCGGCGCTCTTCGGCAGGTTGATCTCCACGCTCTGGCCGGTGGCGCGCACGTACCCGGTGTCGACGTACCCGGCGAGCGCGGTCGCCCACAGCCGGGCGAGCGGGCCGCCGCCGGTGTCGAGCGCGAGGTGCTCGCCGGTCTCCGCGTGGTACCAGCGCGGGCTCATCACCCAGCTGTACTTGCCGCCGTTGAGGTCGCGCTTCTGCGGGCGGGGCAGCGTGGTCTGGTTCCACGGGTGGCGCGGGTCGACCGGGTTGCCGAGCGGGTCGTGGGTGACGAAGAGCTCCTCGCCCTCCCAGTCGTCGTAGTAGGAGCTGCCCAGCAGGATGCGCATGCCGAGGTTGATGTCGACGAGGTCGGTGGTGATGAGCCGGCCGTCGACGACGATGCCGGGCGTGACGAACATCGACCGGCCCCACTCGCTCATCGTCCGGTAGTCGTAGTCGACGACGTTCGGGTCCTGGAACGAGCCCCAGCAGCCGAGCAGCACCCGGCGGCGGCCGACCTCCTCGTAGCCGGGCAGCGCCTCGTAGAAGAAGTCGAACACGTCGTCGTTGAGCGGGACGATCTTCTTGACGAAGTCGAGGACCTTGATCAGCCGGGCGAGGTAGTCGGTGAACAGCTGCGGGCTGGGCATGGTGCCGACGCCGCCGGGATAGAGCGTGGAGGGGTGCACGTGCCGCCCCTCCATCAGGCAGAACATCTCCCGGGTGAGGCGGCTCATCTGGAGCGCCTCCTTGTACACCTGCCCGGTGAAGGGGTTGAACGCCCGCATGATGTCGGCGATCGTGCGGTACCCGTGCACGTCCGCGTGCGGCGCCTCGGTGTGCTCGGCGCGGCGCAGCAGGCTCGGGTTCGTCTCCTTGACCACCTGCTCGCAGTAGTCGACGAAGACGAGGTTGTCCTGGAACAGGGTGTGGTCGAACATGTACTCGGCGGCCTCGCCGAGGTTGATGATCCACTCGGCGAGCGGCGGGGGCTTGATGCCGTACGCCATGTTCTGCGCGTAGACCGAGCAGGTGGCGTGGTTGTCGCCGCAGATGCCACAGATTCGGCTCGTGATGAAGTGCGCGTCCCGCGGGTCCTTGCCCCGCATGAACACGCTGTAGCCGCGAAACAGCGAGGAGGTGCTCTTGCACTCCACCACCTCGCGGTTGGCGAAGTCGATCTTCGTGTAGATCCCCAGGTTCCCGATGATCCTGGTGATCGGGTCCCACGACATCTCGACCAGCTGCCGCGCCTTCTCCTGCGGCTTGGTCGACCGGACTGCCACCTCGTCGTCCCCTTCCTGATGCCCGACCTGCTTGCGATGCCCGGCCGGCTGCGCGCCCGGCCGTTCGGCTGCCCTCAGTAGCCCCGCCGCTTGGCCCGGCCGCCGGTGCGCGCCGGCTGGTAGCCGCTGGTGAGCTCGGGCCGGTTGTGATGCCACTTCGGCTCGGTGTTCACCGTCTTGTTGGTGAGGTTGCGCAGCTTGCGGACGAGCACGCCGTACGCGCCGGAGACCGCCGACGAGATCGACGCGCCGGGCGGCTGGTCCATGAACGGCATGAACTTGTCCGGGAAGCCCGGCATGGTGCAGCCGATGCAGATGCCGCCCACGTTCGGGCAGCCGCCGATGCCCGCCATCCAGCCGCGCTTGGGCACGTTGCAGTTGACCACCGGGCCCCAGCAGCCGATCTTCACCTGGCACTTGGGCGAGTTGTAGTCCATGGCGAAGTCGCCCTGCTCGTAGTAGCCGGCGCGGTCGCAGCCCTCGTGCACGGTCTTGCCGAACAGCCAGGTCGGCCGGAGCTGCTTGTCGAGCGGGATCATCGGCGCCCGCCCCGCGGCCTGGTAGAGCAGCCAGGTGAGGGTCTCCATGAAGTTGTCGGGCTGCACCGGGCAGCCGGGCACGTTCACGATCGGCAGCCCGCCCGCGGAGCGGAAGTCCCAGCCGAGGTAGTCGGCGAGCCCCATGCACCCGGTGGGGTTGCCCGCCATCGCGTGGATGCCGCCGTACGCGGCGCAGGTGCCGATCGCGACCACGGCCCACGCCTTCGGCGCGAGCCGGTCGATCCACTGGTTGACGGTGATGGGCTGCCCGGTGGCCGGGTCGTTGCCCATGGAGCTCCAGAACCCCTCACCGTTGATCTTCTCGTTGGGGATCGACCCCTCGACCACGAGCACGAACGGGTCGAGCTCGCCCGCGGCGGCCTTGTGGAACGCGGCCATGAAGTC
>QGUZ01000569.1 GCA_003242605.1 Actinomycetota bacterium
GGTGTGGCGACCGTCGTCGGCGCGGCCGAGGAGGGACGCCGCGACCCGCCTCGGCATCGGCCCGTCCGGCCCCGGGCCCGGGCACCGGCGCCTCCCCGAGGACCGAGGGCCGCCGCCCCGGCGGCCCCGTCCCCGTCACCCACACCGACACGAGGACACCGCCCCGCCGCGCCCACCCCACGGCCGGCACGACGGCAGCGACCGAACGCACGCCAGCGGACGGCCCACCCCCCAGTCCGCCTCGCCCACACGACCGGACCCGCGGCAAAACCGCACACCCGGCCCACGACGCCACCCCCAGGAACCGGCGACCCGCCACCTCGGCAGCGCCATCCAACAGCGCGGCGGCGGCAGCCGGCCGCACCCCAGCAAACGGCTCACCCACCCAATCCACCTCGCCCACACGACCGGACCCGCGGCAAAACCGCACACCCGGCCCACGACGCCACCCCCAGGATTGGCGACCCACCACCTTGCCAACGCCATCCGGCCACCCCACCACCACGACCACGCCGCCTCCGCCACGCCACCACCCCGGCCGACACGGCGGCGGCATCCGAACCCACTCCACCGGACGGCCCACCCAGTCCGCCTCGCCCACACGACCGGACCCGCGGCCGAGATCCCGCACCTCGGTCCACCGTGCTTCCCCGAAAGCCGCCGGCCACCGCCTCGGCGAACCCGTCTCCTTCACCCACACCGCCGCGACCGCGCTGCCTCCGCCGCGCCACAACCCCGGCCGACACGGCAGCGGCAGCCGAACGCACCCCAGCGGACGGCCCGCCCACCCGTCCGCCTCGTGCGCACGACCGGGCCCCCGGTCGGCCCCGCGCAGCCGTACCGAATAACCGACTTCGATGCCCGACACCCGACCCGACCACAGGAGCAGGAACCGGTTATGCACGCTCTCCGTCGTCTCCTCGCCCGGCGGCGACGCCCGATCGCCGCCGGGCTCGCCGCCGCCGGGATGGCCTGCGCCCTCGTCTCGATCCGCCCCGCCCCGGGCGTGGAGATCCTCGTCGCGGCCCGCGACCTCCCCGGCGGCCCGCTCACCGCCTCCGATGTCACGTCGGCGCGCTTCCCGCCCGACGTGCTCCCCGCGGGCGTACTCCGCCCCGGCGCCCAGGTGACCGGCCGCGTCCTCGCCTCGCCCATGCGCGCGGGCGAGCCCCTCACCGACGCCCGCCTCCTCGGCCCCGGCCTGCTGGCCGGCTACGGCTCCGACCTGCTCGCCACCCCCGTCCGCATCGCCGACGCGGACGCGGCGAAGCTCCTCTCCCCCGGTGACGTGATCGACGTCCTCAGCGCCCCGGCCGACCTGGCCGCGGACCGCCCCACCGCCGCACTCCCGGTGGCCCAGAACGTCCGCGTCATCACCACCCCGACCGGCGACAGCGACACCGGTGCCCTGGTCGTTCTCGCCACCACCCCTGCCCAGGCCGCCCACCTCGCCCTGGCCCAGGCGAGCGGCCGCCTCTCCGTGGCGATCCGCCCCCGCCGCTGATCCGGCCCAGGCATGCGGCGCCGACCACCGTCCCGAAAGCCGCTCAGCGGAACGTGCCGGAAGCGCCCGGTCCCCAACGGACGCCGACCTGGCGGCCGAGCAAGGGCCGTGCGGCCGAGCACGCGACACCCCAGGAGACGGAAGGCCGGCAGCCGAGGAGAGGAGAGGAGAAAGAGGAGAGGGAAGAGGAGAAG
>QGUZ01000035.1 GCA_003242605.1 Actinomycetota bacterium
GCCGGGGGGGGGCGTCCCCGGCACCGCCGGAGCGGTGTGCGGCGGGGCGGGGGCGCGGGCCTCGCCGCCGTCCGTCTCCGGCTCGCCGATCACGGCGGGCGCGGAGCCGTCCCCCTCCGGGGCCGCTGAAGTCACCCACAACCTCATGCCCACAGATTGACATGTAATCGAATGGTCGCGCAGAGTAATCGCACATTCCAAAAAGACGCCCGCCGTCCGGTGGCCGGGCCCGAGGTCAGCGGAAGTGGAGCACCCCGGGGTACATGCCCATGCCGCATGCGTACCGCAGCCGCCCCGGCGGGCGCGGCGGCAGCCGTACCGTCGCCGGGACCACGGTGTCGCGGCCCTCGAGGCTCACCGTGCGCGCGCAGCCCGCGTCCCCGGTGGCCCGGAACACCACCTCGGTGGGCACGCCCGCGCGGAGCACGACCACGGCCGGGCGGTACCCCTCGGCCGTCGCCCAGATCGTGACCGTCTGTACCCCGTCCGGCCGGACCGTCGCGGTCGCCGCCGAGGCCGGGGGCGCGCCGAGGTCGGGCAGCCAGCCGCCGAGGCGCAGCCCGGAGGCGACCGTCCACAGGCCGGCGAGGAGCGCCACCGCCCCGGCGGCCGCGGCGAACCGGGACGCCGCGGCCCGCCGCAGCAGCACGCCGAGCACGGCGAACGCGGGCGTGCTGCCCGCCGCGAACGCGGCCATCACCAGCGCCCCGCCCGCCGCCGACCCGGTGGACACCGCCACCGCCTCCACGCCGAGCGTGGTGCCGCACGGCACGAACACGGTCGCCGCCCCCAGCGCGAGCGCCCGCGCCCGGCCCGGCTCCCGGCCTCCCCGCTCCGTACCGCACTCAGCGGCGGGCGCCGCGGGCGCGGCGGGGGAGCGGCGCGCCCCCCGGAGCAGGCGGACGGCGAACCCCACCACGAGCACCCCGGCGGCGACGAGCAGCGCGGCCCGCGCCGCGGGGCCGAGCCGTACCGCGCCGCCGAGCAGGCCGAGCAGCGCGCCGGCGAGCACGTGGGCGGCGAACCGCCCGGCGGCGAACGCCGCCACCGGCCCGCGGCCCGCCGGGGTGGCCGCCGCGCACTCCGCGCCGTGGCCGCCGTGCCCGTGGCCGAGCCCGCGGCCGCAGGGCCGCGGCGGCGCCAGCCCGATGAGCAGCCCGCCCTGCACCGCCGTGCACGACGCGGACCCCGCGAGCACGCCCGCGGCGAGGCCGCCGAGCGCGAGGGGGAGCACGTCCGCGCTCACCATGGGCGGGCGAGGGCGTACCGGATCGGCGGGGACATCACACCTCGGGTTCCGTCACAGCGTCTCAATGCCGACTTTGGCACCGTAACGTGACCGTCCGAACGCTGCCAGTGACAGTTCGGTTACCCCGCCCCGTGATAGCCCCGTGATCGGTAAAGGGGCCGTCCCGGCCCCGGCCGGATGCGGACAACGCACCCCCATTTCCTGACTTGGTGCGTCATGCTGATCTGACCCGTGGATTGGAGGTGCCGGGTGAAACGCTCCGCTGTGGTGGCGGCCGGCCTGCTCGCCGCCGTGTCCGTTGTCGCCCCGTCCCTCGTCGCCCCGTCTCTCGTCGTCCCGCCCGCCGCGGCCGCGGCCCCGCCCAAGGGCGGGCCGGGCAAACGCCCCGTCGCGGAGGGCCGCGGGGGAGCCGTGGCCACCGTGGACCTCGACGCGAGCAAGGCGGCGCTCGAGGTGCTCCGCAAGGGCGGCAACGCCGTGGACGCGGCGGTCACCGCGGCGGCCGTGCTCGGGGTCACCGAGCCCTACTCCACCGGGCTGGCCGGGGGCGGCTTCCTCCTCTACTACGACGCCCGCCGCGGCAAGGTGCACACGATCGACGGCCGGGAGACCGCGCCCCGCCGGATGACCGCGACCTCGTTCCTGGAGAACGGCGAGCCGATCCCGTTCGACGAGGCGGTCACCAGCGGCCTGTCCGTGGGCGTGCCCGGCACGGTGGCCACGTGGGACCTCGCGCTGCGCCGCTTCGGCACGATCTCGCTGCGCCGCGCGCTCGAGCCCGCGATCAAGATCGCCGAGAAGGGCTTCGTGGTCGACCAGACGTTCCACGACCAGACCGCGCAGAACGCCGAGCGCTTCGCCGCGTTCACCTCGACCGCGAAGCTGTTCCTCCCCGGCGGGCGGCCGCCGAAGGTCGGCAGCGTGTTCCGCAACCCCGACCTCGCCCGCACCTACCGGGAGCTGGGCAAGCACGGCCCCCGCTGGCTGTACGAGGGGCGGCTCGGCGAGGAGATCGTCGCCACCGTGAAGCGGCCCCCGGTCGCCCCCGGCGCCACCCGTCGGGTGCGGCCCGGCCTCATGGAGCGGTCGGACCTGCGCGCCTACCGGGCGATCGAGCGCCCGCCCACCCGCGTGTCGTACCGGGGCATGGACGTGTACGGCATGGCCCCGCCGTCCTCGGGCGGCTCCACGGTCGGCGAGGCGCTCAACATCCTCGAGGCGGTGGGCGAGGTCGGCCTGCACGAGTTCCTCGAGGCCTCCCGGCTCGCGTTCGCCGACCGCAACGCCTACGTCGGCGACCCCGGCCACGTGCGGGTGCCGCTGCAAGAGCTGCTGTCGGACGAGTTCGCCAAGGAGCGCGCCTGCCTGATCGGGGAGCGGGCGATGGCCCACCCGGCCTCGGCCGGGGAGCCCGACGGCGACTACGGCCCGTGCCCCGGCGCGCCGAGCCCCGCCCCCAAGGGCGTGCCCGAGCAGACCGAGGGCCCGGAGACCACGAACCTCGTCGTGGCCGACCGGTGGGGCAACGTGGTCGCCTACACCAGCACGATCGAGCAGACCGGCGGCAGCGGCATCGTCGTGCCCGGCCGCGGCTTCCTGCTCAACAACGAGCTGACCGACTTCACCTTCGGCCCGGCCGAGGGCGACCCGAACCTGCCCGGCCCCGGCAAGCGGCCGCGCTCCTCGATGGCGCCGACCATCGTGCTCTCCGGCGGCCGCCCGGTGCTCGCGGTCGGCTCACCCGGCGGCGCGACGATCATCACCACGGTGCTGCAGATCCTCGTGGGCCGGTTCGACCTCGGCATGTCGCTGCCGGACGCGCTCGCCGCGCCGCGGGCGAGCCAGCGCAACACCGCCGAGACCCAGGCGGAGCAGGCCTTCGTCGACGCCCACGGGCCCGCGCTGACCGCGCGCGGCCACACCTTCACCCTCGCCCCGGACGGCGAGATCGGCGCCGCGACCGCGGTGGAGTTCCTCGGCCACGGCCGGGTCCGGGCGGTCGCCGAGCCCGCCCGCCGGGGCGGCGGCAGCGCCCTGGTCGAGCGGCCGTGACCTGCGCGCCCCGGCCGCCGCGGCACGGCCGGGGCGCGGTGCGGCCGGGGCCGGGAACGGCCCGGGGCGGCGGAACTTTCCCCGGGCGGTGCCGCGTTGGACCGGGCGCGGGGCGGGAGCGTCGCGCCGTGGCCCGGTCGTCACCTGGGGGCGCCGGGGCCGCGCCGCCGATCCCGCCCGAGCGAGCCAGAATGGCAGGCGGGGAGCCACCCCCCGACAGGAAAGGCCGGAGATGTCGCCACTTGGGAAGTACTACCTGGGCGCCGGTGTCGCGTCCCTGTTCGCGATCTGGCTGCTGCCGTCCCTGCTCGCCTGGCTGGTCGTGCTCGGCCTGCTCGGCGGGCCGATCGCCGTCTACTTCATGCTCGACGAGTCGCAGCGGGCGCGGCTCAAGCGCATCCGGCGCCGGCAGATCGGCCGCTGATCAGCTCGAGGCGGCGGCGGCGATCTCGCGGTGTACCCGCTGGGTGACCTTGCGCTCGACCACGAACGACAGGAACGGGATCGTGCCCGCGAGGAGCACACCCAGCAGGTACACCCACGACCACCGCGCCTTGAGCCCGAGGTTCAGCGCGACCACCAGGTAGACGGCGTACAGGAAGCCGTGGATGGGGCCGATGATCGAGACGCCGGCGGCCTCGCCGAAGCCGTACTTGAGCACCATCGCCGCGACGAGGGCGAGCAGCATGACGCCGACGATGTAGGCCATGACGCGAAACGGCTTGAGCGCGCTTTCCACGGCGGATCACTACCTCGTTCGCTGATCACGGTCCGGTTCCGGACCGCTCGGTTCGCGGACGAGTCACACGATATCCGCCCGCTGCGCCGGTCGGTTCGCCGGGCGGCGGGTGGCGCCGGGCGCCGGGGTGACCGCTCCGCTCACCGCGGCCCGGGCCGCCGGTCGGCCGCGGTCGCGGTCCCGGCCACGGCGCGGTTCGCCGGATCCGCCTGCCCGGACCCGCCGCCCGCGCCCTCGTCCGGCGGGCCGTCCGGCGCCTCCTGCGCCGTCCGCTTCCGCCGCTCCTGTACGGCCTCGCGCACCAGGCGGTACCACATGTACACGGCGAAGCCGGCGAAGATCCACCACTGCAGCGCGTAGGCGAGGTTGCGCCAGTTGAACGAGCGCTCCGCCGTGGGCGGCGCGACCGCGACGAGCCGCGGCTCCGGCGTGCCGCCACCCACCTGCCGGGTCGCGATGACGTAGCCGGTGCGGATGCGTTCCCCCGGCCAGACGTTGATCAGCTCGGCGGTGGTGACGGTCGCCACCTGCCCGCGCGGCAGCGCACCGGTGCGCTGGATGCGGTCGCTCGGCTCCGGGCCCATCAGCCGCCCGGTGACCGTCACGTGGCCCTCCGGCACGGCCGCCGCCGGGTCACCGGGCGACGCCACCCAGCCCCGCACCACCGGGATGAGGGTCCCGTCGGCGAGCCGGAGCGGCGTGAGCAGCCAGTACCCATGCCCCTGCGACGCGCGCCCGCCGGGCCGTTCCGCGTCCGCGGTGCGGTCGGCGACGAGCAGCTGCCGGTCGGCGTCGAACGTCCCCGAGGCGGTCACCTGGCGGCGCAGCGCCTCCACCCGGAACCCGGTCCCCACCGAGGTGAGCGTGGTCACGTCGACCGGGGCCGGATCGGCGGCGGCCTGCGGCCGTCCCGACTCCTCGAAGACGCCGAGCTGCCACCGCCCGAGCAGGGTGAAGGAGACCAGCACCCCGATGAGCAGCAGGTGGAGCACGAGCAGCCGGGGCAGGAACAGCGTCCGGAGCATGTCCCCACGCTATCCGTTCGTCCGCCCGGTCCGCGCAGCGAGGGCGCGCGCGCCCGCGCGAGGCCGGCGGCACGGCGGCCCCGGGCGGTGCGGATCATTCCCGTCCGGCTCCGCGCCCTCTCCGCCGCGGCCGGGTGGACCCGATCGGCACGGCGCCGGGCCGATCGGCGCGGCCACCCGTGCGCCGGCGGGGGCGGCGACGCCCGTCCGCGGGCACGCAAAAGACACCGAGGGACCGCGCCCCCGGTTCGCGCGTCCGTACGGCGAGCCTCCGGTCCGCCGCCCCCGTCAGCGGATGAAGAGCAGGTAGATGATGGCCGCGACCGCGATCGCGCCGACGATGATCCCGGTGATGAGGAGGGCGGGGCTGCGCTGCTCGGCCGCCTCCTCCTCCTGCCGGCGCTGCGCGAAGGCCTTGAACTGCTGCGTGTTCCCTGCGGGGTCGATCTGTGGATCAGCCATGGGGACGACTCTAGCGAGGGTGGATGATCAATAAACAAGATTTGTGGCAGTTTGACCTTGATTGATGTCCGGACGGCCCGTCAGCGGCGTCCGCCCGGCCCCGCCATCCGCCCTCCGGCGTAAATCTTCTCGTCTCGCCGCCCCGCGTGTCGACCTCGCCCGGGGCGGCCGTCCCCGTCCGTGCCGCCGATCGCGCGGTAAAGATCCACTTTTACGATTCCCAGGACACGACTTGGCCACGACCAGTACGCGATATGCTCACAAATGGCATTGGGTGTGCCGTCGTCGTCCGCGGTTGACGGAGCCCTGCCGTGGACTTCACCCGGCGCGGCCCTCGATGCCGTGTTCCGAACCGTTCCCGGACCGTCTCCCGGATCGATCCGGACGTGCTCGATCCCGGTCGTCGGCGGCGCGTGGTGCGGCCTCGGGGCGATCGTGGATCTCGTGGGTCCTCCCGTGCGATCCCCTCCGGCGACCACCCGGCCCGCGGGCACCGCGGACACCAACGCATCCCCGAAAGGACGAGAGTGATGGCGATGACCACCGCCCTGGTGGCGTTCGCGACCCGAAACGGTTCGACGCAGCAGGTCGCCGAGGACATCGCGGAGACCCTGAGCCTCGAGGGCATCCAGGTCGACTGCCGTCCGGCGCGCACGGTGCGCGAGCCGCTCCGCCGCTACGACCTGGTGGTCCTCGGCGCCCCGCTGTACAACGGGCGCTGGCACCGCGACGCCCGCCGCTTCCTCAAGCGGCACCGCACCGGCCTGCCCCCGATCGCGGTGTTCGGCGTCGGGCCGCGCACCGACCACGGCCCGACCTGGCTCCGTTCCCGCGAGCAGCTCGACCGCGCGCTCGCCAAGTTCCCGTGGATCATGCCCACCACGGTCGCGCTCTTCGGCGGCGTGGACCCGCCGGGCCGCCGCAACCGCCGCGACCTGCGCGACTGGGTGGCGATCCGGACCTGGACCCACCGGCTCACCCAGTTCACCGCCCGCCACACCCCGCCCTCGTTCTGAGCCCGCCTCACGCGACGGCCCCCGTGCCGGGCGGGCATCCCCATGACATCTGTCATGCCGTGAGCGGTGCGGAATCCACCCTCATCTGGTGATATCGGCGACTGTCGGGCGGGCCACGGCGATCGCGATCATCGGGGCATGCGCACGCACCAGGAGACCCCCGCGATCGAGGTGAGCGGGCTCCGGCAGCGCTACGGCGACTTCGAGGCGGTACGCGGCGTCTCGTTCTCCGTGGCCACCGGGGAGCTGTTCGCCCTGCTCGGCACGAACGGTGCCGGCAAGACCACGACGATCGAGGTGCTCGAGGGGTACCGCCCGGCCACCGAGGGCCGCGTCCGCGTGCTCGGCCTCGACCCGCACCGGGACCGGCGCGCCCTCCGCCCCCGCATGGGGATCATGCTCCAGCACGGCGGGTTCCTCGAGGACCTCACCGTGGCCGAGACGGCCGCGGCGTGGGCCGGCTTCGCCGCCGACGTGAACCGGCCGGCGATCGGCGACGTGCTGGAGCTGGTCGGACTCGCGCACAAGGCGGGCACCCGGGTACGGCAGCTGTCCGGCGGGCAGAAGCGCCGGCTCGACCTCGCGCTCGCCGTGGTCGCCCGCCCCGACGTGCTCTTCCTCGACGAGCCCACCACCGGCATGGACCCGGAGGCGCGCCGCGACACCTGGGAGGTGATCGGCCGGCTGCGCGCCGAGGGCACCACCGTGCTGCTCACCACCCACTACCTGGAGGAGGCCGAGCGCCTCGCCGACCACCTGGCGATCATGCACGAGGGCCGCATCCACGTGCGCGGCACGGTCGACGAGGTCGTGGCCGAGGCCGGCGACCGCATCACCTTCCGGCTGCCCGGCGACGCGCCGGACGACCCGCCGGCCCTCGCGGGCGTCCCGCCCACGGTCACCCGGGCCGGCGGCCGGCGCGAGGTGAGCTACACCCTCACCGGCGGGCCCGCCGCCGCGCGGGCGCACGCCGCCCTGCGCCCGCTGCTCGACTGGGCCGCCGCGCGCGGGCTCACCCTGGAGCGCCTCGAGGTGCGCCGGGGCACCCTGGAGGACGTGTTCCTCCGCGTCGTCGGCGCGGCACCGCCCGAGGCGACCGCGCGGCGCCCGGCGGGGGTGGCGCGATGAGGGCCGACGTCCGGCACGCCGTACGGCTGGCGCGGCTCGACCTGAAGCTGCTCGGCCGCAACCAGACCGCGCTGGTGAACGTGGTGCTGCTGCCGCTGCTGATGGCGTGGATGTTCTCCCGGATCATGCCCGAGGGCGCGACCACCGCGGGCGTGCCCGCCGAGCTCTTCGTGCTCACCGGCGTGCCGGGGCTCATGCTGTGCTTCGCCGTCTTCGTCAACCTGGTGAACAACTTCACCGCGCGGCGCGAGGAGCTCGTGCTCAAGCGGCTGTACGGCGGGCTGACCTCGCCGGCGGCCGTGTTCGGCGGCGCCGCGCTGAGCGCGCTTCTCGTCTACCTCGGCCAGGTGGCGCTGCTGGCGATCTGGATCGTCCGGGTCGAGGGCGGCTCCGCGCCCGCGAACATCCCGCTGCTGCTGCTCGCCTCCGTGCTCGGCGCGGCGGTGATCACGCTGCTCGCGGCCGCGTTCTCCGGCATCACCCGGACCGCCGAGCTCGCCCAGGTGACGGTGCTCCCCGTGCTGCTGGTGATGCTCGTCGGCGCGCCGCTGTTCGTGCCGGTGGCGCAGCTGCCGGAGCCGCTGCGCGTGCCCGCCGAGGTCGTGCCGATCACCCCGGTCGTGGAGATCACCCGGACCGCCTTCCTCGGCGCCGACCACGTCGGCGGGCTCGGCGAGCCGCTGAGCGTCGCGGGGCAGTGGGCCGCGGCGCTGCCGTCGCTGGTGATCCTCCTCGGCTGGCTGGTCGTCGCGGCGCTGCTCGCCCGGTGGCTGTTCCGCTGGGACGCCCGGCGCGGCTAGCGTTGGGGCGCCATGGCAGGGTTCGATTCGACGGCGTTGACGGCGTGATCCGGGAACCGGCACGGAGACCGGCCGAGCGACCGGCCGATGCGCACGGACCGGCGGCCCCGGCGGGCGACGGGCGGCGCGGCGGAACCGCCCCCGGTGGGCGTCCGCGCCCGCGTGGTGGCCGCTCGGCCGGGGCGACCGGTCGCGGCTCGGCCGGGTGCGGCGGCTCACCTACTGGATGCTCACCGCCGGCGTGGTGCTCGCCTGGGTGGGACCGGCCGGGGCCGCGATCCAGGCCGCGATGACCGGCGAGCCGCCGGTCGTCCGGGTGGCCGTCCAGGCGGCCGGGCTCACCGTCTTCAGCGTCCTGTATCTGCGTGCGGTCCGCTCGGTGCTCGCCGGACGCGTCGCCACGAGGACGGTCGCGGCCGCCGGAGCGGTCACGCTCGCGCTGCTCGCCGGGCCGCACTCCGGGTACCTCTCGTGGATCACGCCCGGCGCGGCCTGGGCATCCCTCGCCGTGCTCGGCGTGAGCACCCCGGCCGCGGCCGTCGTCTGCGGCGCCACGACCCTGCTCGCTCCGATCGTCGCGCTGAAGGGGCTGCCCGCCCCGGCGACCCTGCTGTTCAACGCGTTGCTGTGCGTGCTGGTGCCCTGGTCGAACCGGTTCCAGCTGTGGCTGTGGGAGCTGGTCCGGGACGCCGAGGAGGGCCGCGAGGCCCAGGCGCGGCTCGCGGTGACCGAGGAGCGGCTGCGCTTCGCCCGCGACCTGCACGACCTGGTCGGGCACAGCCTCACCGCGATCGCGGTGAAGAGCGAGGTCGCCGAGAAGCTCGCCCGGACCGACCTGGCCCGGGCCGCCGAGGAGATGGCCGAGGTACGGCGGCTCGCCCGGGAGGCGCTGCGCGAGATCCGCGCCGCCGTGCGCGGCTACCGTACCGTCGACCTCGACGCCGAGCTGCGCAGCGTGCGCGCCGTGCTCGAGGCCGGGGGAGTCCGGTGCACGCTGAGCGTGGAGCCGGAGACCGGCACGGCCGGCCTGCCGCAGGACGTGACCACGCTGCTCGCCTGGGTGGTGCGGGAGGGCGCGACGAACGTGCTGCGGCACAGCAGGGCGGGCGTCTGCGAGATCGGCCTGACCGTGCGGGACGGAGGAGTGGTGCTCACGATGCGGAACGACGGGGCCGGGGCGCCGCCCGGGCCCCGGGTGCCGGACGCCTCGGCGGACGCCGCGCCCGGCGGCGAGGCGGAGCGGGGGACCGGGCTCGCGGGCCTCGCCGAGCGGGTCGCGTCCGCGGGCGGGGTGCTGCGGGCCGGACCGGCCGGCCGCGGCCGGTGGGAGCTGGCGGCGGAGATCCCGCTGCGGGGGACGACGTGATCCGGGTGCTGCTCGCCGACGACGAGCACCTGGTGCGCACCGCGATCGCCACCCTGCTCGGCCTGGAGCCGGACATCGAGGTGGTGGCCCAGGTGGGCCGGGGCGACGAGGTCGCGGCCGCGGTCGCCGCCCACGACCCGGACGTGGTCGTGCTCGACATCGAGATGCCCGGCATGGACGGGCTCGCGGTCGCCGAGTCGCTGCCCGGCCGGGCCGTGCTCATCCTGACGAGCTTCGGCCGGCCGGGCTACCTGCGGCGGGCGCTCGCCGCCGGGGTGCGCGGCTTCCTGCCCAAGGACGCCTCCGCCGACGAGCTCGCCGCGGCGATCCGCAAGGTGCACGCGGGCGGGCGGCACCTCGACCCGGAGCTCGCCGCCACCGCGATGATGGCGGGCGAGAACCCGCTCACCGAGCGGGAGCGGGCCGCGCTCGGCCTCGCCGCGCGCGGCGCCTCGGTGAGCGAGATCGCCGCCGAGCTCCACCTCACCGAGGGCACCGTGCGCAACTACCTGTCGAGCGCGATGACCAAGCTCGGCGCGGCGAACCGCATCGCCGCGATCCGCGCCGCGCAGGAGATGGGCTGGCTGTGACCGGGCGTCACGCCGAGTCCCGGATGATGAGCTCGGTCGGCAGGATCACCCGGTCGGTGGTGCGCTCCGACGGCGGGGTGAGCAGCAGCCGCACCATCGCGGTGGCCTGGTCGACGACCGGGTGGCGCACCGTGGTGAGCGGGGGATCGGTGTACTTCGCCGCCTCGATGTCGTCGAAGCCGACCACGGCCACGTCGTCGGGCACCCGGCGGCCCGCCCGGCGCAGCGCCTGCAGCGCGCCGATCGCCATCAGGTCGTTCGCGGCGAACACCGCGTCGAGCTGCGGATCGTCCTCGAGCAGCTGCCGCATCGCGACCGCGCCGGACTCCCGGGTGAAGTCGCCGACCGCGACGATCGACCGCCGCCCCGAGCCGCGCAGCGCCTCCCGGTAGCCGGTGAGCCGGTCCTGGCCAGCGATCATGTCCGGGGGCCCGGCGATCGTGGCGATGCGGCGCCGGCCGGTGGCGAGCAGGTGCTCGACCGCCCGGCGGGCGCCGCCCACGTTGTCGTTGTCCGCGTACGGCATCTCGACGTTCACCGCCGGCCGGCCGTACGAGACCACCGGCACCCCCACGCGCAGGATCGCGGCCGGGAGCGGGTCGGCGGCGTGCATCGAGATGAGCATGACCCCGTCCACGTGCCCGCCCGCGATGTACCGCTCGATCCGGGCGTGGCTGCGCGGCGAGCTGGCGAGCATGAGCACCACCTGCTTGTCGGCGGCCTCCAGCTCCACGCTCACCGTGCGGATCACGATCGAGAACAGCGGGTCGTCCGAGAAGACCCGGGACGGGGGTTCCGAGGCGACCAGGGCGTAGGAGTCGGTGCGCTTGGTGACGAGGCTGCGGGCCGCCGAGTTGGGGATGTAGCCCAGCTCCTCGATCGCCCGCATCACCTGGGCGCGGATCTCCGGGGTGACCGTCGGCTGGCCGTTCACCACCCGGGACACCGTCGCCCGGGACACCCCGGCACGGGCCGCCACCGCCTCCAGTGTCGGTCGTCTCGTCCTGCTCACCGCACTCCGTTCCGCCGGATCACGTCTCGATACCACAGCGCGCTGTCCTTGGGCACCCGCCGCTGGGTCGCATAGTCCACGTACACGATGCCGAACCGGGGGTGGTAGCCCTCGGACCACTCGAAGTTGTCCAAGAGTGACCATACGAGATAACCGCGCAGGTCGGCTCCTTCCTTGATCGCGGCGTGCGCGGCGCGCAGGTGGCCGTCGAGGTAGGCGATGCGATCCCGGTCCGGCACCCGGTCGCCGCCCGCGCCGTCCGGCACCACCTCGTCGTCGAACGCGGCGCCGTTCTCGGTGATGAGCAGGCCGACGCCGGGGTACTCGCGGGAGAGCCGGACGAGCAGGGAGCTCAGCCCGGTGGGGTCGATCTCCCAGCCGAGCGCGGTGACCGGGCCGGTGGGCGGCTCGAAGGACACGCCCTCGGTGCCGGGGAAGGCCGGGTTCGCCGGCTCGCCCGGCCGGGCCGAGACCACGGTCGGGTTGTAGTAGTTGATGCCGAGCAGGTCGATCCGCCGGTTGATCAGCTCGAGGTCGCCGTCGCGGATGTGGCCGAGCCCGGCGTGCCGCTCCACCACCGCGAGCACGTCCTCCGGGTAGGCGCCGCGCAGCGCGGGGTCGAGGAACTGCCGGTTGAGCAGGCCGTCCACCAGCCGGGCCGCGGCCTTGTCCGGCTCGGCGGCGGCGTGCGGCGGGGTGCGCACCGGGGCGAGGTTGAGGGTGAGCGCGATCTCCTCGGCCCCCGCCTCGCGGAGCGCGGCCGCGCCGAGGCCGTGCCCGAGCAGCAGGTGGTGGGCCGCCCGGAACGCGTCGGCCGGGCTGGTCCGGCCCGGCGCGTACCGGCCCGAGGCGTACCCGAGGAACGCGGCCACCCACGGCTCGTTCAGCGTGGTCCAGGTCCGCACCCGGTCGCCGAGCCGGTCGTACACGGCCCGCGCGTAGTCGGCGAACCGGTACGCGGTGTCCCGCGCGGGCCAGCCGCCCGCGTCCTCCAGCGCCTGCGGCAGGTCCCAGTGGTAGAGCGTGACGTACGGGGTGATCCCGGCCCGCAGCAGCTCGTCGACGAGCCGGTCGTAGAAGTCGAGGCCGCGGGCGTTGACCGGGCCGCGGCCGTCCGGCTGCACCCGCGGCCAGGCGACCGAGAACCGGTAGGCCCGCAGGCCCAGCTCGCGCATGAGCGCCACGTCCTCGGCGTACCGGTGGTAGTGGTCGCAGGCGACGTCGCCGGTGTGCCCGTCGCGCACCTTGCCGGGCGTGTGCGAGAACGTGTCCCAGATCGACGGGCCCCGGCCGTCCTCGGCCGCCGCGCCCTCGATCTGGTAGGCGGCGGTGGCCGCCCCCCACACGAAGCCGTCCGGGAAAATCACGTCGTCCTGGTCCTGGCCGGCGACGCTCGGCGCCGCCGACCGCCCCCGAGTCTCGGTGTCGATGATCGTTCTCCTTCCGTGAACGGTGCCCTGCGCGGGCCGTGACGGTGGCCGGGTGCGGCGCCCGCCCGGCGCGGCGGGCGGCCCGGCGGTCATCCCTTGACGGCGCCCTGCATGATCCCGCCGATGATGTGGCGGCCGAGCAGCGCGAACACGAGCACGAGCGGCAGCGTGGCGACCGCGGTGCCCGCGAGGCCGAGGGTGAAGTCCTGCACGTATCCGGCGGCGAGCTGGGACAGCGCCACCTGGACGGTGGGGTTCTCCGGGGTGAGCACGACGAGCGGCCAGAAGTAGTCGTTCCAGGCCGTCATGAAGGTGAGCATTCCGAGCACGGCCGCGGCCGGCCGGGCGATCGGCAGCACCACCCGCCAGAACAGCGCCCAGGTGCTCGCGCCGTCCACCCACCCGGCCTCGATCAGCTCGGTGGGCAGCGCCCGGGACAGGTACTGGGTCATGAAGAACACGCCGAACGCGCTCACCAGCGAGGGCACGATCACCGCGTACAGCGTGCCGGTCCACTCCAGCTTGATCATCATCATGTAGAGCGGGATGATCCCGAGCTGGGTCGGCACCATCATCGTGGCGATGGTGAGCACGAGCAGCGCGTTGCGCCCGCGGAACCGCAGCTTGGCGAAGGCGAACCCGGCGAGCGTGGAGAACAGCATCACCGAGATCGTGATCGACCCGGCCACGATCACCGAGTTGATCAGCGCGAGCTGGAACGGCGCGGTGTCGAACACCCGGGCGACGTTGGCGAAGAAGTTGCCGCCGGGCAGCAGCGGCGGCGGGATCTGGGCGAGCGCCGAGTTGTCGTGCGAGGCGACCACCACGCTCCAGTAGATGGGGAACGCGGAGAAGAACGCCACCGCGATGAGCGTGAGGTAGGTGAGCGGCCGGGACGCGAACTCGCGCCAGGCGCCCCGCCGCGGCCGCCGGATCCGGGTCACCCCGGCGGTCGCCGGGCCGGGAATCAGTGCGTTCGTCATGAGTCGAGCGACCCCCGCATCCGCCGGACGATCAGGAAGTTCATCCCGACGACGAGCACGACCAGCAGGAACATCACCCAGGCCGCGGCCGAGGCGTAGCCGAACTCGAAGCTGCGGAAGCCCTGCTCGTACAGGTACAGGGCGAGGGTCTGGAACTGCCGGTCGGAGCCGCCGGTGGCCATGGCGCCCGCGCTCACCTGGGCGCCGAACAGCATCGGCTCGGCGATCACCTGCATCGAGCCGATCGTCGACACGATGACCGTGAAGATGATCGTCGGCCGGATCATCGGGATCGTGATGCTGCGGAGCTGCCGGAACGTGGAGGCGCCGTCGAGCGTGGCGGCCTCGTACAGCTCCCGCGGCACGGCCTGCATCGCGGCGAGGTAGATCAGCGCGTTGTAGCCGGTCCACCGCCACATGATCATCGTGGCGATCGCGGCGTGGCTGGTCGCGGTGCCCGCCTGCCAGTCGATGCGGCCGAACCCGAAGGCCTCGAGCACCATGTTGATCAGCCCGAACTCGCGGCCGAACAGCTGGCTGAAGATCACCACGACGGCGACGACGCTGGTGACGTTCGGCAGCAGCAGGGTGACCCGGAAGAAGGTCTGCGCCCGCAGCGGCCGGTTGAGCAGGTGGGCGAGCCACAGCGCGAACAGCAGCTGCGGCACCGCCGACAGCACGCCGATCGAGAGCGTGTTGAACGCCGCGTTCCAGAAGTAGCCGTCGGCGAGCAGCTCGGCGTAATTGTCGAGGCCGACGAAGGTCTGCTCGTCCGACAGCAGGTTCCAGTCGTACAGCGAGACCCACGCCGTGTACGCCAGCGGGAACAGGCCGAAGGCGAAGAACAGCAGGAAGAACGGCGAGATGTAGGCGTACGGGGTGATCTTGGTGTCGAACAGGTGCCGGCGGGAGCGCCGGTGGGCGGCCGGGGGCGACCCTGCCGCCCGTGGCCGGGCCTCCGCCTGTACGGGAGCGGACATCGGTTTCCTTTCCGGCTGCGCGGGCCCGCGTGGCGTGCGCCGGCGGGCCCGCGGACGGCGTCTGGCGGACGGCCGGGCCTACTTGATCTTCTCCACGTCCTTCAGCACCTGCTGCCAGGCCTCATCGGGGGTCTGCTTGCCCTGCTCGACCCGGGTGAGGCCGTTGCCGATGGCCGTGCGCACGTCGCCCTCCTTGGGGCCGAGGTGCTGCGGCTTGAGGTTGCGCGCCGCGTCGGAGAAGATCTTGCCGACCGGTGCGTTGTTGAAGAACTCCTTCTTAAAGTTCTGGATGTCCGGCTGGTCGTAGAGGGCCGGGATCGACGGGAAGTTGCCGGTGCTCTTGAACACCTTCGCCTGGTTCTCCGGCGAGGTGAGGAACATCACCAGCTCCGCGGCCTCCTTGTGGTGCTTGCCCTGCTTCGGCACGGTGAGGTGGCTGCCGCCGCTGTTGCCCGCGCCGCCGGGGATCGCGGCGATGTCCCACTTGCCGGCCGCGTTCTTCGCCTGGTCCTGGATGTAGGCGGTCATCCACGCCGGGCACACCACGGTCGCGAACGAGCCCTTGGCGAAGCCGGTGTTCCACTCGGGGGTGAACGCGCCGATCTTCGCCGACAGGCCGGCCTGGATCATCTCGACGCTCAGGTCCCAGGCCTGCTTCACGTGCGGGTTCGTGGCGACGACGATGTTGTCGTTCTCGTCGTACACGCCGACCGGCGCCTGGCCGATGATCGCGCGGAAGATCTCACCCGGGCCGTCGAAGAACTTCGCCCCGTCCGGCGCCTTCTCGGTGAACCGCTTGCCGACCTCGATGTACTTCTCCCAGGTGGGCCAGAGCTTCGACACCTCGTCGCGGTCGCTGGGCAGCCCGGCCTTCTCGAACAGGTCCCTGCGGTAGCACATGGCGAGGCCGCCCACGTCGGTGCCGAGGCCGACGATGGTGGACCCGTCCTTGCCCAGGCCCTGCTTCCACTTCCAGTCGAGGTAGTCCTTCTCGCGCTCGCCCGCGCCGTAGTCGCGCAGGTTGACGAACTTGTCCGGCTGCGCGGTGAACGAGCTGATGTAGCCGACCTCGATCGCCTCCACGTCGGCCGCGCCCGCGCCGGTGGCGAGGCGCGCGGCGAGGTTGGTGTGGTGGTCGGCGAAGGCGGCCTGGCGCTCCTCGATCTCGATGTTCGGGTGGGTCTTCTTGAACTCCTCGTACAGCGGCCCGAAGCCGAAGTCGCCGAACAGCCCGACGGTCAGCTTGATCTTCTCTCCGGAGGCCGCCGAGTCCTGCCCGCCGGAGCCGGATCCGCCGCCGCAGGCGGCGACCATGAGCATCGCGGCCGAGACGAGGGGGACCAGGAGCCGGGAACGCGATCTACCCATAGGGAACCCTCTCTGGGTGCCGTTGCAATCTTGATCATGAAGAGAGCGCTCTCTGATAAGGTTGTGTGGAACTTTCATGGCGGTCAAGGGTTGACTAGGTAACAATTGCCGTTACCTCACGGACGCCGAGCGTGTTTGAGAGCGCTCTCAGGTCGATACGGCACAGCCGGTCACTTGGTGGCGCGGCCCGGGCACGGACGCGCGGGAAGGTGATCGCAGCAGGCCGGGAGGTGGCCGGTGACCCGTATCGGATGGATCGGCGTCGGCAGGATGGGGGCCGCCCTGGTGGCGCGGCTGATCGCGGCCGGGCACGCGGTGACCGTGTACAACCGCACCCGGGCGAAGGCGGAGGCGGTGTCCGGGGCGACGGTCGCCGGCGCGATCGCCGACCTCGCCGGGTTCGACGTGGTGTTCACCTCGCTGCCGGACTCCCCGCGGTTCGCCGAGGTCGCCGGCGCGTTGCTCGACGCGGGCGGCTGCCGGGTGCTCGTCGACACCTCGACCGCGGCGCCGGACGCCTCGCAGCGGGTCCGGGAGCGGGCCGCGGCGGCGGGCACCGCGCTGCTCGCCGCCCCGGTGAGCGGCAACCCCGGTGCCGTGGCCGCGGGCGACGCCACCCTCGTGGTGTCGGGCCCGCGGGAGGCGTTCGACGAGGTCTGTGGCCTGCTCGGCGCGCTCGGCCGGGCGGTGACCTACGTGGGCGAGGGGGAGAGCGCCCGCGTCGCCAAGCTCTGCCACAACATCGTGCTCGGCGTGCTCACCCAGGCGCTCGCCGAGGTGACGGTGATGGCGGAGAAGGCCGGCATCCCCCGGTCGGCCTTCCTCGGATTCCGCAACGACTCGGTGCTCGGCTCCACCTTCACCCGGTACAAGACCCCGGCGCTGGTCGGGCTCGGCTTCACCCCCTCGTTCACCACCGAGCTGCTGCGCAAGGACTTCGACCTGGGCCTCGCCGCCGCGCGCGCCCTGGCGGCGCCGGTCCCGCTCGCCGCGCTCACCCACCGGCTCATCCAGGCCGCCGTGGCGACCGGCCACGGCGAGGAGGACTTCGCCGCCCTGCTCGTCGAGCAGGCCCGCGCGGCCGGGCTCGACCGCAAGCCGGAGGGCCGAGCCGTACGGCCGGGCCGCGTTCGCGGCCGTGGTGCGCGGGCGGCCGGGTCCGGCGGCGGGCTCGAACGCCGGACCCGGCCTCGCCGTGGTCGCCGTGTGCCGGGGCGGCCGGGCCGTGCCGGGCGGGCGCCGGGCATATGTCGGCCCCCGGTCCGCGGGATGCGGAGCCGGGGGCCGGTGTCCACCGCAGGCTGTGACCGTGGACGGGTGACCACGGGCCCGAGAGCTCCCTCGGCGGTGAGCCCTCAGGCCGTGGTCGTCGCCGAGGGCGTGGCCTCCGGCGACGGTGGTGAGGAGTGAGGCCGGTCTTCGTCGCGGCCGAACCAGCGGGGGCCTCCGCCGTGCCGGTGATGCCGGAAGCCCCTGCTCGGCCGCAGGTCCTTGTCGAGGATCGCGCGCGCCGTCGCGGTGCCGCCCTGCACCTCGGCCGTCACCGCGACCTGGTGTCCCACCTGGATCGCGCCGATCCCCTGGTCGCTGTTGATCCGGGTCTCCGATGTGACCGCGTACTCCCGGGTGTAGCCGTCCTCGCTGCGGACCGTCACCGAGTCCTGATCGACCGCGGTCACCTCGCCGACCTGGACGGCGACCGTCCGCCACTGGCCCTCCTGGTCACCGGGTACCACGAACTCGCCGTGGAGGGTGCCGCCGAAGGGCCGGAACCACCGCGAGCCCCAGCCGCCGTGCCGGCGGTACCGCCAGTCCCGGTCCGGTCCGGCCGACCGGCTCTCGCTGGGAGCCGGGGCCGGGCTCTGGCTCGGGGCGGGAGCCTGGGTCTCGCTCGGCGCCGGGGCGGTCGACGCGGTGGCCGTGGGGGTCGGCGTCTCCGGGCCCGGCGTGTCGATCGTGGTCGCAGCCGCCACGCCCGCCCCCGCGGTGACCGTGAGCGCGGCGACGGCGGTGAAGAGGACGGGCCTCGGGATGCGGCGCCGCCGCCGGGGAGGTCCGCTCTCGAGGATCTCCGTCGTGCTGAACTCGTCGTGGCCGGGACTCATCACTTCTTCCTTCGCACCAGCAGGATGAGTCCAGGATGCGCCCCGGCACCTAAGAGCGCCGTAAGGTCATTTGTCCCGTTTGCCCAGATAGGCGGCTATTGTCCCTGCGGGGCCGTGGCCCGCGCCGCTCGCCCGCCCCGGCCCGGCCGTACCCGGCGCCGCGGCGCTCAGCCGTGCTGCGGCGTCCGCGCCTGCTGCGCGAGCTCCCGCACGAGCTTGATGAGATCCTCCGGATCGAACGGCTTGGTCATGTACGCGTCGACCCCGAGGGAGAGCCCGCGCTGTTTGTCGGCCTCCTGCGCCCGCGCGGTGAGCAGGATCACCTTGATGTGCCGCGTCCGCTCGTCGTCCCGCAGCCGGGTGGCCGTGACCCACCCGTCGAGCCGCGGCATCATCACATCGAGGGTGATCACATCCGGCCGGACCTCCAGCACCCGGTCCAGACAGTCCTGTCCGTCACAGGCGGTCTCCACCTCGAACCCCTCCAGGGTGAGGTTGACCGCGATCAGCTGCCGGATGACCTCGTCGTCATCCACCACCAGCACACGCCCAGGAGAATCACTCACGGCCGCGAGGCTAGACCAAACCCCCTCCCGTCGCCCACTCTCCGCCCGAACCGTGTCCGGTCGTTGATCTGTCACCCGGCCGATGTCCCAACCACCCCTCGTCTACTGATACTCTTGAACCCGCACGCGCCCCCTTAGCTCAGGGGATAGAGCACCGGCCTCCGGAGCCGGGTGCGCAGGTTCGAATCCTGCAGGGGGCACCAGACCATGACCAGTGCGATCTACGCGCTGACCAGGTCAGACGACGTCTGAACGGGCGGGTCTCCAGTCTCATGGAGTCCCGCCCGTTTTCGTCGGTGCTCGCCGGTTGTGGGCCGGTCCGGGCCGACCGCGGGCCACGATCAGGCCGGCCTGCAGCCTCTCCTTGGGCGGTCGTTCCGCTCCCGATGGTCGTCCGGTCACGTGGCGTGGCGCTTCAGCGGACCTCGACGCCGTTGCCCGCACGAGCCGCCGGGCACCCCGAGCCGCGTCCGCGGAAGTGGTACGCGTCCGACCGGGTGACAGGCGCGCCGCCGGATATGGGGACGGCCACCGGCCGCTTGCCACCGAGGCCGGGCGCGGATGGGGGCTGGGCCATCACGGTCGGAAGACGCGACGGCGCCGCCGGTGCCGGGCCGTACGCGGGCGTGGGGTGCGGACATCACCGGAGACGGAGTGCGCCTGGACCGTCAGCGCGCGAGACGCGACCAGATCTTCCGGGGCGGTGACGGTGATGTCGCCCGAGACGGACGACGCGATCAGATGTCCGCTCTCCGTCGCGGCGACCGTGATGTCACCGGACACGGTGGTCAGTTGAGCCGATCCACCGAAGTCGTCGATGTCGAGGTCGCCGGAGGTGGACGACACCACCGCGGCCTCGGTACGGCCCAGCCAGACGTCACCGGATACCGTCCGCACCATGACGCGATCGGCGACCTCGGCGCTGACGTCGCCCGATGTGGTCGAGGCGGTGAGCTTTCCGCACGCCTCCGCTTCCAGGTCACCGGAGTCGGAGGCGAAGTCGATCCATTCCAGCTCGCCCGCCGTGACGACCTCGCCGGACTCGGTGTCCACCCGCAGGGCCGAACCGGGCGGGAGCCGTACCTCGGCGTACACCCCGGACCCGATCGCCCCGGTGACGGCGTCGTCGGCGGCCGCACCGGAGATGCGGACGGTGCCGCCGGAGATGACGATGACGGAGGTCACGGTGCACGTGCCGGCCTCGTCGTCGTCCGGGGTGGGGACGTGAACCGTCATGACCCGCGTGTTGATGCTCATCGCGGCGGCGTCGACGGCCTGGGCCGCGGGGCTGCCGGCGGGGGCGCCGGTGGCCAGGGTGATCTCGGCGCGGTCGATGCCGGTGACGGTGACGTTGATCAGTCCGGACGGCATGGTCAGGTCCAGGACGACCGGGCCGGTGATCGGGGCGGTCAGCGTCCGCGTGGTAGGGGGTCTGGCGGCGTAGGTCATCAGGAGGCCACCCCCGCCCGGATGGCGGCCGCGGCCCCAGCGGCGACCGCGGCGATCTCGTCGCGGGTACGGCATGCCCACGTCTCGGCCGGCGGGCGCACGCGCGGGGCGCAGGCGCCGCAGCACGCACGGGCCGGGAACCCCGTGCGGATCTCGCGGGCGACGGCCTGGCGGGCGGTGCCTTGCTCGGGGCTGGGGACACGACGACGGCGGCCGATGCGCGGCTCAGGGTCATGGGTGCGCCCGACGGCCGGCATCGTCGCGGTGTGGCAGGCCGCGCGCCGCTGCCCGGGGGACGGCACCGCCGGATGCGGCCGCAGGCTCGTGGCGGAGACGGGCAAGAAGGTGTTCGCCATGATGAGAGTCATTCCTTGCCTGTTTCCGGGCGAATCCTTGACCGGCCGGAACGGCGCGAGGAGCGCCGGTGCGGTGCTCATGGCGGACGCACCGCCCGGGCACGAGTCCCGTCCGGGTGCGGAACCCCGTCGCCGCAGCCCTTCGCGTCAGCCGAGCGAGACCGTTGAGCGGGTCGGCGATACGCGTGTCGGTTCGCTCGACATGTGCTGACTTCGTTCTGCGCTGGTTTAGTGCCGTTGGAAAGCAGATAAGCCGGCCCAGGATCGGCTGGGCCGGCTTTCGCGTGGCTCCGCGGGTACGCCGGACGGTGTCACGCGGCGTGGTTCAGATGCCCGGCGAGGTGGTCGATGACCTCGCGGGCGTCGGGCTCGATGCCGTTGATGAAGGTGGACCGGCGGCGGCGCAGGACGGGCAGGCCCAGGGCGTACAGGCCGGGGCTGTCGACGACCACGCCGCCGTCGTGGCGGAGGTGGCCCTTGTCGTCGACGACCGGCACGTGGAGCCAGGAGTAGTCGGGGCGGAAGCCCGTGGCCCACAGCACGGTGCGGATCTCGCCGCTGCGCAGGTCGATGCGCAGCCGGGCGGACGACGGCACCCGGGTGGGCTCGAAGCGCTCCGGCGGGCCGACCTCGTCGTCGCGGCCGTTCTCGCGCGCCCACTCGTCGAAGGTGGAGAGCAGGCGGTTCATCTTGAGGTCGGCGAGCGTGAACATGTTGCGCAGCCCGCCGGAGAACAGCGCGACGCCGTCGCGCACCGCGGCCCAGCGCCCCACCAGCTCGACCCCCATGGCGGTGAGCGCGTTGAGGTCGAGCGTCATCCGCTCGGGGGTGCCGACGAGCTGCGGGGAGGGCAGCCGCCGGGCGCGGGTGAGGTCCTCGATCTCGTCGTACCGCTGGTCCCATACGCCCGAGTGGTCCATCCACCACAGCACGTCGCGGCCGCGGTAGACGCGGGGCATGCGCACGTGCTCGCCGACCGAGAGGATCACCTGGCGGCCGGACCGCTGCAGCTCGGCGGCGAGCTGCACCCCGGTGGCCGACGCGCCGACCACGAGCACGCCGCCCTCGGGGAGCGCGTCGGGCCCGCGGTAGTCGAACGGCGTGATCTGGACGATCTCCGGCGGCACGCCCTCGCTCAGCCCGGGCACGTTCGGGCGGTTGCAGGCGCCGCTCGCCAGCACCACCGTGCGGGCGCGGAACTCGCCGTCGCTCGTGGCCAGGTGGTAGCCGTCGTCGGCGCGCCGTACCGAGGTGACGTTCACGCCGGTGCGGACCGGGGCGCGGGTGAACGCGGCGTAGCCCTCGATGAACTTGATCACCTCGGGCATGGACATGTAGCCGTCCGGGTCCGGGCCGTCGTAGTGGTAGCCCGGCAGGCGGCTCTGCCAGTTCGGGGTGAGGAGACGGAGGGAGTCCCAGCGCTCCCTCCGCCAGGAGTTCGCCACCTCACCGCGCTCGAGCACGACGTGGTCGATCGACCGTTCGCTGAGGAAGTGGCTCGCCGCGAGGCCGGCGTGGCCGGCCCCGATGACGACCGTGGTGACTCGCTCGATGATGGCTCGACCTCTCAGGCGACTTCGACGGTGACGTCCGTCGGGTTGGTGAGGGCGTCGAACACGGCCGAACGCTTCTGCGACTGGGCCACCAGGGCCTCGATCTCCTCGCGGGAGGCGTCGGCGTCGATGTGGAAGGTGACCTTGATGTCGTTGTAGCCGTTCCGGACGTCGGGGTCGGCACCGAGGATACCCCGGATGTCGTGGCGGCCCTCGACGGTGGCCTCCACCGAGCGGAGCTGGATGCCGCGGTTCTGCGCGACGGAGGCGATGCCGGCGGTCAGGCAGCTCGCCAGGCCGACGAGCAGGTACTCGATCGGGGTGATGCCGTTGTCCTCGGCCCCGAAGACGTCGGGGTGGTCGGCCTTGAACACCGACTCGTCCTTGTGCTCCCGGTCCTCACCGAGGCCGTAGAACTCCTTCACGGTGATCGTGGTGTTGACGCCGCGCTCCCACTTGGACTTCGCCTTCCAGACGAACTGGGCGGCCTCCGGCTGCTTCTTCAGGGCCTCGCGGGCGTCGAGCAGGTGCTTGACGTTCACGCCGTTGTCGACCGTGGTCGTCATGAGATCCGTCCTTTGCCTAAATCCCAGGTTTGCCGCTAGGTATTTGACCATATACGGAAGGCGGCGGCTAGCATGGCCCCATGTCACACTCAGTACCGACGGTCGCACCCGGCAGTGTCGGCGTGGTGGAGACCCGGTACCTCGACCTGCCGGAGCCGATCCCCCTCGACTGCGGCCGCGAGCTGTACCCCGTGCGCGTCGCCTACGAGACCTACGGCACCCTGTCGCCGCTGCGCGACAACGTGATCCTGGTGTGCCACGCGCTCAGCGGTGACGCCCACGCCGCCGGCATCGCCAAGACGCCGCCCGAGGCGGGCACCCGTGACGGGTTCGGCGCCGAGGAACGGGACGGCGCGCGCAACAAGGGGCTCGGCTGGTGGGACGGGATGATCGGCCCCGGCAAGGCCTTCGACACCGACCGCTACTTCGTCGTCTGCACCAACCTGCTCGGCGGCTGCCGCGGCACGACCGGGCCGTCGTCGATCAACCCGGAGACCGGCGAGCCGTACGGGCCGGACTTCCCCGTGATCACGGTCGGGGACATGGTGCGGACGCAGCGGGCGTTCCTGAGGGCCCTGGGCATCGAACGGCTCGCCGCGGTCGCCGGGGGCTCGCTCGGCGGCATGCAGGCCCTGGAGTGGGCGGTCGCCTACCCCGACGAGGTCGACTCGATCGTGGTGATCGCCAGCACGCACGCGCTCCACCCGCAGGGGGTGGCGTGGAACGCGATCGCGCGTGAGGCGATCATGCGGGATCCGGCCTGGCAGGGCGGCCGCTACTACGGCACGGGCCGGGCGCCCGACGCGGGCATGGGCGTGGCCCGGATGGTGGGCCACATCACCTACCTGTCCGCGGTCGCGCTGGAGGGCAAGTTCGGCCGCCGCCTGCAGTTCTCCGACGACATCCGCTACACGCTCACCGAGCCGGAGTTCCAGGTGGAGAACTACCTGCGCCACCAGGCCGGCTCGTTCGTCAAGCGCTTCGACGCCAACACCTACCTGTACCTGTCGCGCGCGCTGACCTACTTCGACCTGGCGCGGCAGCACGGCGGCGGGTCGCTGGAGCGGGCCCTGGAGCGGGTCCGCGCGCGGACCCTGCTCATCGCCTTCAGCTCCGACTGGCTGTACCCTCCCTCCGCGTCCGAGGAAATCGAGCGGGCGCTGCGTGCCCTCGGCAAGCCGGTCGAACTCCATGTGATCGACGCGCCGTACGGTCACGACTGCTTCCTGCTCGAGGAAGCGCGACAGACGCCCATCATCCGGCGGTTCCTGGCCGAGGCCGGGGCCGAGTGACGTCGAGGAAGAGGACTTGTGACCGACCGGATCCCCCGTACAGAGGAGGC
Organism: Actinomycetota bacterium; assembly: GCA_003242605.1. GTDB lineage: Bacteria > Actinomycetota > Actinomycetes > Streptosporangiales > Streptosporangiaceae > Thermopolyspora. Next base: position 24,138 of record QGUZ01000035.1, read on the forward strand.
GCGGGAGTTCGGGTTCGAGACCCGGCAGGTGCACGCCGGGCAGCGGCCCGACCCGAACACCGGCGCCCGCGCCGTACCGATCTTCCAGACCACGAGCTACGTCTTCGAGGACCCGGAGTCCGCGGCGGCCTACTTCAACCTGCAGGAGTACGGCAACACCTACTCCCGGATCATGAACCCGACCGTCGCGGTGTTCGAGGAGCGGGTGGCGAACCTCGAGGGCGGCTGCGGCGCGGTCGCGTTCGCCAGCGGCATCGCCGCGCAGGCGGCGGTGTTCTTCACGCTGCTGCGGCCGGGTGACCACGTGGTCGCGTCATCCGCGCTCTACGGCGGTACGGTGAACCAGCTCAAGCACCTGCTCGGCAAGATGAGCGTGGAGCTGACCTGGGTCGACCCCGACGACCCGGAGGCGTGGCGCAAGGCGGCGCGGCCGAACACCAAGGCGTTCTACGGCGAGACGATCGGCAACCCCGCCGGGAACGTGCTCGACATCGAGACCGTCGCGGCGATCGCGCACGAGCACGGGGCGCCGCTGATCGTGGACAACACGTTCGCCACGCCGTACCTGTGCCGCCCGATCGAGTGGGGTGCGGACATCGTGATCCACTCGGCGACCAAGTTCATCGGCGGCCACGGCACCACCCTCGGCGGCGTCGTGGTCGACTCGGGCACGTTCGACTGGTCGAACGGGCGGTACCCGGTGATCGCGGACCCCTCGCCCGCCTACCACGGGCTGAAGTTCCACGAGACGTTCGGCATGTACGGCTTTTTGATGAAGCTGCGTGCCGAGACCCTGCGCGACATGGGCGCCGCGCTGTCCCCGTTCAACGCGTTCCTGCTGCTGCAGGGCCTGGAGACGCTGTCGCTGCGCATGGAGCGGCACGTGCAGAACGCGCTCGCGGTGGCGAAGTACCTGCAGGAGCACGAGCTGGCGTCGAACGTCAGCTACCCGGGCCTGCCGGAGAGCAAGTACCGCCCGCTGGTGGAGAAGTACCTGCCGCGCGGCGCCGGGGCGGTGTTCTCGTTCGACTGCGCGGGCGGCCGCAAGGGCGGGCAGAGCTTCATCTCCGGCCTGACCCTCTGGTCGCACCTGGCGAACGTGGGCGACGCCAAGAGCCTCGTCATCCACCCGGCGAGCACCACCCACCGGCAGCTCAGCGACGAGGAGCTGCGCGCGGCCGGGGTCGGGCCGGGGTCGGTGCGGCTCTCGGTCGGCATCGAGTCCGTCGACGACCTCATCTGGGATCTGGAGCAGGGGTTCGCCCGCGTCCGCGCGGTGCTCGAGGAGGAGAAGAAGGCGGGGGCGGCATGACCGATCTCGCGCGCTACCAGGACCCGCTCACCATCCAGCGCGTCCTCCACACCGCGAGGACGATCGCGATCGTGGGGCTGTCCGCCAACGAGCTGCGGGCGAGCAACTTCGTCGGCTACTACCTCAAGCGGCACGGCTACCGGGTGATCCCGGTCAACCCGCGGGAGACCGAGATCCTGGGGGAGACCAGCTACCCGAGCCTGCTCGAGGTGCCCGAGCCGGTGGACGTGGTGAACGTGTTCCGTGCCCCGGACGCGCTGCCCGGCATCGCCCGCGAGGCGGTGCGGATCGGCGCCAAGGCGCTGTGGGGCCAGTTCGGCGTGGTGAACGAGGAGGCGGCGCGGATCGCCGAGGAGGGCGGCGTCACCGTGATCATGGACCGGTGCATCAAGGTCGAGCACGCCCGCTATGTCGGCCGGATGCACTGGCTCGGCTTCAACACCCAGCGCATCACCTCGGTCCGCGGCGGCCTCCAGTAGCCGCCGGCGCGGCCGCCCGCCCGGGCCGTGCGGTCCGGGCGGCGGCGTCCGGCGGCGGGCCGGTACGGCGGGCGGCGGCTCAGCCGAGGACGAGCGGGAGCCGCGCGGCCAGTGCGCCCAGCGCGGCGCGCTCCGTCTCGGTCATGGGGCGCCGCCCGGTGCCGACGAGCAGGGCGTCCGCGTCGGAGAAGGACGCGGGGAACGCGGCGCCCGCGATCGTCTCCAGCAGCGCGCGGGACTCGGCGAGCCCGTCGGCGGGCGGCGGGGGCGCGTCCGGCAGGTGCGCGATCAGGTCGAGGTGGTGCAGGGTCCACTCCATGACGTACGCCGACAGGTAGTCGCGCACGGTGAGCACCTGGTCGCGGGTGCCGACCCGCAGCTCCGGGTCGGCGAGCTCGGCGGCGCGGCCCGCGGCGGAGCCGACGTCGTCGAGGTGGAACTTGAGCAGCCGGGGCTCCTGGTAGGCGGCGGCGAGCCGTACGGTCAGCGCGTCGAGCGGGTCGTTGCCGGTCGGCGGCGTCGCGGAGACCTCCCAGTAGGTGACCGCGTCGCGGGTCGGCTCCGCGTCGACCGGGGTGGCGAGGGTGATCAGGACGTCCTGGGCGTCGATGATCAGGTGGCACACGAGGTCGCGGACGAGCCACCCGGCACAGCCGGACGGCCGCGCGAACGCCTCGTCCGGCAGCTCCGCGACGGCCGCGCGCAGCGCCGCCCACGAGCGGGAGAAGAGCAGCACTCCGGCAGGCTAGTACGGCGGCGAACGAATTTACCTCCACCGGGCCGCGAGGGCGTGCCGGCGCGGCGGCCCGGCCGGTACGGCATACCGGAACGGACCGCGCATCACGGACCCATGGCCTAAGATCATCCGTATCGTCACTCGGATCACTGCCGCCGTCGGCCGCTACCGCTTCGGGTGGGCGGCCGTCGTCGCCGTCGCGTTGTACCTGGTCGCCGTGGCCGCCGCCGCGGCGCACGCCGCCGTGTCCGGGGAGTTGTCGCCGCTGGCGTGGCTCACGGGCACGGCGGTGTGGGGGCCCCCTTCCGGCCGACCTGGCTGGTGCCGGCGCTCGCCGGGGCCGGCCTGGTCAACGGGTGGCTGTTGTGGATGGTGCTGCGCGGTCCCGTGCGGCCCCGCGCCGAGACCCTGCCGCCCGGGGTGGCCTGGGCACGGCGCCTGCTGTACGCGAACGTGCTCGTCGAGCTGCTGCTGTGGCGGCTGCTCGGCAGGGGCGCCGCGGTCCCGGTGGACGTCGTCACGGTCCTGGTGGGGACCGTCACCCTGGTCCAGCTGGTGCGGGTCGTCTCGGGGGTCTCGCGGACGTTCAAGCTGGCCGCGGTGGGGCTCGCGCTGATCGGCGCGCTGAGCTACCTGGCGGTCGGCGGTTCCCGCGCCGCCGGCCTGGGACTTCTCGGGCTCGTGGCGGGCCTGGCGGCCCTCGCCTCGGTGCTGATGATCCTTCTCGCCCAGCGCCGCGACGGCCGGTGGAGCGACGCCACGATCGGTTTCGGCAGGATCGCCGCCATCGCCCCGCTGCTGTTGCCGCTGCTGTCGGTCGCCCTGTTCGCCAGGTTCGCGGTGGGCGTGATGGCGCTGGAGGCCGCGCTGAGCATGTTCTCCCCGGTGTGGCTGGCGCGCACGGCGCACGAGCTCGCCGCTCCGGCCGGCCGGACGGCGGAGAAGGACGCCGAGGAGGTCGCCGAGGAGAACGGCGGGCGCGCCGGGTGAGGACGCCTTCCGGCGCGAGGCGGGCCGGCTCCGTCGTCCCGCGAAGCGCGGCCGAGCCGCGCGCCCGGCCCGGCCGTACCCGGGCCCCGGGTGGGCCCCGGCGAGGCCGCGCCCGCCGGGGCCGGGGTGCGCGGTGACGGGCCGCTCAGGCGGCGCCCCCGGGGGGGGGGAAGGGCGGGCGTGCGTGCCCCCGCGCGGGGGGACCGGCCCGGCCTTCCCCCCCCACGGGGGGGCCACCGGCGCGGG
>QGUZ01000036.1 GCA_003242605.1 Actinomycetota bacterium
TGGAGAACTCCGACGACCCGCAGGACGCGAGCCGGCTGGAGAACCTCAACGAGCTGATCGCGGTCGCCCAGGAGTTCCAGGAGGCGAACCCCGAGGGCGGGCTCGTCGACTTCCTCGAGCAGGTGTCGCTCGTCGCCGACGCCGACCAGGTGCCGGACAACGACGACGGGCAGGGCGTGGTCACGCTGATGACCCTGCACACCGCCAAGGGCCTGGAGTTCCCGGTGGTGTTCCTCACCGGGCTGGAGGACGGGGTCTTCCCGCACCTGCGCTCGCTCGGCGAGCCGCAGGAGCTGGAGGAGGAGCGCCGGCTGGCGTACGTCGGCATCACCCGGGCGCAGCGGCGGCTCTACCTGTCCCGCGCCCTGGTGCGCAGCGCGTGGGGGGCGCCGTCGTTCAACCCGGCCTCCCGGTTCCTCGCCGAGGTGCCCGAGGAGCTGATCGAGTGGCGCACCGACCCGGGCAAGACCCTCACCACGGCGGCGACCGCGCGGGAGACCCGGACGGCCCCGGCGGCGGCGCCGCGGCGGGGCGGCCGGGCGGTGCCGAACCTCGCGCCCGGCGACCGGGTCAACCACGACAAGTTCGGCCTCGGCACGGTGCTCTCCGTCGACGGCGCGGGCGACAAGACCAGCGCGAAGATCGACTTCGGCAGCGCGGGCGTGAAGACCCTGCTGCTCAGCTACGCGCCCATCGAGAAGCTCTGACCGCCCCGGAACACGGGACGGCCCCGGCGGCCGCGGCCGCCGGGGCCCGGGTATGCGCGCCGTCACCGTGGACGGTCATCGCGGGGACGTCACTGCGCGACGGTGTCGAGCTTCAGGCCCTTGACCGGGTCGGCGAACGGGATGAGGACCTCCTCGACGTCGCTCGACAGCTCCTCGAGGTCGATCACCTGGTCGGCGGGCGGCGCCTTGATCGTGACCTTGGTGCCCCAGGCGCTGTAGCGGGCGTCATCGAGGATCTTGATCGATCCGTTCCGCTTGTCCTCGAACAGCACGACCTCGGTGTAGAGGCGGCGGGGAAGCCCGTCCCGGCCGACGTAGAGCTTCCAGTTGACGAACGGCGGCTTGACGCCCTTGAGGCCCTTGAGCGCGGTGTCGAAGTCGCGGAGGCTCGGGGCGACCTTGGCGAGCTCGCGCACCGGGATCGTGCCCCGGTAGGCCACGGTCTGCACGCCGTCCAGCCGGCCGCCGCGGACCTTGGACTCGGTGCCGCCCAGCAGGACCTTCAGCACCCGGGGGTCGGTGCCCTCGGCGAGCGAGAGGCCGCGGAGGGACGCGAACTCGGTGGTGCTCACCCACGTCTTGCCCTCGGGCAGCTCGTCGGCGAGCTGCGGGCTCTGCAGGTAGTGCTCCTTGCCGCCGGCGCGGAGCAGGCGCAGCTTGGCGCTCTCCCCGCCCGCCGTGATCCGGCTCGTGACGTCGTAGAACTCCTTACGGCGCGGGTCGAGCCGGAGCACACCGGCCTGCTTCATGGTGAGCAGGGCCTTGCCGTCGATCGTGACCCGGACGCTCTCGGCGATCCGCACGCCGCTCTTGGCGGCGACGTGCTTCTGGACCGCGGCGACCGGGTCGCGCGGCGCGGCCTGGGCGGCCGCCGGCGTCGCGGCGGCCACCAGCGTGGGGGCGATGAGCGTGGCGGCGAGCACCGCCAGGAACTTCTTCATGGTGTCCTTTCGCGGGTAAGGCGCGCGCGACGCGTCCGGCCGCGTCGGCGCGCCGTACGGGTGTGGTCGGAGTGTGTGCGGGCGTGATCCCGCGAGCGGTCACTTCGCGGTAAGCGGGGGCTTGATCTCGAATTTGGGCATCCGGACGATCTCGTGGTCCGCCGGAGTTTGATCGAGATCTTCCGGTCCCACCGGGTGAATCCACTGCCGGCGGTGAAGCTGCCCTTGGTCACGCCGAACGCGGCCGGCGACCACGAGGAGACCGTGCGGCGCGGCAGCCCGTCCGCGCCGACGTACGGCTTCCGGTCGATCGTGGTCCTCGCCGGCCTCGGGGTGGGCTCGGCCCACAGCGCGTCCATGTTGTGGATGTAGGCGGTGCGGCCGATCTTCACGGTCTTCTCGGGCGGCGCCTCGAGCAGGGGGTTTTCGCGCAGGCTCGGGAGCGCCACGCGGAGGCCGGTGGAGAGCCGGCTCGCGGCGAGACCGGACCGGCCGAACCGGAACGCGCCGGTGGTGGCGATGCGCTTGTTCCGCAGCGTGGTGCGGGACGTGTACGTCACGCCGCCGCCGGCGGCGAACTGCTTGCGCAGCGCGGTGAGCGGGTCGGGGGCGGGTTTCGCGTGGGCGGGGGAGGCCACCGCCACGGGCGCGAACAGCGCCGCGGCGGCCGGGGTGGCTAATTTGGGGGCTATGGCCCTCATTTGGGGGTTTCCTCTCGATTTTGACCCTGTTCTCCTGCGCTGCGCAGGGCAGTTTGCCGGACGAAGATCACAAGTAAGTGTCGGAACGGCCAATATCGACGGTAATTTAAAGTTGAACGAAAGTGCGTGGGTAAATACCGAAGGCCGCCCGAAGGAAATAGATGAAACGTCAACCGGGCCGATTGCGGAGAATGTCCGGCGGGGCGATATCGAATATGCCTGCGCGCATGCCGTGACAAACGGCCGGCGGGGGTGCCGAAAGCGCAGGTCAGACAGTGTGTCGCGAGGCGGCGGAGGGCGGTGCGGAGGCGGCCGGGATACCCGCCTGGCGAATGCGCGCCGCGCTCCGCCTTTTCGTGACGGTTTCGTGACGGCGGGCCGTGTTCCGGGGCGGCGCCGGAGGCATCGCGGCGCCCGATGGTCCGGGAGTGCCGGGGCACTCCCGGACGCCGTCGAGCGCCGCGAAGGTCACCGGCCGAGCGGGGAGGCCGTGGTGAGGTGACGCGGGTCGACCTGGACGATCTGGTCGTCCGCCGGGGGCGTGACGCGGACCTTCGCGGCCCACGAGGTGAACCGGCTGTCAACGGTGAGCTTCTGCGAGCCCAGCCCCACGGCGGCCGGCGACCACGAGGTCACGAGCCGGCGGGGCAGGCCGTCCTTGCCGACGTACAGCGCCCAGTCGATCGCGGTGTTCGCGGCCTTGGGGGCGGCCTGCAGCGGCAGCGTGGCGCGCAGCCACGGGGAGACCTTGTGCAGCTTGCCGATCGTCACCGTGCCCCGGTAGACCGTGGTCTTCACGCCGTCCACCACGACCCCGGAGCGGGCCGACTTGGTGGTGGCGAGCAGGGTCTTCAGCGTTCCGGGCTCGGCCGGGTTGACGAGCTGGCCGAAGACGCCGAGCGCGCCGGCGACCGGGCCGTTGCGGGTCTCGATCCACGCCCGGCCGCTGGTGAGCGGGCCGGTGAGCAGGGCCGGGTCCGCGCTGTTCTCCTCCACCAGCGGGCGGTCCGTGGGGAGGTGCTTGCGGAACAGCGGGCTGTTGAGGTACGTCGTCTCGCCGATCGTGATCGTGCGCTCCGGCTTCACGGCGAGCGCGGCGTCCTCGCCGAGCCCGGCCGCCTTCACGGTGAGCCGGGAGGTGACGTCGCTGGCGGCGAGGCCGGACCGGTCGAGCCGGAACGCGGCGGTGGAGGTGGCGACGCGCGTGCCCTGCACCGCCGTGGTGGAGCGGACGGTCACCCCGGCCCCGGCGGCGAGCCGCTTGCCGACCGCGGCGATCGGGTCGGGCTTCCGCTGCGTGTCCTTCGCCGCCGTGCCCTGCGGGGCCGCCTGCTTCGACACCGGGCGGTCCGCGGCCGCGTGCGCGGCGGGCGCCGTGGGCGCGATCACGGCGGCGACGGCGGCACACGCTAATCCAGCCGTCAGGCGCCTCATATCGGGATTCCTCTCGAAACTCTGATCCGACGTCGGGTGGGCGGGAGTCTGCCACACCAAGATCACGGTGATGTCTCGGGCCGATGTGGCGGATGTGGCCGATGGGAGACGTGGGGCGAATCGGCCGCCGATGACGGGAATCCCGGCGCGACCCGGCGGGCGCCGCGGCGGATGGCCCGCCCGCTGCGGGGTAGTGCGCGGTACATGACCGACCAGTCGCACCACCGGCCCGTCCTCCGCTACCTGGTGGCCACCGCCCCGGCGGTCGCCGCGGCCGCCGCGCTCGGCGGGCTCGCCACCGACCCGCGCTCGCGCTGGTACCGGCGGCTGCGCAAGCCCCGCTGGCAGCCGCCGCCCCGGGCGTTCGGGGTGGTCTGGCCCGTGCTGTACGCGCTGATCGCGTACGCCGGGGCCCGCGCGCTCGCCGCGGCCGATGGCGAGCGCGGCGCCGTGGCCCGTGGCCTCGCCGTGAACCTCGCGCTCAACGCCGCCTGGACGCCGCTGTTCTTCCGCGCCCACGCGGTCCGGCTCGCCCTCGCCGACCTCGCCGCGCTCAACGCGTCGAACCTCTCCCTGCTGCGCCGGTTCGGCCGCGCCGACCGCCGCGCCGCCGCGGCGCTCGCGCCGTACGCGGCGTGGACCGCCTTCGCCACCGCGCTCAACGCGGCGATCGCCGCCGATAACCCGGACAAACGACGCACCCGGGTCCTCGGATGGCGACGCCGGACGCTTTAGCCTTGTGCCGAGGAAACGTCGGTCTGGGAGGTCGGCATGGGCGACGGTGCGCTGGCGGGCATTCGGGTGGTCATCGCCAAGGCGGGGCTCGACGGGCACGACCGCGGCGCCAAGATCGTCGCGCGGGCGCTGCGGGACGCGGGCGCGGAGGTCATCTACACCGGGCTGCACCAGACGCCCGAGCAGATCGTGCAGGCGGCGATCCAGGAGGACGCCGCGGCGATCGGCCTGTCGATCCTGTCCGGCGCGCACATGACGCTGTTCCCCCGGGTGCTGGAGCTGCTGCGCGAGCAGGGGGCCGAGGACATCATCGTGTTCGGCGGCGGCATCATCCCCGACGCCGACATCCCCGAGCTGGAGCGGCTCGGCGTGGCGAAGATCTTCACGCCCGGGGCGAGCATGGAGGAGATCGTCGACTGGGTGCGCTCGGCGGTGCCCGCGACCGTGTGATCGGTGTGACCTTCGTCTCGCTCGCGGCCGCCCGGGCGTTCCGGGCGGCCGGCACCGGGGTTCCGCACCCGCCGTGCCGCCGATCGGTCCGCGAGGACTCTGCCCCGATGTTCCGAAAGTCGGAGTCAACAGCGGGGCGGGTGAACGTGTGAGGTGTCCGGTCCGTACCTGAATGGCGGTCCCGCGTGTCGCGTGGACCGGGGCATTCGGGACCCGATGCCGCCTCACCCAGCCGTGACGACTAGGCTCACTGGCGATACGCCAGGCTCCTGGCAGAACCCCCCTGGCATGCCCCTGGAGGGCGCGGCGGCCGAGCCTGGTTGACGAAAGTCAAGTCAGCCGGAAAGCAAGGACGGACCCTCGTGGACCTGTTCGAACATCAAGCGAAGGAGCTCTTCGCGGAGTACGGCATCCCGGTGCCGCGCGGCAAGGTCGCGCACACCGCGGAGGAGGCATGTGCCGCGGCCGCGGAGCTGACCGGGCGGGTCGTGGTGAAGGCCCAGGTCAAGACCGGTGGCCGGGGCAAGGCGGGCGGTGTCAAGCTGGCCGAGGACGCCGACGACGCCTACCGGAAGGCCACCGAGATCCTCGGCATGGACATCAAGGGCCACACGGTCCACAAGGTCCTGATCGAGGAGGCGAGCGCGATCGCCGAGGAGTACTACTTCTCCTTCCTGCTCGATCGTGCGAACCGTACCTTCCTGGCGATCTGCTCGGCCTCCGGCGGTATGGACATCGAGGAGGTCGCGCACGCCACGCCGGAGAAGGTGGCGAAGATCCCGATCAACCCGCTCACCGGCGTCGACCGCGCCCGCGCCCGTGAGATCGCCAGGGCGGGTGGCCTGCCCGAGAAGGCCATCGAGGGCGCCGCCGAGATCATCGAGAAGCTGTGGGCGGTCTTCGTCGACGAGGACGCCACCCTGGTCGAGGTGAACCCGCTGATCCTCAGCGCCGACGGGCAGGTGCGCGCGCTCGACGGCAAGGTCACGCTCGACGACAACGCCTCCTTCCGGCAGCCCGACCACGAGAAGTACGTCGACGCGGCCACGACCGACCCGCTCGAGGCCCGGGCCAAGGAGAAGGGCCTCAACTACGTCAAGCTCGACGGCACCGTCGGCGTGATCGGCAACGGCGCCGGCCTGGTCATGTCCACCCTCGACGTCGTCGCCTACGCGGGCGAGCAGTACGGCGGGCAGCGCCCGGCGAACTTCCTCGACATCGGCGGCGGCGCCTCGGCCGAGGTGATGGCGAACGGCCTGGAGATCGTGCTGTCCGACCCGGACGTGAAGTCGGTGTTCGTCAACGTCTTCGGCGGCATCACCGCCTGCGACGCCGTCGCCAACGGCATCGTCTCGGCGTTCAAGCTCCTCGAGGAGCGGGGTGAGTCGGTGAAGCACCCGCTCGTGGTCCGCCTCGACGGCAACAACGCCGCCCTCGGGCGGAAGATCCTCCAGGACGCGGCCCTGCCGCGCGTGGAGCTGGTGGACACGATGGACGAAGCGGCCAAGCGGGCCGCCGAGCTCGCCGCGGTAGGTGCGTGATGGCAATCTGGCTGACCGAGAACAGCAAGATCATCGTTCAGGGCATGACCGGGTCGGAGGGCTCCAAGCACACCCGGCGCATGCTCAAGGCCGGCGCGAAGGTGGTCGGCGGCGTCAACGCCCGCAAGGCCGGGCAGACCATGGACTTCGACGGCACCGTGCTGCCGGTGTTCGGCACCGTGGCCGAGGCGATGCGGGAGACCGGCGCCGACGTCTCGGTGGTGTTCGTGCCGCCGAAGTTCGCCAAGGACGCGGTCAAGGAGGCGATCGACGCCGAGATCGGGCTCTGCGTGGTGATCACCGAGGGCATCCCGGTGCACGACACCACCGAGTTCTGGGCGTACAACGTCGCCAAGGGCAACAAGACCCGCATCATCGGCCCGAACTGCCCGGGCATCGCCTCGCCGGGCGCGTCGAACGCGGGCATCATCCCCGCCGACATCACCACCCCGGGCCCGATCGGCCTGGTGTCGAAGTCCGGCACGCTCACCTACCAGCTCATGTACGAGCTGCGTGACGTGGGCTTCTCCACCTGTGTCGGCATCGGCGGCGACCCGGTGATCGGCACCACCCACATCGACGCCCTCGAGGCGTTCCAGGCCGACCCGGACACCAAGGCGATCGTGATGATCGGCGAGATCGGCGGCGACGCCGAGGAGCGGGCCGCGGCCTACATCGAGCAGCACATCACCAAGCCGGTGGTCGCCTACGTCGCCGGGTTCACCGCACCCGAGGGCAAGACGATGGGCCACGCCGGCGCCATCGTCTCCGGCTCCTCCGGGACCGCCCAGGCGAAGAAGGAGGCCCTGGAGAAGGTCGGCGTCCGCGTCGGCAAGACGCCGAGCGAGACCGCCCGCCTCATGCGCGAGATCATCAAGAGCCTCTGACCGGGCCGGGCCGTACGCCGGGATCGCCGGAGCACCACCCCTCCGGGCGATCCCGGCGCCCCGCCGTCCCGCATGCCCGCGCATCGGAGCGCGGGGCGGATCGTGGTCCGGCGCGCGTGCGGTCGCGGTGCCCCGCGGCCTGCGCGCCGGCCCGCTCGCCGGCGGCGAGGAGCGGGCCGGGTGTTCGCCCACCTGCCGGCGTACCCTGGGCAGGGCCCCGGTCGGGCGGACGCCCCGCGATCCCTTGAGCCGTCGTGAACCGGCCGTGACGTCCGGTGCCCAGGCGCGGACGTTCCGGCCGTTTTTCGCTGCGCCGACCGGGTGACGTGCAGACGTTCCGTTGAGCATCGCGCGTCCGCCACGGGGAAGGCGGGGGAGAGGGCCGTCGGACAGAGGGGGATCGCATGGAGACGTTCCCGGACATCCCGCTGGCCGCCTGGGCGGACACGAAGGCCACGCTGCACAGGTTCGAGCAGATCGTCGGGAAGGTGCGCCTCGCGGCGAGCGTGCGCCGCAACCACTGGTGGAACGTGCCCTTCCACGTGACCGGCCGGGGCATCACCACGCGTCCTATGGGCGGGCTGGGCGACCTCCCCGTGTTCGCCATCGACTTCGACTTCGTCGGCCACCGGCTCACGATCGACGTGATCGACGGGCGCAGCGTCTCGTTCTCGCTGCCCGGGCTGTCGGTGGCCGCGTTTTACCACGAGCTGTTCGCGGCCCTCGACCACCTCGGCATCCACGTCGCGATCAAGGCCGAGCCGTTCGATCTCGACGACGACGTGCCGTTCCCGAAGGACACCGGCCACGCGGCGTACGACCCGGTGATGGTCACCCGGTACTGGCGGGTCCTCGCGCAGGTCGCGCAGGTGCTGGAACGCTACGCGGCGGACTTCTCCGGCAAGACGGGCCCGGTCCACCACTTCTGGCACACCTTCGACATCGCCGTCACCCGCTTCTCCGGCCGGAAGGTCGAGCAGAGCCCCGACGTCGACCCGGTCACCCGCGAGGCCTACTCCGAAGAGGTGATCAGCGCCGGCTTCTGGTTCGGCGACCGGAACCTGCCCGAACCGGCCTTCTACTCCTACACCGCGCCCGAGCCCGCCGGCCTCACCGAGGAGCCGCTCCGCCCCGATGAGGCGTTCTGGATGCCGTCCCGCGGCAGCCACCTCGCGATCCTGCGCTACGCCGACGCCCGCGCCGCCGCCGACCCGCGCGGCACCGTGCTCGACTTCCTGGACAGCGCGTACCGGGCGGGCGCCCGCAGGGCCGGGTGGGACATCGACGCCACCCGCTCCCCCGGCGGGGTCACCGACCCGCTGGGGTGAGGCATTCCCGGCGGCGCTCCGGCGTGGCGGCCGGGCTCCTCCGGGACGCGGTGCCAGGGCGGCCCGCATGCCGAGCGGCGCCGCGCCGGTGCGGTGCCGGGGACCGGGGCGGCGACCTCGCCGAGCGGGTCGAACGTGCCCGCCCGGCCCGCCGGGTACGGGACTCGGCCGATCGGCGCCGGGTGACGATCGGGAAGGTCCCCGGCCGCGAGCCCCGCGCGCGGGCGGGGCGCATGGAAACGGCCGCTCGTGCATTGCCGCCGACCGGAGGACGGGATCACGGAGTTTCCGGCGAGGACGACGACCGCCACCCGGAACGCCGCACGCCCGGTCGTGGAACCGACGCCTCGCCTTCCGGGCCGCTGACGCCCCGCCGCCCCTGGCCGCGGGCCCCGGCCGTCCGGGCGGAACGATCCGGCCCGCCGCGGCCCCGGTGACCCGCGGTGGAGCGGGCACCTGCCGTGCCGTCCCGCGTCACCGTAGTGCTAATCCGGCATAACAGTGACCGAATTCAACAAAAGGGCAATTCCGAAAATGAAGTCATCGTGACATTTATCAGGGTGAGTTCGTTAGATTGGGCGGAAACGGGAGCGGCAGGCGTGTCGGATGGAAAACAGAGATGGGTGGAAAGCGATCCGGTCGAAAAGCCAGATCCTCCGGCAGCAAACCGCGTCAGCTGCCCACCGCCATGCCGGGGTTGGGCGAGCCGGCGGGATGGTGGGTGAAATGGGAGGGGATCTCGGCGGTCGTCGCCACCCTGGTCGGCATCGGCGGCGCGTTCTTCTACCTGTACGACCGGTTCGTCGAGCCGCCTCCGCCGCCCGCCCCCGCGCCCACGCGCCCCACGTGTGAAAGCGGCTCGATCTGCCTGTGGCCGGAGAAGCGGTTCGGCGGGAAGGTGTGGGTCTGGACGCCGGGGGTGAGCGAGGAGGGGCGGATCCCGGACTATCTGCGCGAGCACGTCGGCTCCTTCGACGCGCAGGCCGAGGGGTGCTTCGTGGACACCGAGACGGGCGAGCGGCGGCCGGTGCACCTGCGGGACTGGAGCGAGCGCTATCACGACCCCGGCCGGTTCGGCAGAGTGATGGACACCATCACGTCCAAGTGCTGACGGGCCACCCGGTCCCGCGCAGGGCGGGATCTACCGGCGGCTGACGCGGGCGAGGGGCATCCGGGAGGCGGCGCCGGGATCCGCGGCGGGCGGCGGGGCTCGGGCAGGGCGGCCGATGGGCGTCCGCGGGGATTCCGTTGGACAAACAGGGCGACACGCGGCGCGGTGCCGTCGCGGGAGCGCCGGGGCTTGAGAACATCGATGGCGTGACGGCCCTTCTCGACCAGCTTCGGACGGCCTCCGGCGGTGACGAGGTACGGCGGCCGCTCCCCGTGTCCGGCATGCTCGCGGCGGTCTGGACGCTCGGGGTCGGGCTCGCCGTGCTCACCACGCTCACCCTGCTCGGCTGGATCGCCGACCCCAAGGGCGCCCTCGGCGAGGGCGTCCCGGGCGTGTTCCGCACGGCCTGCCAGATCTGGCTCGCCGCGCACCACGCGGGGTTCGCCATCCCCGGCGGCGGCCGGATCGGCCTGCTGCCGCTCGGCCTGATGGTCATGCCGGCCGCGCTGCTGTACCGGGCCGGGCTATGGATGGCCCGCGACGCCGACCTGCGGGTACGGCTGCCCGCCCGGCTGCCGAAGGGCTCCCCGAAGGAGAAGCAGAACGCGCGCCGCCGGGCACAGCTCGCGCTCATCGCGCGCGCCGGGGTCTCGCTCGCCGCGCCGTACGCGCTGCTCGCCGGGCTGGTCGCGCTGGTGGCGCGGAACGAGATCACCCAGCCGTTCCTCGCCGAGGTGCTCGCCGGGCACCTGCTGCTCGCCTTCGGCGCGGGGTCGCTCGCGGTGGCGCGCACGATCGGGCCGTGGCGGGTGATGCTGCGGCTGCTGCCCGAGCGGTCCCGCTCGCTCGTGGTGGGCACCGCGGCGGCGCTGGCGATCCTGCTCGCGGCCGGGCTCGTGCTCGTGGTCGGCGCGATCGTGGTGAGCCTCGACGAGATCAAGCGGCTCACCGACTTCCTCGGCCCCGGGCTGATCGGCGGCACGCTGCTGCTCATCGTCGAGGTGCTGTACCTGGTCAACGCCGTGATCTGGGGCATGGCCTACATCGCCGGGCCGGGTTTCGCGATCGGCACCGGCACCCTCGTCGCGCCCACCGGGGTGCGGCTGGGCCAGATCCCCGCGCTGCCGCTGCTCGGGGCGCTGCCCGAGCCGGGTGGCGCGCCGGTCTGGGCGATGGCGGTGGTGGCGATCCCGTTCCTCGCCGGGGCGGTCGCCGGGGTCGTGGTGGTGCGCATCGCGCCCACGCCCACCCCGGAGGCGGCGCCGATGTGGGGCTTTGGCTGCGGGCTCTGCGCCGGGGCGGCCGCCGGCGTGCTCGCCGCGCTCTCCGGCGGCCCGCTCGGCGGCAACCGGCTCACCGCGGTCGGCCCGTCGCCGTGGGAGGTGGCGTTCTCGGTGACGCTCGAGGTGGGCATCGCCGCGGGCATCAGCGCCGGGGTGGCGAACTGGTGGCTGATGCGCCGGGCCGCCGCCGAGCCCGCCGCCGCGAAGGCCGGCACTGCGCAGGCCGGCACTGCGAAGGCAGGCGCGGCGAAGCCGGCCACGCCGGCGGAGGAGGCCGCCGCGCCGGAGACGCCGGAGCCCGCCGACCGCGGGACGGGGCCGCTCGCCCGGCTCTTCCGCCGCCGCGGCGAGCCGGCCCGGCCGCTGCCCGGCCACTGGCTCGACGCCACCGAGTGCGAGACCCAGCCGCTCCCGTCCCGGCCCGCGGGCGGCGCCGACGAGGACGGCGCGGCCGGCACGTTCGGCGACGTGGCCCCCGCGGCCCCCGCGGCGAAGCGGCCGCGGCGGCTGCCCGGCATCCCGCGCCGCCGCCGCGTCGAGAAGCCCGCGCCGCCCCGGCCCGCGCCGCCCCGGCCCGCGCCGCGTCCGGACATCGTGGACGAGACCGACGACCGCGGCGGGCACGTCATCTACATGGACCCGTACGCCTGGGACCGCGACTGAGCGCCCGCCGCGGCGCGGGCCACCGGCGTACCGGCGGCTGCACGTTTCACGGCCGGACGGGTGTGTGCCGGAGCGCGGCACGGGCGCCCGGCTTGCCCCCGGGCCGCCCGGCGGCCGGAGCACGCCCATCGGAGGCCGCCTGCCGCGCGCGCATCGGGGCCCGGCCGGTGCGGCCCGGGAGACGCCGAAGGTGTCCCGGTGGCGGCCCGGATCCGGGCCGGAGGGCCGCACCGCCGGCCTCGGTCCCGCCCCGCCGGCGTCGGCCGGGGCCCCCGCGCGCTCCGGCGGCGCGCCGGGTGGGCCCGGGGAGCGCCTCCCGCCCCGTGGCGGGCGGACGGGGCACGCCCGTTCCCGCGGTTCCGGCCCGCCGTCGTGATCGGTTTCGCTAGCGTGCCGCAGTGCCATGGGGCGAATGCGACGTCTGCTCTCTCCGCACGCTTTGCTGATCGTCGTCGCCACCGGCTACGGCTGTGCCGCCCTGTCCCAGGTGCCGTCCCTGGTGGCGTTCAACTGGGACGAGGTCGTCTACGCCAGCCAGGTGCGGCCCGGCGTGCCCGCGGTGCCGATGTCCGCGCCGCGCGCCTGGGGCATGCCGCTCCTGCTCGCCCCGGTGGCCGCGCTGACCCAGTCGGTCCCGGTCATCCGCTGCTACCTGGCCGTGCTCGCCGGGGTCTGCCTGTACCTCGCGTTCCGTCCCTGGCTCGGCCTGTTCGGCCCGGCGGCGCGGCCCGCGCGGCCCCGGGACGCCCTGGAGGAGGCGCCCGGCGCGGTCTCCCGGTACGCGGTGCCGCTCGCCGCCGCGCTGTTCGTCACGCTGTGGAGCACCGTGCTCTACGGCGCGATGGCCTACCCCAACCTGTGGCTGGCGTTCGCGCTCGTCGCCGCGGCCGGGTGGTTCTGCCGGGCGCTGCGCGAGCCGGGCCGTACCGGCCCCCTTGTCGGCCTCGCGGTCGCGCTCGCCGCGGCCTCGCTGCTGCGGCCCGCCGGCGCGGCCGCGGCCGCGCTGCCGCTGCGCGTCGCCGGCGCGGTCCGGGCGGTACGGCGGGTGCCGCGCGGCGCCGCCCTGCTCGGCGCGGCCGCGGGCGGGCTCGCCGTGGGCTGGGGCGCGTGGCTGGCCGAGGCGTTCCTCCGGTTCGGCGATCCGCTCTCCCGGCTGCGCCAGGGCGCGGAGGTGAACGAGGCGCGGCTCGGCTTCGTGCTGCTCCGGCACCTGGAGGCGGTGGACGGGCCGGCCCTGCTGTGCCGCCCGCCGAGCGCCTGCTCGGACATCCACTGGCTCGAGGTGGCCTGGTGGTTCACGCTGCCGGTGCTCGTCGCCGCGGCCTTCGTGTTCGCCGAGGCGGCGCGGCAGGTGCTCACCGTCACGCTGGCGTGCGCGGTCACGTTCGCGCTGCCGTACCTGACGCTGTTCGACTACGCCAACCCCCGCTTCCTGCAGCCGGCCTACGCGCTGCTGGCGGTCTGCGCCGGGGTGGCGCTGGTACGGCTGCCGCTGTCCCGGCTCGCCCGGCCGCCCGCGATCGCCGTGCTCCTCGCCGCGCTCGCCGTGCACGTGCACGGGCAGAAGGCCACCCTCGACCGGGTGGTCGGCCGGCTGGAGCCGATCTTCACCGCGCAGCGGGAGCAGGCGGACGCGCTGCTCGCGCAGGGCGTGCGGCCGCCGTGCGCGATCGTCGGGCGGGGCGCGGTCCAGCTCGGCTACCTCACCGGCTGCCGCTCGGTGCGCACCGCCGCCGACCCGCGGCCCGGCGACGCGGCGGTGCGCCGGGCCCTCGCCGCCGGCGAGCAGGTCGTGCTGGTCGCCCGGGACGGCGGGCGGGCGCCGGACGGCTGGGCGCGGCTGCGGCTGCCGTCCGGACGCGCCTACACCCGTCAGGGCGCGAACGGCAGCTCGAACTGACCGGGCTCGAGGATCGGCACGCGGCGCTCGATCGCCCGCTCGAGCTCGTCCACGCAGTGCTGCTGGGCGCTCACCGTGCCCGCGCCCTTCTTGCAGTTGTAGTAGGCGGTGAACTCCTCGGCGAGGTAGAGCTGCACGAACGCGGCGCCGAGGGCGAACAGCAGCGAGAAGACGGAGATCACCACACCCGTGACCGCGGCGCCGATCCGCTCCTTGGCCCGGCGCAGCTCGAGCGTGGTACGCACCGACACGCCGAGCGCGAACAGCGTGAACACCAGGCCGACCAGGGGAATGAGCATCGCCATCGCAAGCCCGGCGAGCGCGATGAGCAGCGCGCGCCCACCGGTGGTGTCGACGATGCTCTGCCGCGGGGTCCGCTGGGGCGTGGGTGAGGGGGTCGTCACGTGGCCTCCTTCATGCCCTGGCCGTCGGAGCCGGGCAGGCGGGCCGATACGCTGGCAGCGTCGGCCCGGGAGCCGGGCCGTGCCGTGCGGGACACCTGCCCCGCGCGCCGGGCCGTACCCCTCCCGGAGAGCGAAAGGAGCGTCGGAGCTGTCATCCTCGCCTCGTGCCGCCGCCACGGGGCCCGCCCGGCGGGCCGCCCGGCTCGTCGTGCTGGTCTCGGGTTCTGGAACCAACCTACAGGCCCTGCTCGATGCGGCAGACGACGAATCGTACGGCGCGCGCGTGGTGGCGGTCGGCGCGGACCGGGACGGCATCGCGGGCCTGGAGCGCGCCCGCCGCGCCGGGGTGCCGGCCTTCGTCGAGCGGGTCGGCGACCACCCGACCCGGGAGGCGTGGGACGAGGCGCTCGCCGCGAAGATCGCCGAGTACGAGCCGGACCTGGTGGTCTCGGCGGGCTTCATGAAGATCCTCGGCCCGCGCGTGCTGGAGAAGTTCCCCGTCGTCAACACCCATCCGGCGCTGCTGCCCGCGTTCCCGGGCGCGCACGCGGTGCGCGACGCCCTCGCCTACGGGGTGAAGGTGACCGGCTGCACCGTGCACCTGGTGGACGCCGGGGTGGACACCGGGCCGGTGATCGCCCAGGAGCCGGTGCGGGTGGAGCCGGGCGACGACGAGCAGACCCTGCACGAGCGGATCAAGACCGTGGAGCGGCGGCTGCTCGTCGACGTCGTGGGGCGCATGGTGCGTGAGGGCTGGACGGTCACCGGCCGTATAGTTTCGATCGGTGCTGGCCGCCGGTGACACACCGGCACACGTGGGAAGGACGCTCACTTGACCCGGATCGCGATCAGGCGCGCGTTGATCACGGTTTACGACAAGACCGGACTCGAGGAGCTCGCCCGCGCCCTTGACGCGGCGAACGTGGAGATCGTCTCGACCGGTGGCACGGCGGCGGCGATCGCCTCCTGGGGCGTGCCGGTCACCCCGGTGGAGTCGCTCACCGGCTTCCCCGAGTGCCTCGACGGCCGGGTCAAGACCCTCCACCCGCGGGTGCACGCGGGCCTGCTCGGCGACCTCACCAACCCGAGCCACGCCAAGCAGCTGGAGGAGCTGGAGATCGAGCCGTTCCAGCTCGTCGTGGCGAACCTCTACCCGTTCGCGCAGACCGTGGCCTCGGGCGCGTCGCCCGCCGAGTGCGTGGAGCAGATCGACATCGGCGGCCCGGCGATCCTGCGGGCCGCGGCGAAGAACCACGCCAACGTCGCGGTCGTGGTCTCCCCGGCGAAGTACCCCGAGGTGATCCGGGCGCTGAACGAGGGCGGGTTCACGCTCGACGAGCGGCGGCGGCTCGCGGCCGAGGCGTACGCGCACACCGCGTCCTACGACATCGCCGTGGCCTCGTGGTTCGCCGAGAGCTACGCCCCCGACCCGGAGGTGACCTGGCCGCGGTTCCGCGCCCAGGCGTGGCGGCGCAAGGCCGTGCTGCGGTACGGCGAGAACCCCCACCAGGGCGCCGCGCTCTACACCGAGGGCGCCGGCGGGCTGGCGAACGCCGAGCAGCTGCACGGCAAGGAGATGTCCTACAACAACTACGTCGACGCGGACGCCGCCTGGCGGGCCGCGTGGGACTTCGCCGAGCCGTGCGTGGCGATCATCAAGCACGCCAACCCGTGCGGCATCGCGATCGGCGCGGACGTCGCCGAGGCGCACCGCAAGGCGCACGCCTGCGACCCGGTGTCCGCGTTCGGCGGGGTGATCGCGGTGAACCGGGAGGTCACCGTGGAGCTCGCCCGGCAGATCGCGCCGATCTTCACCGAGGTCGTGGTCGCGCCCGCCTTCGCCCCCGAGGCGGTGGAGGTGCTGCGCGAGAAGAAGAACATCCGGCTGCTGGTCTGCCCGGAGCCGCCGGCGAACGCGGTCGAGTTCCGCCGCATCGACGGCGGGCTGCTCGTGCAGCAGGCCGACCGCATCGACGCGCCCGGCGACGACCCGGCGAACTGGGAGCTGCGCGCCGGCCCGGCCGCCGACGAGCGGACCCTCGCCGACCTCGCCTTCGCCTGGCGGGCGTGCCGCGCGGTGAAGTCGAACGCGATCGTGCTCGCCTCCGGCGGCGCGACCGTCGGCGTGGGCATGGGCCAGGTGAACCGGGTGGACTCGGCGCGGCTCGCGGTGTCCCGGGCGGGGGAGCGGGCCGCGGGCTCGGTGGCCGCCTCCGACGCGTTCTTCCCGTTCGACGACGGGCCGAAGGTGCTCGCCGAGGCCGGGGTGAAGGCGATCGTGCAGCCCGGCGGCTCGGTCCGCGACGAGGACGTGATCGCGGCCTGCGAGGCGGCCGGGATCACGCTCTACTTCACCGGGACCCGCCACTTCTACCACTGATCGTTTGTGGTTTGTGGCAAAACGTAACCCGATGACCGGTTAATCTGTTCCGGTTCCCTCCCTAGTCCCGTCCTCGGACCCGGAGCGTCTGATGTCCCTGACCAACCCGCTGCTGTCGTTCGTGCTCGGCGACGGGTTCTGGAGCAGCCCGATCCCGCTGCTCATCCTCGCCGTGGCCGCCGCGTACATCGGGTGGGTGGCCGTGGAGTACATCCCCGCCACCCGCCGGCTGCTGGAGCGGCGCGAGGGCGGGATGGCGCGGGGCGAGAACGCCGACGGCTGAGCCCCCGGCCACCCGCGGCCGTCGCCCGCACGGCGGCATCCGCGGACCTGTACCGGCGGCGGGCGGTCGTTCCCCGGCCGCCGCCCCCCGACATGGCAGGATGACGAGACATGACCGCGCGCATTCTCGACGGCAGGGCGACCGCCGCGAAGATCAAGGCAGACCTCACCGCCCGGGTCGCGGCGCTCGCCGAGCGGGGCCTGCGACCGGGCCTCGGCACCATCCTCGTGGGTGACGACCCCGGCAGCCAGGCGTACGTCGCCGGCAAGCACCGCGACTGCGCCGAGGTGGGCATCGCCTCGATCCGGGTGGAGCTGCCCGCCGACGCGAGCCAGGCCGACGTCGAGGAGGCGATCGACCGGCTCAACGCCGACCCGGCGTGCACCGGCTACCTCATTCAGCTCCCGCTCCCGCGCCACCTGGACGCGCGGCCGCTGCTGGAGCGCATCGACCCGGCGAAGGACGCCGACGGCCTCCACCCGGTCAACCTCGGCCGGCTGGTGCACACGGTCGACGCCCCCCTGCCGTGCACCCCGCGCGGCATCGTCGCGCTGCTGCGCGAGTACGACGTGCCGCTCGACGGCGCCGAGGCGGTCGTGGTCGGCCGCGGCATCACCGCCGGGCGGGCGCTCGGGCTGCTGCTCACCCGGCGGAGCGAGAACGCGACGGTCACGATGTGCCACACCGGCACCCGCGACCTGGCGGAGCACACCCGCCGGGCCGACATCGTCGTCGCCGCGGCGGGCTCGCCCCATCTGATCACCGCCGACATGATCCGGCCCGGCGCCGCCGTGCTCGACGTGGGCGTCTCCCGCGTCGACGGACGCATCGTCGGCGACGTGGCGCCCGAGGTCCGCGACGTCGCGGGCTTCCTCGCGCCGAACCCGGGCGGCGTGGGCCCGATGACCCGGGCGATGCTGCTCACCAACGTCGTCGAGGCGGCCGAGCGGGCGGCCGCCTCCTGACGACCTGGCGGCGCCGCCGGGTCAGCTGGCCCGGCGGTTCACCACGCGCGGCGGTGGATCGTTCGCCGGCGGATTGCCCCGCTGCTGTGGCACGACCGGGGTGGGCCGCACCAGCCCGAGCGCGACCACCTCGTTGGCCAGCCGAGTGCGCCGGTTGCTGCCCTCGGGGATGCGGAACTTCTGGTACAGCCGCAGCAGGTGCTGCTTCACCGCCGCCTCGGTGACCACGAGGTCGTCGGCGATCTCGCGCGCCGTCGCCGGGGACACGAACGCCTCGTCCGACAGCGCGGGCCGGCACAGCGACGTGAGCACGTCGAGCTCGCGCCGGGTCAGCTCCGGAGCCGCGGCGCGCCGCAGCTCCACCTCCGGCTCGAGATCCTCGCGCGGTATGCCGCCGATCCGGCAGCGCGCGGCGCCGAACGAGATGACGTCGCCGTCGTCGAGGACCCTTCGGGCGATCGGCCTGCCGTTCACCCGGGTGCCGTTGCGGGACAGGCCCAGGTCAACGACGTACACGTAGGGTCCCCGCCGGACGAACTCGGCGTGCAGCCGGGACACGCTCGGGTCCCGCAGGCGGATGTCGACTCCGCGGCCACGTCCGACAGTCGTGATCTCGGGGCGCAGCGGGGCCACCTCTCCGGTGTCCTCGATGCGTATGAACGGCCCCTCCACGGCAGTTCCTCCCCAGGTAGCCCGCCGTTACTTCCGCTACAGCACCGGCTTACCCAAACGAGGCGATGGAGAATCGCCTTTTCCCAAAACAGAATCCCGCGCAAATTTGGTCTTGACCGATACGTGGAATTTTGCCTGCTCACGGGTAGACTCGGCGCAACGCTAAGCGGAGGAAACACGTATGGCGGACAAAATTTCCAAGGGTCTCGCCGATGTCGTCGCCGCGTCCACCGCGCTGAGCGACATCGACGGCAAGGCCGGTCGCCTGTTCTACCGCGGATACGACATCCACGACCTGGCCGGGCGCACCACGTTCGAGGAGATCGCCTACCTGCTGCAGCGCGGGACGCTGCCGACGCGCCGGCAACTGCAGGAGTACGGCGAGCAGCTCGCCCGCGGGCGCACCCTCGGCACGCTCGTGGAGCGGCACCTTGCGGACGTGGCCGAGCGCCAGGCCCCGATGGAGGCGTTGCGCACCCTCGTCTCCCTCGCCGGGGCCGACGACCCCGACAAGGACGACAACTCGCTGGAGGCCAACCGGCGGAAGGCGGCGCGGCTCGTCGCCCAGCAGCCGATCCTCGTCGCCCGCTACCACGCGGCGCGGTCCGGGGTGACGCCGCCCGAGCCCGACCCCGAGCTCGGCATCGCCGGGAACTTCCTGCTGCAGATCACCGGCCGCCGCCCGGAGCCGCGGCACGTCGAGATCTTCGACACCTGCCTGGTGCTGCACGCCGACCACACGATGAACGCCTCGACGTTCGCCGCCCGGGTGTGCGCGGCGACGCTGTCCGACATGCACTCGGCGATCGTCGCGGCGATCGGCACGCTCAAGGGGCCGCTACACGGCGGGGCGAACGAGCGGGTGATGCGCACCCTGGAGGCGATCCGCTCCGAGGGCGGCAAGGTCGCCGAGGTGGTGCGCGCCAAGCTCGCCGCGGGCGAGAGGATCATGGGCTTCGGCCACCGGGTGTACCGGACCGAGGACCCGCGGGCCACCCATCTGCGCGAGATGTCCCGGGAACTGGCCGAGGCATCCGGTGACGACACCTACTATCGGATGTCGAGGGAGATGGAGGAGGTCGTCCACGCGGAGAAGGGCCTCTATCCGAACGTGGACTTCTACGCGGCGACCGTCTACCACTATCTCGGCATTCCGACGGACCTGTTCACCCCGGTGTTCTCCGTCAGCCGGATGTCGGGATGGACCGCACACGTGATCGAGCAGCACGCCGACAACCGCCTGATCCGGCCGGACAGCGAATACGTCGGCGAGCGCGATCGCAAGTGGGTGCCGATCGACGAAAGGGAGTAAGTGGCGCGAAAGCCGAAGGAGGATCGCATCGGCTGGCCGTACTGGCTGGTGCTCGCCGGCGCGGCCGCCGGCGTGGCCGTGGCGCTCTCCGGGCCGCAGGTGTGGCACGGAGCGGTGGTGATGGGCGCGGCGATCCTGCTCGGCGCGCTCATCCGGCTGGTGGTGGCGACGCCCGGTGACCTTGCGGTGCGGACCAAGGCGCTCGACGTGCTGACGCTCGGGGGCCTCGGGGGCGCGTTGGTGCTGAGCGGGGCGCTGATGGTCATGTTCTGACCGGGCTTGTGACCGAGCGGAGAACCGGACCGGCCGGGCGGCTCCGGGAGACGTTCCGGGGTCGTTCGGCCGGGGCTCCGGTGGACCCTGGGTGGGCCGGGCTCCGATCTCCGGTAAGGGTCCGATAATCTCACTGGCCAGCGAGCCTCAAAAAGGACCGGTCTGGCCAGTCAGCTCAGAAGGGGAAACCACACACCATGCCGAAGATCAAGGTAGCGGGCCCCGTCGTCGAACTCGACGGCGACGAGATGACCCGGATCATCTGGCAGTTCATCAAGGACCAGTTGATCCTGCCCTACCTGGACATCGACCTTAAGTACTACGACCTGAGCATCCAGAACCGCGACGCCACCGACGACCAGGTCACGATCGACGCGGCGCACGCTATCAAGAAGTACGGCGTCGGCGTCAAGTGCGCGACGATCACTCCTGACGAGGCCCGCGTCAAGGAGTTCGGCCTGAAGAAGATGTGGAAGTCCCCGAACGGGACTATCCGCAACATTCTCGGCGGCGTGGTGTTCCGTGAGCCGATCGTGGTTTCCAACATTCCGCGGCTCGTGCCCGGGTGGAAGAAGCCGATCATCATCGGCCGGCACGCCCACGGCGACCAGTACAAGGCCGCGGACTTCGTCGTGCCCGGCCCCGGCACGGTGACCCTCACCTACGTGCCGGAGGACGGCGGCGAGCCGATCGAGATGGAGGTCGCGAAGTTCCCCGGCTCCGGCGTCGCCATGGGCATGTACAACTTCGACGACTCCATCCGGGACTTCGCCCGCGCCACCATGCGGTACGCGCTCGACCGCGGGTACCCGCTCTACCTGTCCACGAAGAACACGATCGTCAAGGCGTACGACGGCCGGTTCAAGGACATCTTCGAGGAGGTCTTCGAGTCCGAGTTCAAGGCGGACTTCGAGGCCGCCGGCCTCACCTACGAGCACCGGCTCATCGACGACATGGTCGCCCAGGTGCTCAAGTGGGAGGGCGGCATCGTCTGGGCCTGCAAGAACTACGACGGCGACGTGCAGTCCGACGTGGTGGCGCAGGGCTTCGGCTCGCTCGGCCTCATGACCAGCGTGCTCATGACCCCGGACGGCCGGACCGTCGAGGCGGAGGCCGCGCACGGCACCGTCACCCGCCACTACCGCCTGCACCAGCAGGGCAAGCCCACCTCGACCAACCCGATCGCGTCGATCTTCGCCTGGACCCGCGGCCTGCAGCACCGCGGCAAGCTCGACAACACCCCCGAGGTGACGAACTTCGCCCAGACGCTCGAGCGGGTCTGCATCGAGACGGTCGAGAGCGGCAAGATGACCAAGGACCTCGCGCTGCTCGTCGGCGGCGACACCCCCTGGCTCACCACCCAGGAGTTCCTCGCCGCGATCGACGAGAACCTCAAGCGCGCGATGGCCGCCTGAGCGGACCGCACGCCGCGGACGCGGCCGCCCGCGGCCCGGTGCGCTCCCCCGAGGGCGCACCGCTCGCCGCGGCCGTGCCGCCCGCGCCGGCCGCAGGCCGCCTGGACGAGACGTGCCGGGGCCGTTCCCGCGTGGGGCGGCCCCGCCGCCGTACCCGGGCCGTACCGGGGCCGTAGCCGGGCACTGCGCGGCCCCTCGGCGCCGGCGGCCGTCCCCGCCGCACCGCGGCGGCGGCGATCACCGTAAAGTCGTGCACGTCCGATTGACGTGTCGAGACCCAAGGACGGTGGCATGCCGCAGATCTCGCCGCTGCTGGCGGGCGACCCGGTACGGCTCGGGCCCTTCACGCTGACCGGGCGCATCGGCGAGGGCGGGCAGGGCACCGTCTACCTCGGCTACACCAGCCACGGGGAACGCGCCGCGGTCAAGCTGCTGCACGTCAAGTTCACCGGCGACGCCGCCGCCCGGTCGCGGTTCGCCCGGGAGCTGCGGGCCGCCACCCGGGTCGGCTCCTCCTCCTGCACCGCCCGGGTGATCGCGGCCGACCTGGACGGCGACACGCCGTACATCGCGAGCGAGTTCATCGACGGGCGGTCGCTGCGCGAGACGGTGGAGGCCGACGGCCCGCTGCACGGCCCCGGGCTCGACCGGCTCGCGCTCGGCACCGCGACCGCGCTCGCCGACATCCACCGCGCCGGCATCGTGCACCGCGACTTCAAGCCGGACAACGTGCTCATCGGCCCGGACGGGCCGCGGGTGGTCGACTTCGGCATCGCCCGCATCCTCGACTCGACCGGCACGATCACCAGCCGGGCGGTCGGCACCCCCGCCTTCATGGCGCCCGAGCAGATCGCCGGGGCCGCGGTCGGGCCGCACACCGACGTGTTCGCCTGGGGCACGGTGATCATGTTCGCGGCGACCGGGTGGTCGCCGTTCGACGGGCCGTCGATCGCGGCCGTGCTCAACCGGGTGCTCACCCACGAGGTGGACGTGGGCGTGCTGCCCGCGCCGCTGGGCGAGGTGGTGCGCGCGAGCCTGAGCAAGGCGCCCGGGGACCGGCCCAGCGCCGAGGAGATCCGCGACCGGCTGCTCGGGCCGGCCGGGCCCGCCGGCGACGCCACCGTGCCGCTGCCGCGGCCGCGCGGCTAGGCGGCCGGCACGCGGCCGGGGTACGGCGGCGCGGCAGGCCGTACCTGCCGACGGGGCGCGGGAGGGCTCCGGGTAGGGTCCCCCTGACAGGTGAATACGTCGGCCCTCGTCGAGTTGGGGGAAGGTATGGCCAAGACTCCCGTGAAGGTCACCGTCACCGGTGCCGCCGGTCAGATCGGATATGCGCTGCTGTTCCGCATCGCCTCGGGTCAGCTCCTCGGCGCTGACGTCCCGGTGAAGCTGAGCCTGCTGGAGATCCCGCAGGCGATCAAGGCCGCCGAGGGCACGGCGATGGAGCTCGACGACTGCGCCTTCCCGCTGCTGCGCGGCATCGAGATCACCGACGATCCGAACGTGGCCTTCGACGGCGCGAACATCGCGCTGCTCGTCGGCGCCCGCCCGCGCACCAAGGGCATGGAGCGCCGTGACCTGCTGGAGGCGAACGGCGGCATCTTCGGCCCGCAGGGCCGCGCGATCAACGAGCACGCGGCCGACGACATCCGGGTGCTCGTGGTGGGCAACCCGGCGAACACCAACGCGCTCATCGCCAAGTGCGCCGCCCCGGACGTACCGGCCGAGCGGTTCACCGCGATGACCCGCCTCGACCACAACCGCGCCCTCAGCCAGCTCGCCAAGAAGCTCGACGTGCCGGTGAGCGACATCAAGAAGATGACGATCTGGGGCAACCACTCGGCCACCCAGTACCCCGACCTCTACCACGCCGAGGTCGGCGGCAAGATCGCGGCCGAGCTGGTGGACGAGGCCTGGCTGCGCGACACCTTCATCCCCACCGTGGCCAAGCGCGGCGCGGCGATCATCGAGGCCCGCGGCGCCTCCTCCGCCGCCTCCGCCGCGAACGCGGCGATCGACCACGTGTACGACTGGGTGAACGGCACCCCGGAGGGCGACTGGACCTCCGCCGCGGTCGTCTCCGACGGCTCGTACGGCGTGCCCGAGGGCCTGGTCTCCTCGTTCCCGGTGGTGTCCCGGAACGGCCGCTGGGAGATCGTCCAGGGCCTGGAGATCAACGAGTTCTCCCGGGAGCGGATCGACGCCTCGGTCCGCGAGCTCGAGGAGGAGCGCGACGCCGTGCGCGCCCTCGGCCTCATCTGAGACACGCCTGAGACACGCCGACGCGCTCCGGCCGGCGCGGCACCCGAGACGCGCCGGCCGGGTTTCGCACGCGCCGGGCAGGGCCGCCCGCCCGGCGCGTGCGCGCGTTCGCGACGCAACCTCCCGCCCCGGGAGCGTGCGGGGGTACGGCCGGCCGTTCCGGGCCCCGCCGCGCGGTCAGGCGCGCCGGTGCGGCACGCAGGTGGGCGCGGGCGCGGCCGGGTCCGGCTGCGGCGTGACGAACACCACGCCGGCGGTGGTGAGGAGGGTGGCGAGGAGGATGACGGCGCTCGCGGCGAGATGAACGAACCAGGAGGGGAGCGGCCGGGGCGATAAGCCGCCTCTCATCATCACAGAGCAGATTTCACCATAAACCCGAACGGAAAGGGCGGAAACCGCGAATGCCGGGCCGTACGGCCGCCCCGCCCGGCGCGCCGCCGCCTCCCGGGGCCCGCCGCGCAGCTCACGCCGTCAGGGCCGCCCAGGCGTCGGCGACGATCGTCTTCAGCGACGGGTGCTCGGGGGACCAGCCGAGCTCGCGCTGGATGCGCTCGCTGGAGGCGACGAGGATCGCCGGGTCGCCGGGGCGGCGCGGGGCCGTCTCGGCCGGGATCGGGTGCCCGGTGACCTCGCGGCAGACCTCGATCACCTCCTTCACCGAGAAGCCGGAGCCGTTGCCGAGGTTGTAGATCTCGTGCCGGCCGGGCGTGCAGGCGTCGAGCGCGAGCAGGTGGGCGCGGGCGAGGTCGGCGACGTGGATGTAGTCGCGGATGCAGGTGCCGTCGGGCGTGGGGTAGTCGTCGCCGAAGATCCGCACCGCGGGCCGCTCGCCGCGGGCGACGGCGAGCACGTTCGGGATGAGGTGGGTCTCGGGGTCGTGGCGCTCCCGGTACACCCGGCCGTCCGCGGCGGTGTAGGCGCCGGCCACGTTGAAGTAGCGCAGGCTCACCGCGCCCAGGCCGTACAGGCCCGCGAACGTGGTGAGCGCGGTGTCGATGGCGAGCTTGGAGGCCCCGTAGGGGTTGGTGGGCCGGGTGGGGTCGGTCTCCTCGATGGGGCAGCGCTCCGGCTCGCCGTACGTCGCGGCGGTGGAGGAGAACACGATCCGGCCGACGCCCGCCCGGCGCATCGCCTCCAGCAGGGCGAGCGTGCCGCCGAGGTTCGACGTCCAGTACTTGGCCGGGTCCGCCACCGACTCGCCGACCAGGGACTTGGCGGCGAAGTGCAGGACGGCGTCGAAGCCGCGCTCGAGCACCGGCCCGGCCTCGGTGATCGAGCACCGCTCGAACCGGGCGCCGGGCGGCACCGCGTCCGCGTGCCCGGTGGACAGGTCGTCGAGCACGGTCACCTCGTGCCCCGCCTCGAGGAGCTGCGCGGCGACGACGCTGCCGATGTACCCGGCCCCGCCGGTGACCAGGAGCTTCACGCGATCACCCCATCGGTGCTTTTGACTTTGGTGGATCCTGTTGGATTTTGAGGATATTGCGGTACGCCGCCCAGCATACGCGCCTTCGCCCCCGGTACCCTGGCAGACCAGGCCGCCGGCCTGTGCGACTCGGCCGAACACGGGGAAACGGACATCGATGTGGGCACCGTCGCCGCGAACATCGCCCTGGTCCTGCTCTTCATCCTGATCGGCGGGTTCTTCGCCGCCGCCGAGATCGCCCTGGTCTCGCTGCGGGAGAGCCAGGTGCGCCGCCTCGCCGAGCGCGGCCGCCGCGGGGCGCGGGTGGCCCGCCTGGCCCGGGACCCGAACCGCTTCCTCTCCTCGGTGCAGATCGGCGTCACCGTCGCCACCATGCTCTCGGCCGCGTTCGGCGCCGACACCCTCGCCCGGGACCTCGCGCCGGTGCTCGCCGCCCGCGGGCTGCCCGAGGCGGTGGCGGCGCCGCTCGCGCTCGTGCTCGTCACGCTCGCCATCTCGTACGTGTCGCTGGTGCTCGGCGAGCTCGCGCCGAAACGGCTCGCGCTGCAGCGCTCGGCCTCGCTCGCGCTCGTCGTGGCCCCGGTCATCGACCGTATCGCCGTGCTGTCCCGGCCGGTGATCTGGCTGCTGTCGAAGTCCACCGACGGCGTGGTGCGGCTGCTCGGCGGCAACCCGGCCGCGGACCGCAGCGCGGTCACCGTGGAGGAGCTGCGCGACATGGTGGTGGGCAGCCAGGCGCTCACCCCGGACGAGCGGCGGCTGATCGGCGAGGTGTTCGCCGCGGGCAAGCGGCAGGTGCGCGAGGTGCTGCTGCCGCGCACCGAGGTGGAGTTCATCGACACCGACGAGCCGTTCGACCAGGCCGCCGCCCGTGCCGCCGCCTCCCCGCACTCCCGGTTCCCGGTGTTCCGCGGCTCCCACGACAACGTGATCGGGTTCGTGCACGTGCGCGACCTGCTCAGCCCGGCGCTCGCCGGCCGCCAGGAGCCGCTCGGCGAGGTCGTGCCGGTGCGCCCGGTGAAGTTCCTGCCCGCGAGCAAGATGGTGCTCGCCGCGCTCTCCGAGATGCGCGACGAGGGCCACCACCTCGCCATCGTGGTCGACGAGTACGGCGGCACGAGCGGCATCGTCACGCTCGAGGACCTGGTCGAGGAGCTCATCGGCGACATCCGCGACGAGTACGACCGGACCGCGGCCCCGGTGCGCCGGGTCTCCGGCGAGCTCGAGCTCGACGGCCTCGTCAACCTCGACGCGTTCGCCGCCGAGACCGGCATCCGGCTGCCGGACGGGCCGTACGAGACGCTCGGCGGCTACATCATGGCCGCGCTCGGCCGCGTGCCCGCGACCGGGGACGAGGTGCGGACCGGCGGCTACCTGCTCACCGTCACCGAGATGGACGGCCGGCGTGTCGCCCGGGTCCGGGTGGTGCCGTACGCGCCCGGCGCCGCCCATCCGGTGCCCCCGGGGGCCGGTACGGCGGGGCCGGAAGACGGCGTCGAGTCGCCGAACGCCTCGGGAACCTGACACAATTGCGGATATGGCCAGACCCCGTGTTCTCTCCGGCATCCAGCCGACCGCAGACTCCTTCCACCTGGGCAACTACCTGGGCGCGCTGCGCCAGTGGGTCGAGATGCAGGAGACGCACGACTCCTACTACATGGTCGTCGACCTGCACGCGCTCACCGTCGAGTGGGACCCGGAGCTGCTGCGCCGCCGTACCCGGGTCGCCGCCGCCCAGCTCTTCGCCATCGGGCTGGATCCGGAGAAGTGCACGGTGTTCGTGCAGAGCCACGTGCGCGAGCACACCGAGCTGGCCTGGATCCTCACCTGCCTCACCGGCATGGGCGAGGCCTCGCGCATGACCCAGTTCAAGGACAAGTCCGCCAAGCAGGAGTTCGTCGGCGTGGGCCTGTTCACCTACCCGATCCTGCAGGCCGCGGACATCCTGCTCTACCAGGCCGACCAGGTGCCGGTCGGGGCCGACCAGAAGCAGCACCTGGAGCTCACCCGCGACCTCGCCCAGCGGTTCAACCACCGGTTCGGGGAGACCTTCCGGCTGCCGCAGCCGTACATCCTCAAGGAGGTCGAGAAGATCACCGACCTCCAGCAGCCGACGGCGAAGATGTCGAAGTCGTCGTCGAGCCCGCAGGGCATCCTCGACCTGCTCGACGAGCCCGGCCCGCTGCGCAAGAAGATCATGCGCGCGGTGACCGACACCGGCACCGAGATCCGCGCGGACGAGGAGAACAAGCCCGGCATCACCAACCTGCTGCGCATCCTCTCCGCGCTCACCAAGACGCCCATCCCCGAGCTGGAGAAGCGCTACGAGGGCCAGGGCTACGGCACGTTCAAGAAGGACGTCGCCGAGGCGGTGATCGAGACCTTCACGCCGATCCGAGAGCGCACCCAGCGGCTGCTCGCCGACGAGGCCGAGCTCGACAAGCTGCTCGCGATCGGCGCCGAGCGCGCCCGCGCCGTCGCCCAGGAGACGATGGAGAAGGTGCGCGAGCGCGTCGGCTTCCTGCCGATCCCGCGCTAGTACGCGGCCGGAACACGCAGAGCCCCTGATCGCCTGAGGCCATGCCGCCTCTGGCGATCCAGGGGCTCGGATGTTCTATGGGGTTCTCCGCATCGCGGGGGCCTGGGGCAACGGGCAGGTGTGCCTCACGCGCATGCCGTTTGGTCGCATGCGACCCCTCTTA
>QGUZ01000570.1 GCA_003242605.1 Actinomycetota bacterium
CCGGTGTCTCACACTGCTCCGTCCGCAGGCACCGCGTGATGGACAAACGCCCCCCCCCCCCGCCCCGCCGCCCCGCCCCCCCCCCCCCCCCCCCCCCCCCGCCGCGCCGCGATCGCACGTCCCTGACCGGTTCATCGCCGTCCGAGAAGGAGATCGACCAGCATGTCCGTCGCCACCGAGCAGACCACCGACGCGCGCTTCGCCGCGGCCCTGGAACGCGCCGACCGGGTCGCCGCCGAGCTGCGCCGTACCGCGGCCGCGCGGGACCGGGCGAACAAGCCGCCGCGCGCCGAGATCGAGCTGCTCCGCGAGAACGACCTGCTGCAGGTGCAGGAGCCCGTCGAGTACGGCGGGGACGGCCTAAACTACGCGCAGGCCTCCCAGATCACCCGCCGGATCGCCCGCGGGGACACCTCCATCGCGCACCTGCTCGGCTACCACTACGCGCAGACCCGGATCGCCCACCTGTTCGGCACCCCCGAGCAGGCCGACGAGCTGTCCCGGCGCAACGCCGAGCAGAAGCTGTTCTGGGGCGGGGTGCAGAACCCGCGCGGCGGCTCCAGCCTCGTGCTCACCCGCGACGGCGACGCCTTCCGGCTCAACGGCCGCCGCTCGTTCGCCTCCGGGGCGAGCCTCGGCGACTACCTGTCGGTGACCGCCACCTACGAGGGCGAGCTGGTGTTCATCTCGCTGCCCGGCGGCCGCGAGGGGTTCAAGCCACTGGGCGACTGGGACAACATCGGCCAGCGCCTCACCGACTCCGGCGGCGTGGAGTTCCACGACACCCGGGTGGAGCGTTCCGAGATCCTCGGCCCCGACCCGATCACCGGCCGCACGTTCACCCCGTACCAGACCCTCGTCACCCCGCACTGGCAGCTCGCCTTCGTCAACTTCTACATCGGCACCGCCGAGGGTGCGCTGGAGGAGGCGCTCGACTGGACCCGCCGGTACGCCGCGCCGTGGGAGACCTCGGGCGTGGAGCGGGCCACCGACGACCCCTACATCCTGCAGACCGTCGGCGAGGTGCAGAGCGAGATCCGGGCCGCGGCGCTGCTCGCCGACCGGGCCGGGGAGGCGCTGCAGGCCGCGCTCGACATCGGCCCGTCGCTCACCGCCGAGCAGCGCGCCGAGGCCGCGATCGCCGTCTACGAGGCCAAGTACCTCACCACCAAGGTCTCGCTGGCGGCCGCGTCCCGGCTGTTCGAGATCCAGGGCGCCCGGGCGACCACCACCGCCTACGGCTTCGACCGGCACTGGCGCAACCTGCGCACCCACACCCTGCACGACCCGGTCGCCTACAAGGCCCGCGAGGTCGGGGACTGGACGCTCAACCGGCGCGCCCCGCAGTTCTCGCTGTACCGCTGAGCCGCATTGCCGGTCCCCGCGGCGGAACCCGAGATCGCCGCGGGGCCGGCCCGGACCGCTGAGGAGACCCATGACCATGCTGACCGGCCGCCGTCGCCGGGCCGCCGCGGACCGATGGCGACGGCGCACCTGATCCGCTCGGCGGGCGAGGCCGTCCGGACGGCCCGCGCCCTCGCCGCCTCCTTCGCCCGGCAGGCCGGCGAGCGCGACCGCGAGCGGCGGCCGCCCGCCCCCGGGGGCGCGCGCCCGTCGGCCTCCCGGGTGCCCCGCCTTCCCGCTCCCGCCCCGGTACTTTCTCCTTTTACACATCCAACGTGCCCACCAAAA
>QGUZ01000310.1 GCA_003242605.1 Actinomycetota bacterium
CCCAGCAGCCGCTGGGCGGTAAGGCCCAGTTCGGCGGCCAGCGGTTCGGTGAGATGGAGGTGTGGGCCCTGGAGGCGTACGGCGCGGCCTACGCTCTGCAGGAGCTGCTCACCATCAAGTCCGACGACGTTCCGGGCCGGGTGAAGGTCTACGAGGCGCTCGTCAAGGGCGAGAACATCCCCGAGCCGGGCATCCCCGAGTCCTTCAAGGTCCTCATGAAGGAGATGCAGTCCCTCTGCCTCAACGTGGAGGTGCTGTCCAAGGACGGCATGTCCATCGAGATGCGCGAGTCCGGTGAGGACGTGTTCCGCGCCGCGGAGGAACTCGGCATCGACCTGGCCCGCCGCCCGAACGAGGGTGCGACCGAGTCCTCGTCGTCGTCATCGTCGTCCTCCTGACCCTGATCCGGGTCCGTGACGACCACCGATCGGCCCGTCGGCCCCGCGCCGGCGGGCCGATCCGTTTTCCCGGCGCTCCGTCGGCATGGAACGGAAAATGCGGAGGCCGCGCGGTTCGCCCAGGTTTCGTCGCGGCGAGGTGCCGCGGTGCGGATCGTCGCCGCCGGATGAAGGGACCGGCTCCAGGGCGACGTTTTCCGGGGTATTTCCGGTTTCGGTTTCGAGGACGTTCCGACCCGGTCTCGCGGGCGGCGGGGCCGGTGATTTTCCCGGTGTTTCCCGTTGTGCGGCCGTCGGCATGGCGGCCGTTCTCCGGGTCCCGATGACGTCCGCTGGCAACGGGCAGGGGGAATCGCGGCCGGGGCGCGTGGCCGCGCGCCCGCCGGAGGCATGCCCGCACGCGCGTCGACCGCGACGCGGGCCCCGACGCGTACCCTCGCGGGCCGCCTCCCTCAGAAAACTCGCCCGCTTTCAAACTCCTATTACCGTTTGCGTTTCCGGGTCACCGCGCGGCGGATCCCGGGGAGAGGCGGTGCGACTCGCCGCCGCGCAGGCGGGACTGGGCGCGGGCGGCGGCCTGCAGCAGCGGCCCGGCCATCGCCTCGAGCTCGGGTCGCGTGCTGAGCCGGGCCCGCGGCATCACCACCGTGATCGCCGCGACCGGGTCGCCGCTCGCCAGCACCAGCGGCGCCGCGATCGCGCTGATCCGCGGGTCGGTCTCGCCGAGTGCGAAGGCCCAGCCGCGATGCCGGATGACGTGCAGCTCGCGCTCGAAGTCCCGCCAGG
Source organism: Actinomycetota bacterium (assembly GCA_003242605.1). Taxonomy (GTDB): domain Bacteria; phylum Actinomycetota; class Actinomycetes; order Streptosporangiales; family Streptosporangiaceae; genus Thermopolyspora. The sequence goes on from QGUZ01000310.1 coordinate 1,185, forward strand.
AACGGCGGGTGCCGTCCGCGGCGACGCTGAGCTTCCGGTCCGGGAAGCGGCGCAGCAGCCGGTCCGGCCGCTCCAGGGCGAGCATCGCCTTGCCGCCCGCGACCAGGTCGGCGGGGAAGACCCGGCCGAGGCGGGGACCGATGGCGCGGGGCGGGACCCCGGCCACGCTCTGCACGGTCCGGGCGTTGCGGCCCTCCAGGATCATCACGCCGATCGTCTCGCCGGTCTCCTCGTGCAGCTCGTGGACCACCTCGTCGACCGCGTCGCGCAACCGCACCGGGCGGGAGGCGAGCAGGGAGATCTCGTGGAGTGCCGGCCCGGGGACGTACGGCCCGCCCCGCACGTCCTGCCGGACGAACCCGGACCTGCGGCAGTTCGCCAGCACGCGGTGGGCGGTGGACGGCGCGACGTCGAGGGCGAGGGCGAGCTCGGTGACGCTGATCGAGCCGCGCTGCGCGACGAGGAGAACCGCCTGCAGAGCGTACTCCGCCGAGTTCATAGCGTCAGTTTTTTCCACATACGCGAAAAGCCCTAGCTCATTCTTGTCAGGCGGAAGTGTGACGTATATCACGACTTTGTGTCCGAATTCACCTGCCGGACACACGGGACTACCCGCTGTCGCGCGGGTGGCGAGGAGGTGTCATGGTCAGATTCCCGCCGCCGAAGGATCCGTTCGACGCCCCGATGCGGGTCGAGGCCGACATCCGCGGAGTTCAGGTGACCCAGGGCGAGGTGCCCGAGCACCTCGACGGGATCTACTACCGGTGCGTCTCCGACCGGCAGTGGCCGTCGTACGTGGAGAACGACCTGGAGCTGTTCAACAGCGACGGCATGATCATCTCGTTCCGGTTCCACAAGGGCCGGGTCGACTTCAAGAGCCGGTACGTGCGCACCCCGCGATTCGTCGCCGAGGAGAAGGCCGGGCGCGCGCTGTTCGGCGCCTACCGCAACCCGTTCGACGACGACCCGTCCGTGGCCGGCATCAGCCGCGGCCTGGCGAACACGAACGTCTTCTACCACGGCGGCAAGCTGTACGCGTCGAAGGAGGACTCGCCGCCGATCCTGCTCGACCCGATCACGCTGGAGACGATCGGCGAGTACGACTTCGAGGGCGCGCTCACCTCGCGCACCTCGACCGCGCACCCGAAGTTCGACCCGATCACCGGCGAGATGGTGTTCTTCGGGTACGAGGCGAAGGGGCCGGGCACGCCGGACATCGCCTACTACGAGGCCGACGCGTCCGGGCGGATCATCCACGAGGCCTGGCTCGAGGCGCCGTACACGAGCATGGTGCACGACTGGGCCGTCACCCAGAACTTCGTGGTCTTCCCGATCATCCCGCTGCGCAGCGACATCGAGTGGATCAAGCAGGGCCGGTCGTACTTCCAGTGGGACCCGTACGAGGACGTCTACCTCGGCGTGATGCCGCGCAAGGGCACCGCCAAGGACCTGCGCTGGTACCGGGGCTCGAACCGGTTCGCCAGCCACATCATGGGCGCCTACGACGACGGCCGGTACATCTACATCGACACCCCGGTCGGCCAGACCAACTACTTCCCGTGGTTCCCCGACATCACCGGCGCGCCGTACGACCCGGAGCGGTCGAAGGGCTACCTGTCCCGGTGGACGATCGACACCCAGGGCGAGTCCGACGGGTTCACCGAGACCCGGCTGTGCGACCTGCCCGGCGAGTTCCCCCGCATGGACGACCGGCAGGAGACGCTGCCGTACCACTGGGGCATCATGCTCCTCACCGACGGGCCCGGCCGCGTCGCCCCCGGCGGCGGCTTCCGCTGGCTGATGGGCATCGACCTGAAGACCGGGCGCAAGCAGATCTACTACCCGGGCGACAACTGCACGCTCGGTGAGGCGATCTTCGTCCCGGCGGCGCCGGACGCCCCGCCCGGCGTGGGCTACGTGTTCACCGTGGTGGCCCGCCGCGCCGAGATGCGCAGCGACCTCGTCATCCTCGACGCCCAGCACATCGACGGGGAACCGGTGTGCACGCTCTCCCTCCCCATGCGCATCCGCATGGGCGTGCACGGCAACTGGGTGTCGGCCGAGGAGCTCGCCCGCCGCACCGCCTGAGCCGGGCCGTACCCGCTCCCCTTCCCCCTTCACCTCTCCACTCCCCACCGCCCCTATCGGAAGGACCGCTTCATGACCGAGGACGACCTCAGGGCCACCGTCGCCGACCTCGCCCACCGCGTCGCCGTGCTCGAGGCCCAGCAGGCGATCCGCCGGCTGCAGCACGCCTACGGCTACTACCTCGACAAGTGCCACTACCGCGAGGTGACCCAGCTGTTCAGCGACGACGGCGAGGTCTATTTCTGCGGCGGCCTCTACAAGGGCCGGGCCGGCATCGAGCGGCTGTACATCGGCCGGTTCGGGCAGCGGTTCGTGCGCGGGCACAACGGGCCCATGGTCGGCTTCCTGCTCGACCACCCGCAGCTGCAGGACGTGATCACCGTCTCCCCCGACCTGAAGACCGCCCGGGGCCGGTTCCGCAGCGTCATGCAGGCCGGCCTGCACAAGTCCGTGCGGGACACTTTCCCCGGCAAGGTCAGCTACGAGCAGTGGTGGGAAGGCGGCGTCTACGAGAACCGGTACGTCAACGAGAACGGCGTGTGGAAGTTCCAGCGCCTGGAGTACCGGCCGGTCTGGCACGGCGAGTACGCCAAGGGCTGGGCGAACACCGACCCCGCGACCGCGGTGATCCCGACCCGGACCTACCCGGACGACCCGTACGGGCCGGACGAGATCATCGGGGACTTCGCCCTGTTCCCGAACACCGACACGATCCCGTTCCACTACCCGCACCCGGTCACCGGGCAGGAGTGGGACCCCGCGGCCGGGAAGGCGATCTGATGGCCGCGGCCCCGCTCACCACCGGCGGCGAGGTCGGCTACCTGCGCATCGCCACCGAGGAGGCGTACGCGCCGGCCGAGATGCTCGACCTCTACCGCGAGCTGCTCGACGAGCCGGACGTCGACCCCGGCTTCGCCAGCCTCATGGGCTTCTACCTGCGCAGCGACGCCGAGCGGCCGGCGGCGATCCGGCGCAAGCTCTCCGACGTGGGCGAGGAACGGCTCGCCGACATGGACGCGGCCGGGATCGACCACGCGATCCTCTCCCTCACCGCGCCCGGCACCCAGGTGCTCGACCCGGCCCGGGCGCGGGAGATCGCGCAGCTCGCCAACGAGCGCATCGCCGAGGCGTGCCGCGCCCACCCGGACCGGTTCTCCGGGCTCGCCGCGGTCGGCTTCGAGGACGCGCCGTCCGCGGTCGCCGAGCTGGAGCGCGGCGTGACGGAGCTCGGCCTCAAGGGCCTGGTGTGCAACTCGCACATCCGCGGCCACTACCTCGACGAGGAGCGCTTCCACCCGATCCTCGAGGCGGCCGAGGCGCTCGACGTGCCGATCTACCTCCACCCGCAGACCCCGCCGCGGGACATGATCCGGCCGATGCTCGAGGCCGGGCTCGACGGGGCGATCTTCGGCTTCGGGGTGGAGACCGGCATGCACCTGCTGCGCATGATCGTGCGCGGGGTGTTCGACCGGTTCCCGAACCTGCGGGTCGTCGTCGGCCACCTCGGCGAGGCGCTGCCGTTCTGGCTCTACCGGCTCGACTACATGCACGCCGCGCAGCAGCGGGCCAACCGCTACCAGGGCAACCCGCGGCTCGAGCTCACGGTGAGCGAGTACCTGCGGCGGAACGTCTGGATCACCACGAGCGGCATGGCGTGGGCCCCGGCGATCATGTTCTGCCGCGAGGTGCTCGGCCCCGACCGGGTGATGTACGCGATGGACTACCCCTACCAGTACGTCCCGGACGAGGTGCGGGCCCAGGACGCGCTCCCGCTGCCGCTGCCCGAGCTGCGGCGGTTCTACGAGACCAACGCGATCGAGGTGTTCCGGCTCGACCTGAAGGGCACGGCGGAGGCCGGGGATGGCTGACCGGGCGCCGCTGCTGGACGTCCGCGACGTGCACGTGCGGTTCGGCGGCATCACCGCGCTCGCCGGCGTCGGCTTCACCGTCGGCGAGGGCGAGATCTGCGGGCTGATCGGCCCGAACGGCGCGGGCAAGACCACCATGCTCAACGTGCTCAGCGGCATCTACCGGGCCGACTCGGGCCGGGTGACGTTCGCCGGGCGGGACCTGCTCGGCCTGCCCCCGCACCGCATCGGCCCGGCGGGCGTGGCGCGGACGTTCCAGAACCTGGCGCTCTTCCCCACCATGACGGTCCTGGAGAACGTCATGGTGGGGGCCCACCCGGCCTGCCGGGGCAACTGGCTCACGTCGCTCCTGCCGGGCTACACCGCCCGGTCGGAGCGACGGGCCACCGCCGAGGCGCTCCGCGTCCTCGACCTGCTCGGCCTCGCCGGCGTCGCGCTGCACCGGGTCACCGACCTGCCGTACGGCACGATGAAGCGGGTCGAGCTCGCCCGGGCGCTCGTGCTCCGGCCCCGGCTGCTGCTGCTCGACGAGCCCGCGGGCGGCCTCAACCACGACGAGGTGGCCGAGCTCGGCGAGCTGATCGTACGGCTCCGCGACACGTTCGGCGTCGCCGTGCTCCTCGTCGAGCACCACATGCGGCTCGTCATGGGCATCAGCGACCGGGTCGTGGTGCTCGCCTCGGGGCGGCGCATCGCCGCCGGCCCGCCCGCCGAGGCGCAGCGCGACCCCGAGGTGATCGCCGCCTACCTGGGGAGCCCGGCATGACCGCGCCGCTGCTGCGCATGGAGGCGGTGAACGCCTACTACGGCCGGTTCCAGGCG
>QGUZ01000311.1 GCA_003242605.1 Actinomycetota bacterium
CCGTCCCCCGCGGGCTGCGCGGGGCGGGGTGTGGGGGGGGGGGGGGTGCCCCCCGGGGGGGACTTGCCCCGCGGGGGCGGGGGTGCCCGGTCCCGCCCCGGGGGCCCCCCCGCCGCCGACGTCGGCGAGCGCGGCGGCGGTCGCCGCGGCCGCGGCCCGCGCGGGGCCCGGGCCGGCGCGGCCGGGCCCCGCGGCAGAGGGCCCTGCGGCGGCGGGCACGGCGGTGAGCGTCACGACCAGTCCTCCATCGCGTCCTCATCGGTGGGGACGTACTCGGCGGGCGGGCCGCCGTGCGTCCACGGGGTCTCCTCCCGGCTCGGGAACGGGAAGGCGGGGCCGTCGCCGGGGGCGAGGTCGGCGTAGCAGACGGCCTCCCCGACCTCGGGCACGCTCCCGGGCGCGGGGCGGGCGCCGCGGCCCATGCCGTCGTTGACCTGCAGCACGACCGCGCCGTGCCGTACCTCGACCACCTCGCAGTGCTGGCGCGGGCGGGCCGGGGAGACGAGCACGTCGCCGGGGGCGAGCCGGACCGGGTCGGCGGTGGCCACGGTGACCAGCGGCCGGTTCACCGCCCGGGTACGGCCCGGCGGCACGATTTTGCGGTCGAGCTCGACGGCGACCACCTCGCCGGCGAACGCCCGGCCCTCCAGCCGGTGCTCGACCATCACCATCGGGTCGTCGAGGGCCCGCTGCGCCTCGAACGCCTGCTGGGCCCGCTCCATCGCGGACAGCCGCACCGCGGCGCCGACCGCGCTGTCGTGCCGCCCCCGCGGCAGGCCGCCCTCGGCGATGCGGATCGCCTCCCGGGTGAACTCGGCGCGGTCCCGCTCCCATCGGGCGGGCACGCTCCGCGCCTCGGGCAGGCCGCGCAGCAGCTCGACCGCCCGCCACATCACCTGCCAGGTCGGTTCGAGCTGGGAGTGCACGGCGTCGCGCACCGCGGCGGCCGAGCCGGTCGCCTCGTAGGTGCGGATCGCGGGCGCGAGCACCTCGGCGTCGAACTCGGGCGCGGTGTCCGGGCCGGCGGGCGGGGACCACACCATGTCCTCGGCGGCGGCCGCCGCCTCCGGGCCGGTCATGCCGTCCGGCGGGGCGATCCACCCGACGAGCGCGGCGAGGTTGCCGTCCTCCACCCGGCTCTGCCCGGTGGCCCAGTGCGCGGCGAGCGCCTCGGTCATCGCCACCAGCAGCGACGAGCCCGGGAAGTCGGCGCGGTCGGCGAGGAAGGTGAGCCACTGGCCGAGCACCGGCACCGACGGGTGCACCGGGTAGGGGCCGTCGGCGCGGCGGAACCGGCAGGACCGGCCGAGCAGCCGGGTGAACGCGATCCCCCGCGGGTTGGGCACGAGGAGCTGCGGGGCGTCGCGGCTGCGCTCGTACGGGGTCTTCGCCTCGACCGTCTCGACGTCCCGGGCGTACCCCTCGATGTACGGCAGCATGATCGCGGCGAGCTCGGCGACGAACGCAAACCGCTGGTCGCGGTCGCGGGGCTGCGGCACGACGAGCAGGCGTGGCTCGGCCGGGTCGGTGCCGAGCATCGCGCCGAGCGGGGCCGCGGCCTCGCCGGCGAGGCGCAGCGGGATGAACACCATGGGCCGCGGCGACAGGTGCAGGTGCCGCACGGTGGCGATCGGCTGCGCCCGGCCCTCGCGTACCGCGCGCGCCCGGGCGTAGGCGGCGAGCACGCTCATGCCACCGCCACCTCCCGGGCCGCGGCGCCGAGCGCCTCGGCGTAGAACCGGTGCACGAGCCGGAGCCGGTCGGCGATCTCCGCCTCGTCCTCGGCGGGCTCGCGGGCGCCCTCGGCGAGGCCGAGCACCTCGGGGATCGTGGCGAGCCCGCCGAGCGCGTCGCGCACCGCGCGGCCGAGCATGTCGGTGGCCTCCCGTTCCCTGGCCTCGGCCCGGCAGAAGTACGCCATGTCGCAGGTGGAGAGGCATTCGGGGGCGAACCGGGCGGGCACCTGCCGTACCGCGCGGGCGAGGTCGGCGGCGGGGCGGGTCGGGGCGCCGTCGGGGCCGGGCCGCAGGTCGAAGGTGAGGTCCGGGGGCAGCCGGTCGAGGATGCGGTCGATGCGGGTGAGCCGGGCGAGCTGGCGGGCGAGCACGGCGAGCTGCTGCCGGACGTCGACGAACGTTGCGGTCGGGGTGTTGGCGAAGTCCTTCGGGCAGACCAGCACGACGTCGTGCGCGACGAGGGCGGGGTCGGCGCCCTCGGCGGCGAGCAGGGCGCGCAGCGCGTGCACGTACACCGCGGCCTGCCGGGCGGCCGCGGCGACCTGCGCGGGCTCGGCCTGGCCGTCGATGATCGCGAACGACTTGATCGCGATCACGTGGAACCGGCCGCCCGCCTGCAGCGCGATCACGTCCGGTTCCAGGTAGACCTCGGTGCCGCCGGCGTCGAGCCGGAGCAGCGGATGGTCGACGAGCACGCCCGCGGGCCTGCCGTCGGCGGCGGCGCGGGCGGCGTCCCGCAGCAGTTCCCGGGTCCGGGCGTGCCGTGCCTCCCGGCCGGACCCTTCGGTCTCGGCGACGTCGACGTAGCCGACCTCGCCGACGTCGCGGCCGAACAGCTCGCGGAGCAGCCGCAGCAGCTCGGCGCACCCGTCGGCCTTCACCAGCCGCTCGAACGCCCGCGCCCGGGTGATGGCGAACACCGACTGGCCGAACGGCGCCGGGTGGCCGAGGTGCCGGGCGATCGCGCGCTTGTCCACCCCGGCGGCGTCGAACACCGCGCGGCGGTCGCAGCCGGGGTTGGCGGCGAGCGCGGCGATCGTGCGCGCGGTGTGGTCGACGGCCGGGTGCGGGCCGCGCAGCACGTCGAGCCGGTTCACGCGGCCCTCCTTCTGCGGCGGGCCGCGACGCGGGGCGGCCGCGCGGCGGGCCATGCGACCCGTACGACGCGGCGGGCGGGTCCGGGTACGGCCGGCCCGGCGGCCGTGGCGGCGCGGCCGTACCCGCCGGCGACGGGGGGCACCGTCCCGCCGGGGGGCGGGCAGGCGCCGGGAACCTCCGGGTCCCGCCGGCCCGGTCGCGTGCCCGCCGATGGAGCGGGCGGCCCGCCCGGCCCGCGGCCCGGATCGAGCGCGTCGTCACGGGCGGGCCCGGCACCGGGCGGCCCGGCGGGCATCCGGCGCGTCCGGGCGCGCTCCCCGGCGGCCGGCCATACCCGTCGCCGCAGGTGAACGAGGCGCTCTTCCAGCAGGTCGCGTGTCACGCGCGGCACAGTAGCAAAGGCCACTCACAAAACCGGGTGCGCATCGTTCCCACCGGTCCCGCCCATGCGCACCGGATCCGCCTGGCGGGGCGGTCCGCCGGCCGCGCCGGCGCGCCGTCACCGCCGTCCGCGAAGCGCCCGCCCCGCCGGGCGGCCTCGGGCGTCCTGGCCTCGCCGACCGGGCGATCTCCGTGTCCGCGGCACCGGAGGGGTCCGCGATCCGAGCCGCGCACGCGGCGCTCGGCGAACAATGCGCCCGGAGCCCCACGCCGAGCCGCCTCGGCCGCCCGCGCCGCGCCGCCGTACCCGCAAACCGGTGCGCCGGAATTCGGCGCGGTGATAACCCGCTGTTTCGGCCCCGATTATCCCGGGTCACCGCATGGCCACGCCCATTCCATGGGAAAAATGCCGGAACACTGGGGGCATCTACCGGTATGGGGGCTTGAACCGGTATGGGGGCATCTTCCGATTCGCCGGGCCGTGCCCGGGTGAGGGCGCGGCTTTTCCACGACGTCCTGCTGGAGCAGTACAGCTATCCACCGGGTCCCGGCGTCACCCTTCCGCGGCACGCGCACGACGAGTACCACCTCTGCCTCAACGTCGGCACCCCGGGCCAGTACCACTACCGGGGGTCCTGGCACCTGGTCCCGCCCGGCAGCCTGACGGTGATCATGCCGGACGAGGTGCATCTGGCCAGGGACCCGACCGACCGGGAGACCGATTCGTCGTACTCGGTGCTGTACGCGAGCTCCGCGCGCATGCGCCAGGTCGCGACGGATCTGGGTGGCCGGCACGCAGGCCTGCCGTTCTTCGCCGATCCCGTCATCGCCGACGCCGACCTCACGGCCCGGTTCGCCCGGGTGCACCGGCTGCTCCACGAGGACACCGCGCTCGCCCGCGACGTGCGCCTCGCGTCGTTCCTCGCCCTGCTGCTGCAACGGCACGGCCGGGTCCGCACGGCGACGCCGCGCGACGGCCGCGGCCCGGCGGCGGCGGTGGAGGCGGCCCGGTCCTACCTGCACGACAACTACGCCGCCGACGTCACGCTCGACGAGCTGGCGAAGATCGCCGGACTGAGCCCGTTCCACTTCGCCCGGCAGTTCCGGCGGCACGTCGGGGTGCCGCCGCACGCCTACCAGCTCCAGCTGCGGATCTCGCACGCCAAGCGGCTGCTGCTGCGCGGCCTGCCGGTGAGCCGGGTGGCGCAGGAGACCGGCTTCTTCGACCTCAGCCACCTCACCCGGCACTTCAAGCGGCACGTGGGCGTCGCGCCGGGGCGCTACGCCCAGCGCTGACCGCCGTCCGCAGGTGCGCAAGAACGTACATTACGCGGGCCGGTCGCCGACCTAGCCTCCTGGATCGAGCGACAAGGAGGATCATGACCAGCGAGGACCGCTACCAGGTGGAGACGGCGATCAGCCGCCTGGGCCGTCTCGTCGACGACCGGGACTGGGACGGGCTCGACGGCCTGCTCGGCGACGTCGTCGAGGTCGACTACACGTCCCTGTGGGGCGGCGAGCCGGAGAAGGTCGCCCGCGACGTCCTCATCGGACGCTGGCGGAACCTGCTCGGCAAGCTCGACGCCACCCAGCACGTCATCACCAACATCCTGCCGGAGATCTCCGGCGACACCGCCACGGCCACCGCGAACGTGGTCGCCGTGCACCGCCGCGCCGTCCCCACGGGCGGTCACCTGTGGACGGTCGGCGGCAGCTACCACATCCGGCTCGCCCGCTCCGGCGGCGCCTGGCGGATCGAGTCGATCACGCTCAAGGCCGCCTGGACCGACGGCAACATCGCGATCATGACCGACTCGGAAGCGGAGGCGAGCGAATGACCGGCACCGTCACCATCCGCCCCACCGCGGACATCCTCGCCGCCGGATCCGACCCGCGGTACTTCGAGCCGGAGGACCCGGCCCTGCTGCTGCACGCCGACCCCGCCCGCCGCGAGCCGGTCTCCTTCACCTCCCAGGGCGTACGGCTCGCCGGGCACCTCTACCGCCCGCGGTCCGGCGGGGTCACCCCGGGCATCGTGATGACCGGCCCGATCAGCAGCGTGAAGGAGCAGACCGTCCCGCACTACGCCGAGCGGCTCGCGGACGCGGGCTACACCGTGCTCACCTTCGACCCGCGCACCTTCGGCGAGAGCGAGGGCACCCCGCGGGCCCACCACGACCCGAACTGGATCATCGAGGACATCAGCGCCGCGGTCGGCTACCTGCGCACCCGCGACGACATCGACCCCGAGCGCATCGGCGGCGTGGGCGTGTGCATGGGCGGCGGCTACATGGTCTCCGCCGCGGCGCGCGACCGCCGGATCGCGGCCGTGGTGAGCGTCGCGGGCGGGTACAACGTCGGCGGCACGTTCACGAAGATCATGGGCGAGGAGGGGTTCGCCGCCTTCCAGCGCACCGTGATCGAGACCGTCGAGCGGGCGGAGCGCGCGGGCGAGGTCGCGTACATGCCGACGATCGCCAAGGAGCTCACCCCCGAGGTGCCGCTCGCCGCGATGCCGAACCCGGAGGCGTACAGCTACTACGACCGCACCTCCAAGACCGACGCGCCCACCTGGTCGCGGGAGATGACGGTCGCCTCGTTCATCCCGTACCTGGTGTACAACGCGCTCGGCGACGCGCGGCTGCTCGCGCCGACCCCGCTGCTGATCGTGCACGGCACGACCGACACCGCGCTGCTGCCCGAGTACGCCCAGGCCGCCTACGACGCCGCCACCGGCCC
>QGUZ01000312.1 GCA_003242605.1 Actinomycetota bacterium
CCCGCCGCGCGCCCGGGGCTCCCGCGACTCGCCCCCCCCTCGGCGGGGGTGCCCCCCGGGGTCCGCCGGCCGGCGATTCCCGGGCCGAGGGGCGCGTTGACGCTCGCCCACGCGACGCCGGGGTGGGCGGTCAGCGCGGACTCGATCGCCTTGGCCCGCTCGGGGGTCATCGCCTCGCCCGGGAGCAGGCCGATGTGCACGCGCTCGCCGTACCGGCGGACGCGGCGCGCGAGGCCGAGGCCCTCCTCGACGGCGGCGGGCACGCGCCGGGCCGCCCGGACCGCGCCGACGGGTGCGTTCACCAGCGCGGCCGTGCCCGCCACGGTGAGCCGGATCGCCCCCGCGAGCACATCCCCCACCGACGGCACCGGCAGCCGCGCCGTTCCCCCCAGTCCCATGACCACCCCGTGTTGTGTATCCCTCGGGCGTCGCGGGCATGCGCCCGGGCAACGCCAAAACTCGGCCAAGGCACCGCGTGCGGGGCTTTCGGGTCGCCGTGTCGGTGGGATGCACGGAAAGCACGTGCAGTTACGTAGGGTAACGAAGGTTGACGGAGAGGAGTATCCGCCCGGGGCCGCATCGTGCTCGCCGCGCCGGGCACCGGGGGGTGGTCATGCGGGTCGCGGGCGTGATCGCGACGGCGGTGGCGGTGGCGGCGTGCTGGGCCGGGGTTTCCCCGCAGGCCGCCGCGCGGCCGAGGGCGGCGAGCGCCCCCGTGGCCGACATGCCCGCCCCGCTGCAGGGGTGGCCCGCCGAGGAGGTGGCCGAGGGGATCACCCTGTACCGGGGCATGCTCGGGGATCCGTCCGGCCCGGGCCGGTGGGCGGTGACCGTGACCGAGCCCGGCGGCGGCCCCGGCGACCTGCTCGATCGCGACGCCGCCGCCGCGCTCGCCCGGCGGCTGCGGCAGGAGGGCGTCCCGGCCACGGCGGAGGCGATCACCGCGGCGGGGTACGCGGGCGTGCCGCGCGGGCCGCTCGGCTGGCGGGTGCGCGCCGGGGAGTTCCGGCGGCGGGCCGACGCGAAACAGCTCGCCGCCCACCTCACCGAGGCCGGTTTTGCGGCCACGGCCGAGTCGGCGCGGCAGGACCCGGAGGAGCTCGACCCGGACGGCGGGCTCAGCGCCGTGGTGCACGTCGCCGTGATCGACCCGCGCCGGTTCCGGGGCGAGATCACCGCCACGTACGGCCGGGCCCTCGCCCGCCGGGAGACCACGACGTCGATGGCCCGGGACGCCGGGGCGGTCCTCGCGGTGAACGCGGGCTACTTCGTCATGCACGCCCGGGACGGCCTGCCCGGCGTGCCGGCCGGGATCGGCGTGTACGACGGCCGCCTGGAGAGCCTCGCCACCAACGGCCGGGCCGCGCTGCTGCTGCTCGGCGACCGCCCGCGGGTGGCCCGGCTGACCACCGAGCTGACCGTCGCCGCGGGCGGGCGGCGCCGCGAGATCGACGGCGTGAACCGGACGCCCGGCCTCATCCGCAACTGCGGCGGCGTGGGCGGCGACCTCCCCACCGAGGAGCCCCGCCACGACGTCACCTGCACCGACCCCTCCGAGGTCGTGCTGTTCACCCCCGCGCTCGGCCGGAAGACCCCGGCCGGGGACGGCGTCGAGGTCGTGCTCGACGGCGACGGCCGGGTGATCCGGCACCGCGCGCGCGGCGGCCCGATCCCCGCGGGCCGGCGGGTGCTCGCGGGCATCGGCGAGGGCGCGGACTGGCTCGCCGCCCACGCCAAGCCGGGCAGGCGGCTGACGATCCGGCAGCGGGTGATCGACGAGGACGGCCGGTCCGTCACGCTCGGCGGCGGCGACGTGGTGAACGGCGGCCCCGAGCTCATCCGCGGCGGCCGGATCCGGATCGACGTCGCCGCCGACGGCGTCTACCGGCCGGAGGACCCCGGCTTCCTCTACCGGTGGGGCATCCGGCGCAACCCGCGGGTCATGTTCGGCGTCGACCGCCACGGCCGGCTGATCCTGCTCGTCGCCGACGGCCGCCGCCCCGGCTACAGCGACGGCCTCTCCCTGCTGGAGGGCGCGAGGTTCCTGCGCCGGCTCGGCGCGGTGGATGCGATCAACCTCGACGGGGGCGGCTCGGTGACGCTCGCGGTGCACGGCAGGCTCGTCAACCGTCCGTCCGACGCCCAGGGCGAGCGCGCCGTGGGCGACGCCCTCCTCTTCCTCCCGCCCGGGGACGACTAGCGGCCGGGCGCGTCAGCCGTCCCGCGGCGGCCGTCCGGACGGCCCGGCCGTGCCGGCGCGCCGCTCCAGCGCGGCGAGGGCCTCGGCGAGCACGGCCGCGATGTGCCCGCCGCCCTCCGGCGCCGGGACCTCGCGGAAGCCGTGCTCCGGGTCGTAGTCGATGTCGAGCCCGCCGTCGACGAGCCGCCGCGCCCACCGCACCGCCGTGTTGATCTTCACCTGGGGGATGGCGGCGCCCTGCGCGACCGCGGAGAGGTTGCGCAGGTTGGTGGCGGGGCCGCTCTGCACGTGGGCCCGGTTGAGCTTCCACGGGATCGCCCGCCGGTGGTCGAGCTGCGGCTTGGCGAGCCCGGCGGCGCGCTTGGCCTGCAGGATGCCGGACTCGCTCACCCCGAAGTGCGCGGCGAGCTCCGCGACCGTGCGGCCCTCGGCCACGAGCCGCGCCAGCTCCGCCCGATCGATCTTGGGCCTGCGCCCCGCCATCTCACCGCCCACGCGTCCGCCGCGGGCGGGTCGCCGCCCGCGCACCTGCCGCCCGCCCCGGCGGAGCGGGCCTTCCGTGCACGGAGGTTAGCAGCGGCGCGGCGGCCCCGGTCTCCGCCCCACCGCCGACTCACCACAAAGACCGCAAATTTCCCCGACGTGATTCCGGTTTTGCCTGACTCGCGGGTTTTTTATGACCGGCTTGTTACCCTCCCTTTGCCGTGACCGTGACCGGCCGGCGCACCGCGGCCGCCGGTGAGCGGGCCCCGCCCCCGCGGGCCCGGCGTAGTGGGGAGGCCTGTCAGCCGGATGGATCCGATCGCCAGCGAGCTCCTCAAGGTCGCCCGCTCCGAGCTCGGCTACCGGGAGAAGGCCGGGCAGCGCACCAAGTACGGCGAGTGGTACGCCGAGCACGTCGCCGGAGGGGACCCGCAGTTCGAGACCGGCGCCTGGTGCGACATGTTCATCGCCTGGGCCGCCGACAAGGCGGGCGTGAGCGAGTACGTCGGCACGTTCGCGTGGACGCCCTCGCACGCCCGCTGGTTTCAACGCCACCAGGCCTGGTCGGACCGGCCGGAGCCGGGGGCCCTGGTGTTCTTCGACTGGGGCGGGTCGAAGAAGATCTCGAAGATCGACCACGTGGGCATCGTCGAGCGGGTCGAGGGCGACCGCATCCACACGATCGAGGGCAACGTCGACAAGGTCTGGCTCAAGCGCAAGGTCCGCGACGAGAGCAAGGTGGTCGGGTACGGCCTGCCGCGCAAGGTGAAGGAGTACCTGGACCAGACCCGGATCTCCTGGCCGGAGCGCGTGGTCGACTCCGTCCGCAAGGGCGAGCCCGGCGTCCCGCTGTTCGGCGCGCCGATCGAGACGCTGTCGGTGGTGGCGCTGCTGATCGCCGTCGCGGTCACCGTGCTCGTCGCGGCCCGCGCCCGGCTGCGCCGGGCCACCGGCCGCCCCGCCCCGGGACGCCACCGCCGCACGGCCCGCCCGCGCGAGCGCGCCGCCGTACCGCCGCCCGGCGAGGCGCCGCCGGAGCCGGCCGAGCCGCCGGACCCCTCCCGCGACGCCGGCGCGATCACCGACGAGCTCACCCGGACCCGCTGAACCGGGCGGGGTTCACGGGCGGCCGGCGCGCACCCGCTCCGCCCGTTCCGGCTCCCGCTCGTCCCGTACGGCCCCGGCCGCCGGGGCGGCCTGCCGCGCGCCCGCGCCGGCGGCGTACTCGAACTCGCGCCGCGGCTCGGCGAGGGCGCCCATCGAGACGATCTCGCGGCGGAAGAACATCGCGAGCGTCCAGTCCATGAGGATGCGGGCCTTGCGGTTGAGGGTGGGCATGCGCGACAGGTGGTAGGTGCGGTGCATGAACCAGGCGGGAAAGCCGCGCAGCTTCATGCCGTACACCTGGGCCACGCCCTTGTACCGGCCGAGGCTCGCCACCGAGCCGGCGTAGGAGTGCCGGTACGGCCGCAGCCGCTCGCCCCGCAGCGTGGCCACGAGGTTCTCGGCGAGCCGCCGGGCCTGCCGTACCGCGTGCTGGGCGCTGGGCGCGGTGGTCGCGCCGGGGTTGGTGAGGTCGGGCACGGCGGCGCAGTCGCCGGCGCTGAACGCGTAGTCGGTGCCCTCGACGGTGAGCAGCGGGGTCACCCGCACCCGGCCCTTGGCGTCGAGGGGCAGGTCGCAGGAGGCGGTGAGCGGGTTCGGCTTCACCCCCGCCGTCCACACCAGGGTGTCGGCGTCGAACTCCGCGCCGTCGCTGAGCACGATGTGGTGATCGACCGCGGACTCCAGCCGGGTGTTGAGCCGGACGTCGATGCCGCGCCGCCGCAGCTGGTGCAGCGTCCACTCGGCCATGTCCTCGCCCACCTCGGGCATGATCCGGCCGGTGGCCTCCACCAGGTACCAGCGCATGTCGCAGGTGCGCACGCCGTCGAAGTACCGGCAGGCGTCGCGGGCCATGTCCTCCAGCTCGGCGAGCGCCTCCACGCCGGCGTACCCGGCGCCGACGAACACGAAGGTGAGGGCGCGCCGCCGTACCGTCTCGTCGATGGTGGAGGCGGCGAGGTCGAGGCAGCCGAGCACGTGGTTGCGCAGGTGGATCGCCTCCTCGACGGTCTTGAACCCGATGCCGCACTCGGCGAGGCCGGGGATCGGGAGCGTGCGGGAGATCGATCCGGGGGCGAAGACGAGGTAGTCGTACGGGATCTCGCGCGGCGGCCCCTCGTGGAGCTCGACGTGCACCCGGCGGTCGCCGAGGCACACCCGGGTGGCGCGGCCGCTGACGATCTCGCAGCGCGGCAGCACGGCACGCAGCGAGACGACGAGGTGGCGCGGCTCGAGGTTGCCCGCCGCGGCCTCCGGCAGGAAGGGCTGGTAGGTCATGTAGGAGTCGACGTCGACGAGGGTCACCCTCGCCTCGCCGGGCCGCAGCAGCCGCTGCAGCCGCAGCGCGGTGTACGTGCCGACGAATCCGCCGCCGACGATCACGATGCGGGGAACCGAACTTCGGTAGGTCATGCGCCGCCCCCTACCCCCAGAACGCACCCCGACTCGCGCGCGGCGGCGATCGGCGGCGGTCGCGGGCGGGTCCCGGGCACGGCGTCACCGCGCGGGCGCACCCGCCCGGGGCCGCGCGGCCCGCTCAGGAGCGGTCCCGCTCGGCGGGCGCCTCGGCCATCAGCTCGGTGCGGAGCTGGTCGAGCACCTTGCGCAGGATCCGCGAGACGTGCATCTGCGAGATGTCGAACTCGGCGGCGATCTCGGCCTGGGTCATGTTGCCGAAGAACCGCAGCAGCAGGATGTTCTTCTCCCGCGGCGGCAGCTCGTCGATGAGCGGCTTGACCGCCTCCCGGTCGACGAGGGTGGCGAGCTCGTCGTCCTCGTCCGGGATCACGTCGCCCAGCGCGGCCGCGTCGTCGTCGGCGCCGAGCGGCGCGTCGAGCGACAGCGTGCTGTAGGCGGCCGACGCGTCGAGGGTGAGCAGCATCTCCTCCTCGGAGATGCGCATGCGCTCGGCGAGCTCGGCGATCGTGGGGAACCTGCCCAGCTCCTGGGTGAAGTCGGCGACCAGCCGGTTGAGCTCGGAGCGCCGCTCCTGGTAGAGCCGGGGCACCCGCACCGCCCAGGTGCGGTCCCGGAAGTGGCGCTTGACCTCGCCGGTCATGGTGACCATCGCGTAGCCGCGGAAGCTGTGCCCGAGGCTGGGGTCGAACCCGTTGATCGCCTTCATCAGGCCGACGTAGGCCGCCTGGAGCAGATCCTCCA
>QGUZ01000313.1 GCA_003242605.1 Actinomycetota bacterium
GGCCCGGGCCGGTGCCCCCCCGGGGGGGGCGCCCCGCTGTCGCTGCCCGGGGTCGGTTTCCGGGGGCCCCCGCAGGACCCCCCGGTGCTGGGGGGGGGCGAGCTCGGCGACGAGGAGGTCCCCACCCGCACCGCGCTGCTCCCGGTGGCCCACCGGCAGGTGGCGGGCGTGTTCGCCGACCCGGTGATCTCCCCCGGCCTGGTCTGCGGCCAGGACCCGCCGGTCGGCGACTGGCGGCGGGTGGCCGAGCTGCTCGGCACCGCGGGCCTGCTCGCCGAGGGATGCGACGGGTCCGGGGTGCCGGTGGCGATCCTCGACACCGGCGTCAACGTGGACCACCTGCGCCGGGTGCTCGGCCGTGAGGTGCGCCTCGACGCCGAGCGGAGCCTGGTGCCGGAGGGGGTGGACGAGCGGCCCGGCGAGGCCGCGGTGGACCACGGCACGATGTGCGCGTTCGACGCGCTGATCGCCGCGCCGAACGCGACCCTGCTCGACCTGCCGGTGCTGCTGTCGCGGCGGCCGGGCGGGTCGGCGATCGACGGCCTGCTGTCGGACGCGGTGGCCGCGTTCGCGCACCTGCGCGCCGTGCTCGAGGCGATGCCGGAGGAGTCGCGCGCCCTGGTGGTGAGCAACAGCTGGGGCTCGTTCTCCCCGCGCTGGGATTTCCCGGTCGGGCATCCGGGCAACTACTCGGACAACCCCGCGCACCCGTTCAACATCATCGTGGGCAGCCTCGAGCAGGCCGGCGCCGACGTGCTGTTCGCGGCGGGCAACTGCGGCCGGGAGTGCCCGGACGGCCGGTGCGCGTTCCCCGAGCGGCCCATCGCCGGCGCGAACTCGCACGGCCAGGTGATCAGCGTCGGCGGCGTCGACGTCGACGGCAAGCGGGTCGGCTACTCCTCCCAGGGGCCCGGCCGGCTCAGCGACCGCAAGCCCGACCTGTGCGCCTACACCCACTTCGCCGGCTCCCAGGCGTACGGCGAGCAGTCCCCCGACTTCGGCACCTCGGCGGCCTGCCCGGTCGCCGCGGGCGTCGTCGCCGCGATCCGCACCCGCTGGCCGCCCTCCCGGCTCTCCCCCGCCGAGCTGCGCACCCTGCTCCAGCGGACCGCCGACGACCGCAGCGACGTTGGCTTCGACTACGAGTACGGCTACGGGATCATCAACCCGCCGGCGGTGCTGGACGCGCTGCGCCGCCTGGAGACACGGCGGGCCTGAGCCGTGCCGATCCGCTGGGCGGCGGGACCGGGCCGGGGTACCGTGAGGGCGTGGCCCTCGTGACGGTCCGGCTCGCCCGCGGCGCGACCCTCGCGGCCGCCGCGCGCAAGCTCGGGCTGTCCGAGGACGACGTCGACGTCGGCTACGGGCTGGTGCCGCTCGACCCCGCGAACGGGCTGTACGGCCTGCGCATCCGCGACGAGGCGGCGCGCCGGGTGCGCCCCGAGGCCCTCACGGAGGAGGGCGAGGGCGTGCACGCCGATCCCCGCATCGAACCCTTCGGCCCGCCCCGCCCCGGCGCCTGACCGAGCCGGCCCCTCGATCCGCCCACCCGCTCCCCTCACGGCGCTCGTCCGGTGTGACGCGGGCGGCTCTCGACGTGTGGCGCCGAACCGCGAAGACGGCGTACGACGGTTCGTTATGATCTTCCGCATCCGTTGGGGTAAGGGGGGAATGCGTGCCACTTCGCGAGCGGATCCGCCGGATGGTGGAGGCGCGCTGGTTCCAGCGGGCGATCATCACGGTGATCGTGATCAACGCGATCACGCTGGGGCTGGAGACCTCGCCCGCGATGGTCGACCGGTGGGGCGACGTCCTGTACGTGGTCGACCACGCCGCCCTCTACGTCTTCGTGGCCGAGCTGCTCGCCAAGATCTTCGCCTACCGGCTGCGCTTCTTCACCGACGCGTGGAACCTGTTCGACCTCGCGATCGTGGTCATCTCGTTCATGCCGGCCACCGGTGTGACCGTGCTGCGGGCGCTGCGCATCCTGCGGGCGCTGCGGCTGATCTCGGTGGTGCCGAGCCTGCGGCGGGTGGTGGCCGCGCTGCTCGGCGCCATCCCGGGCATGGCCTCGATCGCGCTGCTGCTCGGCCTCGTGCTGTACGTCGCGGCCGTGATGGCGACCAAGCTGTACTCGCGCACCGCCCCGGACTTCTTCGGCGACCTGCCCACGTCGCTGTTCACGCTGTTCCAGATGATGACCGGCGACGCCTGGAGTGACATCGCCCGGGAGGTCATGGCCGAGCACCCCCTCGCCTGGATGTTCTTCATCGCGTTCGTGCTCGTCTGCACCTTCGTGGTGCTCAACCTGTTCATCGCGGTCGTGGTGAGCGCGATGGAGGAGGAGCACAAGAAGGAGCGCTCGGTGGAGGACGCGATCCTCGCCCAGCTCGCCGAGCTGCGGGCCGAGGTGCGCCGGCTGCGGGACGCCGCGGGCGCGGACGGGCGGCTCGCCGGCGCGCTGGCCACGGCCGGGTCCCTCCCGAACGGCGCATCCAATGGCGCGTCGAACGGCGCGGACGGCGGCGCCGCCAAGGCGAACGGCGCCCACCCGAACGGGGGCGGCGGCCGCCGCGGGAGCCGCAAGGACCGCCGCCGCGGCCGCTGATCGTACGGCGCCGCCCGATCGCGGGCGGGGCGCGAAGCGCGCGGCTCAGCCGGTGAACGGCAGGGCCATCTGGTCGAGCAGGTCGTCGAGCACCTCGCGCAGGGTGCGGCCCTCCGGGTCGTCGATCCACAGGTGGCCGGCGAGGCGCAGCGCGCTGATGAACGCCGCCGCCATCACCCGGGGCTGCACGCGGGCGGCCGGGCCACGGCCGGGCCGGCCGGCGATCGCGTCGGCGAGGTCCCGCTCCAGGTTCGACAGCATGGCGAGCTGCCGGGCGAGCAGCGCCGGGTGGCGCTTGGCGAGCCGCATGCGCAGCGTCGAGTCCCGGTCCGGCTCGCCCACCTCCGCCCACATCTCGTCGACCGCCGCCCGCAGGCACTCCCACGGCGGCAGCTCCGGCGGCTGGGCGCGGACGCGTTCGACCAGGTCGCGGAAGCGCTGCTCGTCGCCGTAGAGGACGGCGTCCTCCTTGCCGGCGAAGTAGTTGGAGAAGGTCCGGCGGGAGATGTTCGCCGCGTCGGCGATCGCCTCCACGGTGACCGCGTCGAAGCCGAGCTCGGCGATGAGCCGCAGCGCGGCCTCGTGCACGGCCCGCCGCGTCTCGGCCTTCTTGCGTTCCCGCAGACCCAGCGGTCGGTTCATGGTCGACCCAGCGTATCTGAGTAAAAGTTGCCCAGTGCGCAAGTTTTCCCAATGAGCATATATCCTGGAATGCGTACCACAAAAGGATCAAGGAGAGGTCACCACGTGAGCGAACCCACGGCCACGTCAGCGCCTCCGGAGCCGATGTCGCGCCGGGAGACGCTCGAAGCACTCAGCGGCCTGTTGCTCGTCCTGTTCGTCTCGATGCTCAGCGTGACGATCGTGTCGGTCGCGCTGCCGCAGATCGTCGGATCGCTCAACGGGACGCAGGCGCAGTACACCTGGGTGGTCACCGCCGCGCTGCTCGCCGGCACGGCCACCACGCCGATCTGGGGCAAGCTGGCCGACCTGTTCAGCAAGAAGCTGCTGATCCAGATCGCGATCGCGCTGTTCACGATCGGCACGCTGGCCTGTGGGCTCGCCCAGAACACCGGGCAGCTCATCGGCTTCCGCGTGATCCAGGGGCTCGGCATGGGCGCCCTGCAGGTGCTGGTCCAGGTGGTGATCGGCGCGATGATCAGCCCCAAGGAGCGCGGCCGGTACAACGGCTACCTCGGGGCGATCATGGCCGTCGCGACGGTCGGGGGTCCGCTGCTCGGGGGCGTGATCGCCGACTCCTCCATGGGCTGGCGCTGGTGCTTCTTCGTCTCGGTGCCGTTCTGCGTCATCGCCTTCCTGCTGCTCAGCAAGACGCTGCACCTCGCCGAGCGGCGGCGGCCCGACGTGCACATCGACTACCTCGGCGCCACCCTGATCGCGGCCGGTGTGAGCCTGCTGCTGATCTGGGTCACCTTCGTCGACGACAAGTTCGCCTGGATCTCCTGGCAGACCGGGGCGATGGTCGGCGGCAGCGTGCTGCTGCTCGCGCTCGCCCTCTTCGTGGAGTCGCGGGCGCCGGAGCCGGTGGTGCCGCTGCACATCGTCCGCCGCCGCGTGCCCGCGCTGTCCATCCTCGCCAGCCTCTCGGTCGGCATGGCGATGTTCGGCGGCGCGGTCTTCCTCGGCCAGTACTTCCAGATCGGCCGCGGCTACTCCCCCACCGAGGCGGGCCTGCTCACCATCCCGATGATGGCGGGCACCCTGTTCTCCGCGACGATCTCCGGCCGGATGATCTCCCGGAGCGGCGCGGTGAAGTCGTACATCATCACCGGCCTGGTCACGCTCTGCCTCGGCTTCGCCGGGCTGTCCACGATCGACCACGAGACCCCGATGTGGCAGGTCATGGCGGCGATGGCGCTCGTCGGCGTCGGTGTCGGCCTGTCGATGCAGAACCTCATGCTCGTGCTGCAGAACACCGTGCCGCTGCACGAGCTGGGCGCGGCGAGCGGCGCGCTGACGTTCTTCCGCTCGCTCGGCGGCACGGTCGGCGTCTCGGTGCTCGGCTCGATCCTCGCCCACCAGGTCGCCGACGACATCGCCGCCGGGCTCGCCAAGCTCGGCATCCGGGCCACCGGCTCCGCGAACACCGGCGGCACCCTCAACCTGGACGCCATGCCCGAGCCCATCCGGGTCATCATCCGCACCGCGTACGGCGACGCGACCGGCCACATCTTCCTCGTCTCGATGGGCATCGCCCTGGTCGGCCTGGTCGCCGCCCTCTTCCTCCCCCGGGTGCGGCTCCGCGACACCCTCGACCTCGTCCAGGAGCGGGACGGCGCGGCGCAGGACGCCGCCCGCTCCGAGACCAAGTGACCGGCTCCCCGTAGGCGGACCCCGCCCGCCGCGCCGGTGCCGGCTCAGCCGGCGAGGGCGCGGCGGGCGTAGGCGCGCACGTCGGCGTCGGAGTCGGCGGTCGCGCCGCGCAGCGCATCGGCCACCTCGGGCCGCGCCGCCCACGGGGTGAGCGCAAGCACGGCCGCCTTGCGCACGTCGAGGTTGACGTCGGCGAGCGCGCCGAGCAGCGGCCCCACCGCGGTCTCCGGGTCGGCCGCGCCGAGGCAGCGCACCGCGCCGACCCGCACCTGCCAGGCCGCGTCGTGTAGCGCCGCCGGCGCCTCCGCCACCAGCGGCTGCCCGATCGCCCCGGCCGCCTCGAGCGCGGCGGCCCGCACCAGCGGGTCGGGGGTCGGCGGCGAGCGTGCGCCGCACCGGGGCGGGCTTGCCGATCAGGCCGAGGCCCCGCGCCACCTGCACCCGCACCTCGCGGGAGCCGTCCCCGCGGCCGAGGCGACCAGGTCGGCCTCGTCGCGCGCGACCAGGCCGCGGATCGCCTCGATGCGCACCCGGTGGTCGTCGTCGCGCAGCCGCGCGGCGAACACCTCACTCCGGCCGAGCCCGCGGGCCCGCAGCACCTGCAGGGCGGTGGCCCGCACCACCGCGTCCGGGCTCGCCGCCCGCTCGGCGATCCGCTCCGCCAGGGCGGGGTGGGCGGGCAGCACCTCGACGAGCCGCGGCAAGTCCGCCCCTGTTCTCGGCGGACATAAGCCCTATCCACCAGGCAGGGAAAGGGATGACGGGTGGACTGCGCCACCAGCCGCGTGCGAACCCCTGATCCAGCGGCCTCACCAGGCACGATGCGCCACCGCGCGAGCGGCGCGAAAAGGCCCCGCGCAGAGGTGCGCGGGGCCTTCGCCGGGCCGCGGCGGATCAGCCGACGGGCGGCTCCGGGCAGTCGATGATGCGCTCCCAGGCCCCGTCGGGACGGCGGCGCACCACCTGCACCCCCCCCCGGGTGCCGTCGCGGGGGGGGGG
>QGUZ01000314.1 GCA_003242605.1 Actinomycetota bacterium
GGATCACGTCGCCCGGCCGGATCACCTGGCCGCCGATCACGATCGGCACGTTCACCGACCCGGCGGTGGCCTTCACCGTGCCCTGGGCGCTGATCGCGGCCGACCACACCGGGAAGCCCATCTCGCCGAGCTCGGCCGAGTCCCGCGACCCGGCGTTGATCACCGCGCCGCGCACGCCGCGGTGCTGCAGCGCGGTGGCGAACAGCTCCCCGAACATGCCGTCGGTGCACGGGGAGGTGGTGGTCACCACCAGGATGTCGCCGGGCCGGCACTGCTCCACGGCGACGTGGATCATCAGGTTGTCGCCCGGCCAGCACAGCACGGTCACCGCGGTCCCCGCGACCCGGTGGCCACGGTTCACCGGGCGCAGGTGCGGGCCGAGGTAGCCCTCGCGGCCCAGCGCCTCGTGCACGGTCGCCACGCCGTACTTCGCCAGGGCGTCGACCTGGTCGAGCGGGGCCCGCTCGGGGTTGGTCACCACGACGCCTCTCATGCCACCACCTCCGTCACCAGCGGAACGACTGACGCCTGAATCTCTCATACGGCCTGCGGGAGGGGCGGACGCGGGTCGGGGTGTCCCGATCGCGCCCGGTCCCACCTTGCTGTCTGTCGCCGAAATTGTCAACAATTTTGGTGTTGTCAACAATTATGTCGCATGGGCGTGGGCGGCCGTGGAAGGCTCTCTGCATGGACGACTTTTCCAGCCTGGAGACCCTGCTGCTGTACGCCGACGCCGACGACGACGCCGAGCCGGGCGTCGCGCCCCCGATCCACGCCGCCGTGCCGTTCTCGGCGCCGAGCGCGGAGGCGTTCGCGGAGCTGAGCGCCACGCCCCGGCACGACCGCTTCTACCGCCGCTACGGCAGCCCGACCCAGACGCGGCTGGAGAAGGTCCTCGCCGCGGCGGAGGGCGCCGAGGCCGCGCTCGCCACCGCCTCCGGCATGGGCGCGATCTCCACCACGCTGCTCGCGCTGCTCTCCACCGGGGACCACGTGGTGGCCCAGCACAGCATGTACGGCGGGACGCTCAACCTCCTCAAGGACGTCGCCCCCCGCCTCGGGATCGAGGTCACCTTCGTCGACCAGACCGACACCTCCGCCTTCGCCGCCGCGCTGCGGCCGAACACCCGCCTGGTGATGCTCGAGACCCCGAGTAACCCGCTGCTGCAGCTCACCGACCTGCGGGCGGTCGCCGGCCTCGCCCGCGAGCGCGGCATCCGCACCCTCGCCGACAACACCGTCGCCACCCCGGTCAACCAGCGCCCCCTCGAGTGCGGCGTGGACCTGGTCGTGCACAGCGTCACCAAGTCGCTGTCCGGCCACTCCGACGTGCTCGCCGGGGTCGTCGCGGGCTCCGGCGAGCTGATCGACCGGATCTGGCACACCCACATCCTCACCGGCGCGGTCCTGTCCCCGCACGACGCCTGGCTCGCGCTGCGCGGCCTGCGCACCCTCGTCATGCGGGTGCGGCGGCAGAACGAGAACGCCCTCGCCCTCGCCCGCTTCCTGCAGGACCACCCCGGCGTGGCCGCGGTCAACCACCCGGGGCTGCCCGAGCACCCGCAGCACGACCTCGCCAAGCGCCAGATGACCGGGTACGGCGGGCTGCTCAGCTTCCGGCCGCACGGCGGCCGGGAGACGGCCGAGCGCCTGCTGTCCGCGCTCCGGCTCGTGCGCCGCGCCCCCAGCCTCGGCGGCTACCGCACGCTCGCGGTACGGCCCGCCGCCATGTGGGCCATCGAGCTCACCGACGAGCAGCTCGAGGAGGCCGGGGTGCCGCCCGCCCTGATCCGCGTCGCGGTCGGGCTGGAGAACACCGACGACCTCGTCGCCGACTTCGAGCGCGCCCTCGCCGCGGCCGGGGCCGCCTGACCGCGGCCGGGGCGCGGTCGCCGCGGCCGCGCCGCCCCGGGCGGGAGCGCCGGCTTGGGCCGCCGGATCGCCTCGCCCACCGGTCGATCCACCGTCAAAATGCGATAATCCGGGTTTGCGGCCTGAGTGGCTCGGCCCCGGCACAGCCGCCGATCCCGCCGGCCGTACAGGTGTCCCTCGGTGAAGCTCGGAGGTGGGTACGGCATGGCGGACGTCCCGGGTGGCGGCGGGCCGAGGCCGGAGGGCGACGCGGCCGCGCCGCTGCGGATCGGGCTGCTCGGCGCGGCGCGGATCGCGCCGGAGGCGATCGTCAAGCCCGCGCGGGCCGGCGGGCACCGGATCGTCGTGGTCGCGGCGCGCGACCGGGAGCGGGCCAAGGAGTTCGCCGAGCGCCACGGCGTGGAGCGGGTCGCCGCCTCGTACGCCGAGGTGGTGGCCGACCCCGAGGTCGACGTCGTCTACAACCCGCTGGTCAACGGCCTGCACGGGCCGTGGAACCTCGCCGCGATCGCCGCGGGCAAGCACGTGCTCACCGAGAAGCCGTCCGCGGCCAACCGGGAGGAGGCCGCCGAGGTGCGCGACGCCGCGGCGCGGGCGGGCGTGGTGTTCATGGAGGGCTTCCACTACCTGTTCCACCCGGTCAACCGGCGGCTGCGCGAGCTGGTGGCGAGCGGCGAGCTCGGCGAGGTGCGGCACGTGACGGCCGCGTTCAAGGTGCCCGGGCCCGGCCCCGACGACCCCCGCTGGTCGCTGGAGCTCGCCGGCGGCGCGCTCATGGACCTCGGCTGCTACTGCCTGCACGCGCTGCGCATGCTCGCGCCGTACCTCGGCGGCGAGCCGCGCGTGGTGGCGGCCCGCGCCGGGGAGCGGGCGGGCCGGCCACAGGTGGACGAGTGGCTCGACGCCGACCTGGAGTTCCCCGGCGGCGCCACCGCCTCGGCGAGCTGCCACATGGCCTTCGACGGGCGCGACCTGAGCCTCACCGTGACCGGCACGCGCGGCGAGGCGACCGTGCCCAACTTCCCGCTGGCCCACCAGGACAACCGGATCGTGATCCGCACCCCCGATGGGGAGCGGGAGGAACGCCACGGCGACCGCACCACGTACCACTACCAGCTGGAGGCGTTCGCCGCGCGGGTACGGCAGGGAGTCCCGCTGCCGATCGGCGCCGACGACGCGGTGGCCACGATGGCGCTCATCGACGACTGCTACCGCGCCGCCGGGCTGCCGCCCCGGCCGCGCCTGCCCCGCGTCGGCTGACCGCGGCGCCCGCCCGGAGCGGCCGATCCGGGTGACCGGGCACCGGACGGGGTGGAGTACGCTGCGGTGCCATGACGGACATCGGGTCGGGTGACGCCGCGCGGGATCTGTACGCGCCGGTGAAGTGGTCGCAGGTCGGCGAGTACGAGGACATCCGTCTCGACTACAGCGGGGACGGCATCGCCAAGATCACCATCTGCCGCCCGGAGGTGCGCAACGCCTTCCGGCCGCAGACGCTGATCGAGATGTCGGACGCGCTGGTCATCGCGCGGGAGGACCCGAGCATCGGTGTGATCATCCTCACCGGTGAGGGGGACAAGGCGTTCTGCTCCGGCGGCGACCAGCGGGTGCGCGGGGACACCGGCTACCTCACCGACCCCACCGACCCGCGGGGCGTGGGCCGGTTCCACGTCACCGACCTGCAGATCCAGATCCGGCGGCTGCCCAAGCCGGTGGTCGCCATGGTCGCCGGGTACGCCATCGGCGGCGGGCACGTGCTGCACCTGGTCTGCGACCTGACGATCGCGGCGGACAACGCCAGGTTCGGCCAGGTCGGCCCGAAGGTCGGCTCGTTCGACGGCGGGTACGGCGCCGGGCTGCTCGCCGAGCTGGTCGGCGTGAAGAAGGCCAAGGAGATCTGGTTCCTGTGCCGCCAGTACGACGCGCGGCAGGCGCTGGAGATGGGCCTGGTCAACGCCGTGGTGCCGCTCGCCGACCTGGAGCGGGAGACGGTCGCCTGGTGCCGCGAGATGCTGCGCATGTCGCCGACCGCGCTGCGGCTGATGAAGGCGAGCTTCAACGCCGCCACCGACGGCATGGCCGGCATCCAGCAGCTCGCCCACGACGCCAACCTGCTCTTCTACGCCACCGAGGAGGCGAAGGAGGGCCGCGAGGCGTTCAAGGCGAAGCGCACCCCGGACTTCAGCAGGTTCCCGCGCCGGCCCTGACCCGGCGCGCGCGGGCGGTCCGCCCGCCGGGCAGGTGAGCTTTGGGGCGCCCGGTTTTGTCGGGGCGCCCCGCTACATTCGCGATCACTTCATCGCCTCGGACGTGGAGGTCGTCAACAGTGATCGCGGATTCGGCCGCGCCTGAGGCGCGGCCGTCGTCATCGTGGGAGCACAGCAGCACGGCGCGGGTGATCCCGCCGGTCCGGCCGCGCAAGCTGGCGAAGGTCCCCTTCGTCGAGCTCGCCGGCGGGCGCCTGCAGGGCGTGGTGTCGAGCGGCTCGGACATCGCCCGGGTGTACGTCTCGTCGATCGCCGCCGGCACCCACGGCTACAGCTGCGGCACGAACAACAACCGGCCGTGCGGCGGCCTCGGCCACGGGATGTGCAAGCACCTGCGCGCCCTGGTCGACGAGGCCGTCCTGCAGTACGGGCTGGACCGGGTCGCCCGGTACCTGCGCGTCGAGGTGGACGCCGAGGTGACCACCGGGGCGCAGCTGATCGCCCGGATGCGGGGGAGCCGGACCCCGGCGGCCGGGGAGGCGGTGTTCAGCCGGTTCCTGCGCCACCTCGCCTACCTGGAGCTGCCCGGCACCACCGGGCCGCTGCCGGAGATGCACTGGTTCCCGGCCACGGGGGCGGTGGGCTGATGCCGGGCGTGTGGAGCGAACTCCTCGGCGCCGTGCCGCCGGGCGTGACCGAGGCGCTCGAGCTCGCCGACGGCTTCGACCGGGCGCTCGCGCACGGCCTCGGCCGGCCCGGCGAGGAGCAGGCCGCCGCCCTCGAGGCGCTCGCCGCCGCCATGGCCGCCACCCCGCTCGGTGACCGGGTCGCCGAGGCGGCCGCCAAGGCCGCCGCCGGGGCCGCCGCCGAGGAGCACCTCGTCGTTCTCGCCGGGGCGCGCACCGCGCTGTTCGGCGCGGTCCACGACGCGCTGCTCGCCCGGCTCGACGGCGTGCTCGGGCGGACCCGCGACGAGTGGCGGGAGCCCGCCCCGGCCGGGCCCAGCGGCGCGGGGCACCTGCTCGCCGGGCTGCGGTCGTGGCTGCACGAGCTCGCCGTCGCCGGGTGGCGCGGTGTCGGCCACGACCTCGCCGGAGCCGCGAGCCAGGTGATCGAGGCGATGCTCGCCGAGCCCGCGCTGCGCCGGGCGGCGGTGCTCGCCGACGGCCTCGCCGCGGAGCTGCACGCCGCCTGCGGCGTGCTCGACCGGGTCCCCGCCCGCCGCTGGGCCGACCTGTGGGCGCGGGCGCTGCTGCTCACCCAGGCCGGCCCGGACGGCCGGTCGCCGCTCGCCGCCGAGCCGGTCGGCACCGTGTCGGGGCGGCTGCTCGTCCTCGGCGTGGACGTGCACGAGCACCCCACCGCCGCGCAGCTGCAGGTGCACGCGCTGCTCGAGGCGGGCGACGGCCCGCCCCGCCTGGTGCGCGCCGCGGTGGGCGCGATGAAGGTGGACACCGTCGTCGGCCCGGACCTGTGGCGGCTGTTCGACGCCCACCCGGTGCTGCTGGCCGCGCTCGCCGGGCGGCGCACCCTCGAGGTCACCGGCCTTCCCCTGCTCCCCGGCGGCGACCTGGTCTGGCACGACGACCGGGCGCGGGCCGGCGAGGAGGCCGACCCGTTCGTCACCGCCCGGGTCGCGCTCGCCGGGGCGGCCGCGCCCGCCGTACCGCCGCTGGAGCGCCACCCGGTGCGCATCGCCGAGCCGGTGCTGCTCGAGGGCTACACCGCGGTGACCGGCGAGGACGGCACGCTCACCTTCCGGCTCGACGGGGACGGCCCGGACGGCGCCCTGCCGGCCCGGGCGGACCGGCTGCCGCCCTGCGCCCCGCCCCCCCCAAACCCCTCCCCCCGGCCAAC
>QGUZ01000315.1 GCA_003242605.1 Actinomycetota bacterium
CGGGGACCCCCTCCTCCCCCCCCCCCCCCGGCGCGCCCGTGTGCCCCGCCGGGCGCGGGGGCGGGCGCGGGGGGGGCCCCCCCCTCTCCGCCCCCCCGCGGGCCCCCCCCCGGGGGCGCCCCGCCCCCGCCGTACCGCCGCTGGAGCGCCACCCGGTGCGCATCGCCGAGCCGGTGCTGGTCGAGGGCTACACCGCGGTGACCGGCGAGGACGGCACGCTCACCTTCCGGCTCGACGGGGACGGCCCGGACGGCGCCCTGCCGGTCGCGGTCGACCGGCTGCCGGCCTGCGGCCCGCTCACCCCGAAGCTCGTCGCCCGGTCAACGGCCTGCATCGGCCTGCTGCGCTGGGACGCCGGCCGCTGGTCGGTGCAGCCGCTCGCGGTCCAGACCCGCGGCAAGGGCGGGACGACCGCGGCGCACACCGGCGACTGGGCGCAGGGCCCCACCGACCCCAAGGCCGCCAAGGCCGCCCTCCGCAACGGCGACCCGGTCGCGGTGCTGCGCGAACGGGCGGGACGGCTGCTGCGGCGGTGAGGCGACCATGACCACGCAGACCACCCCCGAGACGGCACGGCCCGGCAACCCGCACGCCAACCGGCGGCAGGTGCTCTACTGGCGGCTGCTCGCCCGCCTGTTCGACCACGAGGAGCAGCCGGCGCTGGAGCGGGCGAGCCTTGCGGTGCTCACCGACATCGGCCTGCCCGCCGCCCTGCTCGACCCGGCTACCTCGATCGACACCGTGGTGCAGCGCTTCCCCGAGCTCGCCGACGAGCTGCCCGGCCTGATGGCCGCGGAGAACCTCGGCCCGGCCGAGCCCGGCGCCGGGCCCGGCCCGGCCGAGGTGCGCCGCGCCGCGCTCGTGTCGAAGCTGCTGCTCAACGTGTTCGGCACCGGCGACGGCGAGGTCACCGCGGCCGGGCTCGCCCGCTGGCAGCAGGACGCCGGCTGGCTGGAGCGCGCGGTCGGCCGCGCGCCGGGCGAGCTGCGCGCCCACCCCCGCCGCGGCGAGCTCGGCGAGGTGCTCGCCGGGCTCGAGGGCGAGCTGGTGCAGCGCATGCACCTGCGCGAGGTGCTCGCCGACCCCAGGCTCGCCCGCCGCCTCACGCCCTCGATCAGCCTGGTGGAGCAGCTGCTGCGGGACAAGGCGAACCTGTCCGGCGTGGCGCTCGCCAACGCCAAGGCGCTCATCCGCCGGTACGTCGACGAGGTCGCCCAGGTGCTGCGCACCCAGGTGGAGAAGACCAGCGTCGGCCAGATCGACCGCTCGGTGCCGCCCAAGCGGGTCTTCCGCAACCTCGACCTGCGCCGCACGATCTGGAAGAACCTCGTCAACTACAGCCCGGAGGACGGGCGGCTCTACGTCGACCGGCTCTACTTCCGCCAAACCGCCCGCCGTACCACCCCGGCGCGGCTGATCGTGGTGGTGGACCAGTCGGGCTCGATGGTCGACGCGATGGTCAACTGCACCATCCTCGCGTCGATCTTCGCCGGGCTGCCCAAGGTGGACGTGCACCTGATCGCGTACGACACCCGGGCGCTCGACCTCACCCCCTGGGTGCACGACCCGTTCGAGGTGCTGCTGCGCACCAACCTCGGCGGCGGCACCGACGGCACCGTCGCGATGGCGCTCGCCCGCGAGAAGATCACCGACCCGCGGAACACCGCGATGGTGTGGATCTCCGACTTCTACGACGAGCGGGCGCTGATGGCCGAGTTCGAGGCCGTGCACCGGTCCGGGGTGCGGTTCATCCCGGTCGGCTCGGTGACCAGCTCCGGCCGGCAGAGCGTCGATTCCTGGTTCCGCGACCGGCTCAAGGCGATGGGCACCCCGGTGATCTCCGGGCACATCGGAAAGCTCGTCGCCGAACTCAAGACCTTCCTCAGCCTCGGATAGGAGAGAGCGATAAATGTCTGACATGCTGCGGGCGCCGGCGGAGATCAAGTACGCCGAGGAGCTCGACTACCTGGAGTCGATCGACACCGGCCCCAAGCCGTTCTCCTGGCGGCTCAGCCCGCGCATGGTGCGGCTGTTCATCCTCGGCTCCCAGTCGTCCGACGGGCTCGACCGGGAGATCCCGCAGAAGTGGTTCGGCGACCGCTCCTTCGTCGAGCGCAGCATCGTCACCCTCGCCTCCGACCGCGGCCTGCTGCTCATCGGCGACCCGGGCACCGGCAAGAGCTGGCTCGCCGAGCTGCTCGCCGCCGCGATCTGCCGCAACTCCACGCTCGTGGTGCAGGGCACGGCCGGCACCACCGAGGACCACATCAAGTACTCGTGGAACATCTCGATGGTGATCGCGCGCGGCCAGTCCCGCGAGGCGCTCATCCCCTCGCCGATCATGACCGCGATGGAGCAGGGCATGATCGGCCGGTTCGAGGAGCTCACCCGGGCCACCAGCGACGTACAGGACGCGCTGATCTCGATCCTGTCGGAGAAGTACATCGCCATCCCCGAGCTCGACGAGGACAACATCGTCTTCGCCAAGCCGGGCTTCTCCGTCATCGCCACCGCCAACAGCCGGGACCGCGGCGTCAACGACCTGTCCTCGGCGCTGAAGCGGCGGTTCAACTTCGTCCGCATCCCGGTCGTGGCGAACAAGAAGAGCGAGGCGGAGATCGTCCGGTTCCGCACGAGCGAGCTGCTGCGCCGGCACCGCATCGAGCTCGAGGTGCCGCCGAGCCTGCTCGACATCCTGCTGCAGAGCTTCGCCGACCTGCGCGCCGCGGCCGCCTCGGCGAAGAGCGACGAGGAGCGGCTGGAGTCGTCGCTGTCCACCGCCGAGCAGATCGGCGTGCTGGAGGACGCGATCCTGCACAGCCACTTCTTCGGCGACCGCACCCTGCGGCCGGAGACCCTCGCCGGGTCGCTCATCGGCTGCCTCGCCCGGCGCAGCCCCGAGGACCTGGCGATCCTCAACAAGTACTGGCACGGCGTCGTCGAGCCGCGCGGCCGGGAGGGCGGGCCGTGGCAGGCGTTCCTCGAGGGCGGCCGCGAGGCGCTCGCCACCCTGTCCTGACCACCCCGCGGACACACCGGGACGGACCTGCGCATGCACACCGACACCGACACCGCGCTGACGGCCGGCCCCGGCGGCGGGCCGGTCGGCGGCGGCGCGTTCGCCGCGCTGCGCGCCCAGCTGCTCGACGCCGCCAAGGCCTTCACCGGCGAGCCGGACGCGCTCGCCGGGATCCTCACCGGGATCGTCGACGACGTGGACCGGGCCCTCGCCGAACGGCTGGAGATCTTCCCGGTCTGCCACCACTCGCCCGCCTCGGCCCTGGCGATGGCCCGCCGGCTGCGCGAGAAGCGGCCCGAGGTCATCTACCTGGAGCTGTGCGAGGACATGCGGCCGCTCCTCGACGAGCTGCGCAACTGCCGCCTGCCGGTGGCGCTGCAGGCGTTCGCCGCCGAGATCGACGGCTTCCCGGCCGAGTGGGCGCCGCTCAGCGTGGTCGCCCCGATCACCGAGGCGTCCGCCGAGTACCAGGCGATCGCCTACGCGCTCGAGACGCCCGGCGTCGAGCTGGTGCTCGTCGACCGGTCCGCCGACCACGTCTTCCAGTGGGGGCCGCGGCCCGGCCCCGCCGCCGGGCCCGGGGCGGGGGAGCCGGACGAGGAGGCCGCGCTGCACGGCGGCGCCGTCGGCGTGGAGATCGGCGACCTGCGGCCCCGGTTCGCCGACCTCGAGGCGCACCTGCTGCGGCACGGCCGGGTGCGGCACTGGTCGGAGTGGTGGGACCAGTACGTCGAGCAGCCGCTCAGCGGCGCCGACTACGCCACCTACCGCCAGGTCATGATCATGATCGGCAGCCTGTTCCGGCGGCTGCGGCCCGAGGACACCGAGCGGCTGCGGGTCGACGAGGACCGCGAGCGGTACATGTGGACCCGCATCCGCGAGCACCTCGCCGCCACCGGCGCCGACCCGGAGCGCTGCATGTACGTGTGCGGCGCCTTCCACGCCGCGAGCCGGGTCGAGCAGTTCGGCCTCGGCTCGGACGCGCCGCCGTTCCCGATCCCGCCGCGCACCGGCACCCGCTGGCTGTACGGGCTCATCCCGTCCAGCCACTCGGCGATCGAGGCCCAGTTCGGGCTCGCCCCCGGCTCGGTCTCCATCGCCGCGGCGACCTTCGCCAAGGCGGTACGGCGCACCGGGGTCACCCCGTTCCGGCTGCGCGGCGGCGCCGACCGCAAAACGGCCAAGGGCGGCGGGCGCGGCCGGGCGGCCCGCCGTACCGCCGCCGCGCCCGCCCCGGCCGCGCCGGAGCCGGTGACCGACCGGCTTTCCGGGTTCCTCACCGGGCCGCCCGCGCTCGACCCGCTCGACGAGGCCGAGCTGCGCGACTGGTGCGTGGAGATCGTCCGGCTCGCCCGGCGCAACGGCTACCAGGCGAGCACCGCGGACGCGATCGCCGTGTTCGAGACCTCGATCCTGCTCGCCAACCTGCGCGACCGGGCCCGGCCGACCCCGTACGACTTCCAGGACGCCGCGGTCACCTGCATCGAGAAGGACACCGTGCCCGGCCGCCGCGACATCCGCCGGCTGTGCGAGATCATGCTCGGCGGCGACCGGGTCGGGCAGGTCGGCTACGACGCGCTGCCGCCGCTCGCCCGCGACGTGCACGACCGGCTCGCCCCGCTCGGCCTCGACCTGCAGCGGCGCACCATCCAGCGGGCCCTGCTCGACCTGCGGGCCGACCCGCACCTGGAGCCGTGCTCGCGGCTGCTGTGGATGCTGCGCTACCTGCTGCCCGACCGCGCGGTCCGCCCGATCATGGGCGAGCTGCGGCTCGGTGAGCGGTCCATCCAGGAGAGCTGGGACCTCGACATCGGCCGCAACCAGCGGGCGCTCATCGAGCTGGGGTACGAGGGCGTCACCGTCGAGCAGGTGCTGGAGCGGCGGCTGCGCCGGGCGGTGCGCGACCCGAAGGCCACGGCGGCGACCGCGCTCGCCGCCGTGGAGGACGCCCTGGTGTTCCTCGGCTCCCGGCGGCTCGCCGACGAGCTGGGCGCGCGGGCGGTGGAGCTGCTCGCCGCCGAGCGCACCGTGGACCACGCGCCCGAGGTGCTGCGCCGCATCCGCCGCCTGCTCGCCCACTTCCGCTCGGCCGGGCCGGAGCCGCCCGCCTGGTGCCAGGCGTTCGTGGCGACCGGGTACGCGCACTACTGCACCCTGCTGCCGACCGCGTTCGCCGACGACGCGGCGGACGCGCGGCAGGTCGCGGCGATGCTCGCCTTCCTCGTCACGCTGGAGAGCCTCGCGCTCTCCCTCGGCTGCGACCGCGCCCAGCTGGAGATCGCCCTCCGGCAGTCCCGGCCGGCGGGCCCGGCGAAGACCGCGTTGCTGTGGGCCGCCGAGACCCAGCTCGGCCTGCTGCCCCGCGAGCGGCTGCGCGCCCGCTGCGACGAGCTGCTCGGCAACCCGCTCGTCATGCCGTCCGTGCCGGAGTACGTGAGCGGCTTCGTGCAGGCGCTCGACCTCGCCCCGGGCCTCACCCCGTTCGTCGTCGAGCTGCTGTCGAAGACGTTCGCGCACCTGCCCGACGCGGTGCTGCTGCCCTGGCTGCCGCGGCTGATCGCCACGCTGCGCGCCCAGGCGGCCGAGCTGGTGCCGCTGCTGATCCGCGAGGCCGGACGTACCTTCCCGGCGGACCTCGCCGCGCTCGACGCCTGGACGCCGCCCTGGGCGCAGGGGCGGGCCGCCCGGCCGACCGGCCCCGCCCCGGCGACCGGGCCGGTGCCCGGGCTGCTCGCCGGGCACCCCGCGGCCACCGACGCGGTGGCGCTGCTGCTCGGCTGCGGCACGGAGTGGCGGGGGGGGCGCGGCGGGGGGCGGCCCCCCCCCCCCCCCGCCGGGCCCCCCCCCCCCCCCCCCCCCCCCCCCCCCCCCCCCCCGCCGCGGCGCGCCCGGCCCGGCGGGCGCCCCCCC
>QGUZ01000316.1 GCA_003242605.1 Actinomycetota bacterium
GTATCGGCAATAATGAGATTTGATGATTTGCCTTGACCGGTTGCATGGCGAGGGACGATCGCGGGCGGCATCAAACGAGGAATCCCCGGCCGGGGCAGAGCACAACAAATGCCGAGCACGGAGGACTGAGACACCATGGCGCTCAAGACGGTGATCACGCTCACCGACGATCTCGACGGTTCGCCTGCCGACGAGACCGTCCGGTTCGCTCTGGACGGCGTCTCCTACGAGATCGACCTGCGCAAGGACAACGCCGAGAAGCTTCGTAACGCGCTGAAGCCCTTCCGGGAGGCCGCGCGGCGCGCGCCCGCCCCCGGGTCGAAGCGGGGCAAGAGCTCGCGTTCGAGCAGCGGCGACCGCCAGCGCTCCGCGAAGATCCGTGCCTGGGCGAAGGCGCACGGCCTGCCGGTGAGCGAGCGTGGCCGCATCTCCACCCACCTCGCCAAGGCCTACGAGGCCAACGACCCGAGCCTCGTGACCGGCGCCAAGACGTCGGGCAAGTCCTGACGCGCTTGCGGCCGGGCGAACCCGGCGGTCCCCCGCCACCCACGTGGCCGGGGGACCGCCGAATCGGGCGGGCCACGAGAACGGTGGGCGGTCGTGGTCGCGTCGGTGATGTCCCGCCGCACCCCACTCCCTCCGTGCCCGCCCCGGACCGGCCGCGCCGATCCGCGCGTACCGCGCCCGCCGCCGACGACGGCCGTGTACGGCCGGCCGCGTCGGCGGCGTGAATCCCTTCCGCCCGTGATCCGTGGGTTTCCGGTCACGCCACCGGCCGAGGGCTTCCGTGTCGTCGTGGACGGAGCCGTACCTCGCACCCTCCCGGCCACGACGACCCCGTCCCCCAGACGTTCGCGCGCATAGCGGTTTCCGTACCGCGCATCCGCGTATCCGCGTCTTCGCAGCCGCAATCTCCACAGCGCTCTTGCAGCGGTTTCGCCGCGGTTCCGCGGCGCCCGCGTCCGCATACCCGCTGCCCGCCGTACCGCAGACGGCCCGGATGTTCCGAATCCCGCAGGTCGGTGCGGCGGGGCGGCTTTCCACTTCTCCGGGCGGGCCGTGGAAGGGAGGCGGAAGGGACGCGGAAGGGAAACGTCACCTCCCGGTCACGGTCCGGGTTCGCGACACCACCCGGGCCACACGGTGCCGGTGATCTCCCGCCGCCTTCCCCGGCAAATCCGTGTGAACTGATCCACAAAAGGCCCGTTCGTTTATCCCGGCGGTGACCGGCCGACTTCACTGCGCGGATCCCCGGGCCGTGCGGGCGCCCGGAGAATCGCGGGCCGGGAGAACTCGGACGGCTATCCGTCCCGCCTTCCGCCGGCCGCCGGATCACCGCGTGCGACGGCGAGTCCGGTTTCGCCCGAATGCGTTCCGAGCGGGCGCACGCCCCCGTCGCCCGGCCGGCCGGACACCCCGATCCGGCGCGATCGATCGCTTTCCTCGGCCCGCCCGCCGCCCGGCCCTCGCCGCCGGCGGACGGCCGTCCCCGCGCCGGCGTCGCGGCGAGGTCACGGCGTCGCGCGCGTCCGGGTCTGGACGCCGCGATCGGCGCGTGTTACGCAGACAACGGGGCGTGAGATCCGCGGGCCTCGGCCGCCCGCCGGCCACGCCGGGGGCGAGCGGCTCCGTCGGCGGGCCGTACCGCACACACAAGGCGCCGCGCGCCCGCCGCCCACGCGAGGGGCGGATCCGGGGAGCGCCGTGGCGTCCGCCGTTCCCGGGCCCACGCCCGCCGCGTCCCCCTGCGGTGGCCGGGCCGCCGGGCGAGGCCGCGCTCCCCGTCGCTCGCATCGCGTGCCCGCTCGCGGGGAGGGCCGTACCCCTCGTCCGGTGCGATGCGTGACGCGCGAGCCCCGGTGCACCGGCCGCCAGATCCGGTCATTTCAGGATCAATCTCCGTACGTCCCCGAACTTCCGCGTCACGGAACTCTCGTGCGACTGCTGCGGATGTGCCGCCTCGGCGGTGATCGGCACGGTCGATGAGTCGCCCTGTCCAGGGCCGCTGATCGTGTCCCGCCGCCGATCCGGCGTGTGCAGTCGGGGGGTTCCACCGTGTCCGTATCGGCCACCCGTGCCGACCGTGTCCGCTGGGCGGACACCGCGAAGGGCCTGTGCATCCTGCTCGTGGTCCTGTGGCACGTCGTGGCCAAGCAGTACCTGCGGCTGGAGTGGCCGGAAGGGCTGCGCGTCCCGGGCGTGTGGGGCACCTTCTGCGAGCTGCTGCTGCCGCTGCGCATGCCGCTGTTCTTCACGATCTCCGGCATGTTCGCGCTGAACGCGGTGCACCGGCCCTGGCGGATCTCGGCCCGGTCGCGGGTGGCGAGATTCCTCTACCTGTACCTGGTGTGGCTGCTCATCCACACCGCCCTGCTCGGCCTGGCCCCGGACTTCCCCACCGACCGCGCGACGGGCCCGGCCGGGCTGCTCGAGCAGCTCACGATCACGCCGTCCAACCTGTGGTACCTGTACGCGCTCGCGCTGTACTTCGTCATCGCCAAGCTGACCTGGCGGTTCCCGCGGGTCGTCATGCTGGGCGCGGCGTTCGCCCTGTCGGTCGCGGCCGCCTCGGAGCTGGTGCCCGTCCCCGGCAACCGGGCCGGCCTGCTGCAGAACCTGGTGTTCTTCCTCCTCGGTTTGTACTTCCGCCCGTACGTCGAGCGCCTGGCCGACGGCGTGAACCTGCCCCGCTTCGCCCTCGCCACCGGGGTGTACGGCGCGCTGCTGTCGGCCATGGCCGCCACCGGGACCGAGGACGTGCCCGGCGTGTGGCCGGTGGTCTGCGTGGCCGCCGCGGCCTTCGGGGTCACCGGCTCGGCGATGCTCGCCCGGTGGGACCGGGTGGCCGCCCCGCTGATCGGCATCGGCCGCCGCACGCTGCCGATCTACGTCATCCACATGCCGGTGCTCGCGCTGCTGGACCTGGCGCTCGCCCGGCCGCTCGCCGCCGCGCTGGACACGCCGTTCGCCCTCCCGATCGCCGTCCTCGAGCCGATCCTGCTCACCGCGGCCATCTCCTGGTTCTGCCTGCTGCTGCACCGCGGCCTGGAGGCGGCGCGGCTCAGCCGGTTCCTGCTCGACCTGCCGGGCGGCGCCAAGCCCCGGCCCGCCGCCGAGACGCCGCCCGCGGCCGCCCCGGGGCACGCCGCCGCGCCCGCGGGTGTCGCCGCACCGGCCGGGGTCGCCGCCCACCACCCGCCGGCCCAGCCCGCGGTCTCGCCCACGGCCCGGCCCGCAGGGGCCCTGCCCACCGCCGCTCCGGCCGCCCCGTGGCCCGTCCCCGCCGCCCAACCGGTCACGCAGCCGCCCGCGCCGCAGGCCACCCCGTACCCGGGTCCGGCCGCCGCCCCGCACCACTCCTCTCCGTTCCGGCAGGACACGTCCGGCGGCCATCCGCACCGGGTTCCCCCGAGCCCCGGCCTGCCACAGCCGGGCCCGGCGTCCGGCTACGTGCCCCCGGACGCCCAGGCCACCCTGCCGTACGGGGCCTACCTGGCCGTCGCGCCGCCGCCCGCCTCCCACGGGCCCGGCGAACCGGCCGCGCAGCCGTACCCGGCGCCGCACATGCCGCCCGGCCCGGGCGTCCCGCCGGACGGCCGGCCCGTGCCCGATGGCCCGGCTCGGCCGTCGCCCTCCGGCGGTCCCGCGCCGCAGCCCGGGGCGGCGCCCGCCTCCTGGTTCGAGCCGCCGCAGGCCGTCCGCGACGCCTCCTGGTCACCGGGATCGCCCGGTGACGGCCACGGCGCGGGGACGGCCGCGCACGACCGCCCGCAGGCCCCCGCAGCGGACCGGCCGTGGCCGCCGGACCCCGAGACGACGTGGCCGCTGTACCCGCGGCGCGGACCGCACGACCCGCGTTCCTGATCGGACGGAACCGGACGATCAGGGAGCCATCCCAGGTCGGCGGCGTCGAGTGAACCACCGGGCCGGCGCTCACCCGACGGGATCGCGACCCCTGGCGGACACCCGCCCCGGTTTGCGGTGCGCCGGGGCGGGGCCCGCACGCTGAATCTCCCCTCCCCGTGCGAGGCCTCCCGTCCCATCGGCGACACGGGTGACAGGACCGGCCCACCAGACCGGACACGCACGGAACCGCCCGGTGCGGGCACGGAGCTGCGATCCGCCGATCGGTTCACCGCACGGCGGGCCGCGCCTGGAACTACGGCACCTGGACGTACGTATTCATCCGCATCCGCGACGGCCGCTTGGGGCGGTACGGCATCCGCCGATCACGGCCGCGCCGCGGGCCCGCCTGCTTCGAAGCAGGTCCCGGCGGACGCCGACGGCACGGGCGAGGCACGTGTGAAGCCGAGGCCGGCCAGGACGTGCGAGGCGGCCGCGACGTGCTCCCCGGCGGCCACGATGCCGACGTCGATGGCGGGCTTGGCGGCCGGGCACGGCCGTGCCGCCGGCGTGCTCGATCGCCACCACGGGGGACGCCGGCGGCCCGCGGCGTTACTCCGCGCGCAACGCCCCGAACCGGGCGGGCCAGGCAGGGTCGTGGTCCACGACGCAGACCCGTGACCGACGCACCGGCGTTCGGCCGCCATGCGCCCGCCACCCGGTACGGCCCGGCCGCCCCGCCCCCGGCCGGGCGGGCGGGCGGGCCATCGCCCGCACGCCGCGACGCGATGGCCGGCCGCCGGGCCGGGTCCGGAGGCGGGCGGCGCCGGTCAGCCGGTCGCGCCGCCCTCCTCCAGCACCCAGCGCACGATGTGGGCGCGGGACGGCAGGCCCAGCTTGGCCCGGATGCGCTCCAGGTGGGTGTGCACGGTGCGCTCGGAGACGTGCAGGCGGCGGGCGATCTGGCGGTTGGCCAGCCCCTCGGCCACGAGGAGGGCCACCTGGCGTTCCCGGTCGGTGAGCACCGGATCGGCGGACTCGCCGTCGCCCGGCTCCCGCCAGGCGCCGCCGAGCGCGTACCCGATCAGGTCGGGGCCGCCGAGGCGTTCCCCGTCGCGGATCGCGGCGGAGGCGGCCGCGGACGACAGCGCCGCCCGGGCCTCGGTCACCGCCTCGGTGAGGACCTCCCCGGGGATGGTGCCGCCGCGCAGCAGGGGGCCGTCGCGGAACAGGCCTGCCGCCGCGGCGAGCCGTACCGCGCGGAGGGCGTCGCCCGCCCGGGCGGCCACCACGGCGAGCCCGGCGACGCATTCCAGCAGGAGCGGCGCCTCGCCGCCGGGCGGACGGTACGCGCCGAGCAGGTCCCGCCAGCGCCGGGCCGCGGCGTCGGTGTCGCCGCCGAGCAGGGCCACCGTGGCCGCGGTGTGCGCCCACTCCGGGGGCACGGGCTCGGCCTCGCCGGACGGCGGGCCGAGGCGGGCGGCGTGGCAGCGGTCGAGCAGGTCCCGGGCGCCGTCCAGGTCGCCGCCGCGTACCGCGAGCCGGGCCCGTTCGTGCAGCACCGCCGCGCGGTCGCCGGGGACGGTGGACTCGCCGAGCGCGTCGAGGCAGGCGCGGGCCGCCTCGTCGGCCCCGGCCAGGTCGCCGAGGCAGCGCCGTACCGTCTGCACCGCGAGCAGCGCGCGGGCACGCGGGATCGGGCCGCGGGCCAGGTCGAGCGCCCGCGTCGCGAGGTCGAGCGCCTGGGCGCCGTCGCCGTCGAGTACGGCGAGCACGGCGGCGCAGCCGAGGGCCGCGGCGCGGCCGGGCGCGCCGGCGCCGGTGCGGGCGAGGGCCGCGCCGAGCACGCGGCGGGCCTCGCCGAGCCGCCCCAGGTGCCACAGGCCGTGCGCGAGGGCGGTGGCGAGGAGGAGGCCGCGGTCGTCACCGTGGCCGATCGCCCGGTCGACCGCGTGCCGCAGTGGGTGGTGCGCGGCGGCGAGCGGGTCGAGGTCGCGGGCCGGGCGCAGCAGCCGCCCGTCGCCGACCCCCGGCGCGGCGACCTCCGGGCGCCAGGGGGTCAGGCGCCCGTGGGCGG
>QGUZ01000317.1 GCA_003242605.1 Actinomycetota bacterium
CCCCCGCGGCGGGGGGGGGGCCGCGCGGGGGCGGGCCGGGGGGGGGCCCGCGGGGGGGGGGGGGCCCCCCGGGGCGGGGGGCGCCCCCCGGGGGCGCGGGGGCCCCCCGCCCCGGGAAGGAGGACGCGGGGGGGAAGGCGAAGGGCGCCACCGCCGAGCTCGTGGCCGGGGTGCCGGTACCCGAGTCGGCGGACCCGCCGGCCCCGGGGACGCTGCCGCCGACGCTGCCCACGGCGCCCACGGCACCCTCCCCCGCCGTGCCCGCCGGCGTGGCCGACCCGGGCCCCGCGGCCGCCCCTGCCGACCCGCGGCCTGCGGCCGCCGGAGCCGAGCAGCGGCCCGCCGCGTCCGCCGACGGGACACCGCCGCCGGACGCCGCACCGGAGCCCGAATCGACCTCCGCGGACACCGCGGGGCCGCCGCAGCGTCCCGGCACGCCGCCCCACAACGGTTCCCGCGCCACCGCCGTCCCGCCGGTGATCCCGACCCCGATCCCGCTGCACATGAAGCCGCCCTACCTGCTGTCGGGGCGGGTCTCGGCGGGCGCGGCCCACGCCAACGGGCGTCCGGCGGGCGGCGCCGGCCGGAGTGCCGGCCGGAACGGCACGGCGGACGGGACGGTGCGGCGCACGCCGCGCGAGGAGCCCGGGTACGGCGCCGGCGGCCACGATCCGGCCCCGGAGAGCCCGGTCGACCGGGTCCGGTCGATGCTCAACGACTACCGGGCCGGGACGCGCCCGGGCGACCAGATGAACGCGAACCGGAACGAGCGCTGACGGTGGGAGGCGCGGCGGTCCTCCCACCGCCGGAAAGCCGGGACGGGCCGCAAAACAACCGCTGGGTGGCTGTTTAGCGCGTTTCAGTGGAATACCCACTGAGATACGCCGATCGCCCCTCTCGCGGCACCGTGTACCGGTACGGTTACGTCGGGGTGGGCTCGTCACGAGCCGAACGCATCGGGGTTCCACCGTTCTCGGCCGTACCCGACGAGACGCGCTCGTGCGCGTCCGCCGGGCGGGCGCGGGCGAGAACGGCCGAGCGGCGTGTCGACCAGAGCGGGGCGGGTGGACGAACAGCGATGAACGACGGCTGGAACGAGTGGGCGCCGCGGGTCCCCGACCCGCGCATGCCCGGCTCGCCGTACGGTGACTCCGTTGACCCCGCGTGGGGGCAGCGGCCGGACGTGCCGCCGCCGTCGCGCGGCGAGCCACCCGCCGGCCCGGGCCATCGCACGCCCTCCATAGGGTGGGCCCTGCCCGCCCCCGGCCGGTCACCCGCCGACGCCCCGGACGGGCGCGGACCCGCGGCACCGCCCGCATGGGCGGGTCAGGCCGGGCCGGTGTGCCCGCTGCCCCGGAGCGGGGACGGTCCGTACGGCCGGCCGCCCGCCGAGCCGGGGACCGGCGCGGACGACGCCCTCGCGCGCCGCTCCGGCACGCCGGCACCGGTGCGAGACGGGCGGCACGTGGCCGTGCCGCCGCAGGCCCGCTTCGAGCCGCCGCAGACAGGCGGCCATCTGCCCCTCCCCTACGCCACCCCGGAGGTCCCCGCCGGGCCGTCCACGGCGAACCGGCACGCCACCCGCCCGGCGCTCGGCGGGCCGGAGCCGTCGTCCGGGCGGCTCGCCGTACCGCAGACCGGCTACCACATCGTGCGGTTCCACGCGCAGGCCACCCGGAACGGGCTCGATCGCCCGGACGGCGTGCCGGGGCGGCATGCCGCCCGCCCGCCGCTCGCCGCGGGCCCGGACCGGCCGCCGGAGGAGGCGGCCGACCGTCCGCTGCGGTGGGGCGACGAGCGCATCCTGCGGCGGCTCGCCGAGCAGGGCCTCGGGTGGGGGTACCGCCCGGTCGAGCACCGGCCGCGGCACGATGGGGAGCCGGTCACGCCGGCCTACGGCCCGGACCCGTACGACGACGAGGCCATGGACGGCCCCACGATGAAGGTGAGCGCGGCCGGGGAGATCGCCCGCCCGTTCATCACGACGACCCGCCGCACCCGGCCGCTGGAGGAGCGGCTGCGAATGGAGACGCTGCTGTCCTCGACACCGGCGGCGCTCGAGGCCCCGCTCGC
Source organism: Actinomycetota bacterium (assembly GCA_003242605.1). Classification (GTDB taxonomy): domain Bacteria; phylum Actinomycetota; class Actinomycetes; order Streptosporangiales; family Streptosporangiaceae; genus Thermopolyspora. The sequence goes on from QGUZ01000317.1 coordinate 2,074, forward strand.
GTTCGAGCACGCGCACATCGTCGAGCTGTGCCGCAGCCCGCACTCGGTCGCCGAGATCGCGGCCGCGCTGCGGCTGCCGGTGGGGGTGGCCCGCGAGCTCATCGCCGACCTGGTGACCGAGCGGTTTTTGATCATCCACGCCCAGGTCGTGCTCGGCAAACGCCCGCCGCGGCAGCTGCTGGAGCGCATCCGCGCGGGGGTCCGGGCGCTCTGAGCCGGCCGCGCCGCACCGCGCGGCTCGGCCCCGCGCACCCCGAAGACGCCCCGGCGGGCCGCGCTCCGCGTGGCCGGGCGAGGGCACGACGGCGCGCCGTTCCCGGGCCCGGGGGCGGCGGCGGTGGAACGGTTCGACGAGGCGCGACGCGCTCGGATGCGGGCACGGCGGAACCGCCGTGCGGCGCGCGTCGCGCGGACCAAGCCGGGCGGGATGTGGCCGCGACGATGCTCAGCCGGTCATCGGCCGCGCCACAGATCTCTTCAACGACCGTTGAACGCGTCCCGGAGGCGGGAGAAGAAGCCCTGCTGGCCGGGGGCGAACTTGCCGGGCGGGTGCTCCTCGCCACGCAGCTTGGCGAGCTGCCGGAGCAGCTCCTCCTGCTGGGCGTCGAGGCGGGTGGGGGTCTCGACGTTGACGTGGATGAGCAGGTCGCCCCGGCCGCTCTCGTTGAGGTGCGGCACGCCGCGCCCGTACAGCGGGATGATCTGGCCGGACTGGGTGCCGGGCCGGATGTCGACCTCCTCGGGGCCGTCGAGCGTGTCGATCACGAGGGTGGTGCCGAGGGCGGCCGCGGTCATCGGGATGTGCACGGTGCAGTGGAGGTCGTCGCCGCGCCGCTCGAAGATCGGGTGCGGGCGCTCGACGATCTCCAGGAACAGGTCGCCGGGCGGGCCGCCGCCGGGGCCGACCTCGCCCTCGCCGGCGAGCTGGATGTGCGTGCCGTCCTCGACACCGGCCGGGATCCGCACCTTGATCGTGCGGCGGGTGCGCACCCGGCCGTCGCCGGCGCACTCCTGACAGGGGTGCCGGATGATGGTGCCGTAGCCGCCGCACTGGGGGCACGGCCGCGTCGTCATGACCTGGCCCAGGAACGAGCGGGTGACCTGGGAGACCTCGCCCCGCCCGTTGCACATGTCGCAGGTGTCCGGGTGGGTTCCCGGCGCCGTGCCGGAGCCCTGGCAGACGTCGCAGAGCACCGCGGTGTCGACCACCAGCTCCTGGGTGGTGCCGAACGCCGTCTCGGCGAGGTCCAGCTCCACCCGGATCGTGTGGTTGCGGCCGCGGCGCGCTCGGGTGCGCGGGCCCCGCGAGGCGGTCCCGGTGCCGAAGAAGGCATCCATGATGTCGCTGAACGGGAAGCCCGCGCCGAACCCGGTGGTCGTACCGGCACCCGCCGTGGCGCCCGACCCGAACGGGTCGGCGCCCAGGTCGTACATCTTGCGCTTGTTGGGGTCGGAGAGTACCTCGTACGCCTGGTTGATCTCCTTGAAGCGCTCGGCGGTCGCCGGATCCGGGTTCACGTCGGGATGCAGCTCGCGCGCGAGCCGCCGGTACGCCTTCTTGATCTCCTCTTGGCTCGCGTCGCGGCGCACCCCGAGGATGGCGTAGTAATCCTTCGCCACTTAAGACCCCGCCAGAATCTGACCGACGTAGCGCGCCACCGTGCGCACCGCGCCCATCGTCACCGGATAATCCATTCGCGTCGGGCCCAGCACACCCAGCCGGGCCAGTTCCTTGTCACCGGAGCCGTACCCGGCGGCCACGAACGACATGCCCTTCAGCCCCGTGTACGGATTCTCCGAGCCTATCCGCACCGTGAGGGAGGACGGGTCGTTCGACGGCTCGCTGAGCAGGCGCATGAGGACCACCTGCTCCTCGAGCGCCTCCAGCACCTCGCGCAGGCTGACCGAGAAGTCGGCCGCGGCGAGGTTCGCGGTGCCGGCCATGACGATTTTCTCATCGTTGCGGTCCACGAGAGTCTCAAGGAGCACCGAAAGAATCGTGGCCGCGACGGACCGGTCCTCCGGGGGCAGGTGCTCGGGCAGGTCCTGCACCGTGTCGGGCACGTTGCTCAGGCCGCACCCGTCGAGGCAGGCGTTGAGCATCGCCCGCAGGTGCGCGATGCGGTCCTCCTTCACCGGGTCGGGGAGCTCGACCACGCGCTGCTCCACCCGGCCGGTGTTGGTGATGAGGACGAGCATCACGCGGCGGTCGGTGAGCGGCACGAGCTCCACGTGGCGCACCGTGGACTTGGTGAGGGACGGGTACTGCACCACGGCCACCTGCCGGGTGAGCTGGGCCAGCAGCCGGACCGTACGGCGCAGCACGTCGTCCAGGTCGACCGCGCCGGCCAGGAAGGTCTCGATCGCCCGTCGCTCGGCCGCGGACAGCGGCTTGATCTGCGACAGCCGGTCCACGAAGAGCCGGTAGCCCTTGTCGGTCGGCACCCGCCCGGCGCTGGTGTGGGGCTGGGTGATGTACCCCTGCTCCTCCAGGACCGCCATGTCGTTACGGATCGTGGCGGGTGAGACGCCGAGATTGTGCCGCTCCGCGATCGCCTTGGATCCGACTGGCTCGTTGGTGGACACGTAATCTTCGACTATGGCGCGCAGAACCGCCAGCTTGCGGTCATCGAGCAACGTGTTCACCTCCCGGCCGCCTCGGTGTCGTCCAGCAACACCTTGCTTGGCACTCAGTGTTCCCGAGTGCCAAGTGTACGGCTCCCATCTCTCAGGTGCGATAACTCATTCTCGCAGGCGGGAAGACCCCGCGATTCCGCCGTGACGCTATCGCGGCGGTCGGTTCGACGGTCCGCTCCACGGCCGGATGGGCACCGAATCGGTATGGAAACACCGGGTCGACGGCCGGTGCGGCCGGGGTGGGAAACCGTCACACTCGGATTATGAGCCAGTCGAACGACCCCCGGCCGGAGGGGCAGGTCCCCGGGCCGCACGGCCCCGGCGGCCCGCCGCCCGGTCCCGTCTCCGGCCCCGGCCCGCAGCCCGCGCCGCCGGGCCCGCCTCCCGGCCCGGCGCCCGCTCCCCCACAGGGCCCCGCGCCCGGGCCCGGCCAGGGTGTCCCGCCCGGCGCGCCCCCGGCTCCGCCGTACCCTCCCCCGCCCGGGTACGGCGCCCCGCCGAGCGGCCAGGCGCCCCCGCAACCCGGCGCGGCCGGGCCGCGGCGGCTGTGGATCCTGCTGGCCTGGCTGGCGTTCGCGGCGAGCGTCGCCGCCGGGTTCCTCGGCATGACCGGCGCGGTGGAGTCGGTCGGCGAGGAGGCGGCCCCGCCGCGGGAGTTCCGCAGCGGCGCGCCGTTCACGTTCGACGCCTCCCCCGAGGACCGGCCGGTCCTGTACGCCTCGACCACGCAGCCGGTGAACTTCGTCTGCGAGGCGACCACCGCCGCCGGCCAGGGCGTGCCGCTCACCAAGCCGGGCTACACGATGACGATCACCGCGGGCGGCCGCATGTGGGAGCACGTCTTCGACATCGGCGTCACCCGGCCGGGCACCTACCGGATCGTCTGCCAGGCGCCCGCCACCTCCGACGTGGTGTTCGGCGTGGGCAAGCAGTTCACCCCCCAGGAGGCGGCGACCACCGCCGGCGAGATGCTGCTGTGGTTCGGGCTGATGTTCGTCACGTTCGTGGTGGCGGTCGTGGTCACGGTGCTCGTGCCGGTGTTCCGGAGGCGGGCGCGGCGGCGGCTCGCCCGGCCCGCCGGGCCGTGGCCGCCGTACGGCGGGCCTGGCCCTTTTTCCCATCTCCGCGTCCACGAGAATAAGGGGAAAATCCGATTCCCTGTTCTTCTTTGAAAAAAAAAAAAAAAAAA
>QGUZ01000318.1 GCA_003242605.1 Actinomycetota bacterium
GCGTCGACCGGACGGTCTCGGTGCGGAGCTCGCGGCGTGCAACGCCGGGTCGCCGCCGCGCTGCGGCGCACGCGGCCACCGCCGAGCACCGGGAGCGGCTCGTCTCCGCCCTGATCGGCCTGCCCCACGGCGCGGTCCGCCGCCACCTCGCCGCGGGCGAGCCTCCCCGCCGATCGGCGACGAGCCGATCGCCGAGGCGTGCCGGGCCGTACTCGGTCGCACGGGCCGGTGGGCCGGAGCCGCTAGCCGCGCGGCCGCCGCTCGACGATCATCACCTCGTTGGCGTCCGGGTCGGTCGCCTTGATGTAGGTGCCCCACGGCTCCTCGACCGGGTCGGTGACGTTCACCCCGGCCTCGCGGAGCTGCCGCGCCGTGGCGTGGATGTCGTCGCAGGCGAAGGTGAGGTAGGCGCCCTCGCCCGGCCGCTTGCCGAAGTCGGCGGCGGAGGACAGCACGATCGCGGTCTGCGCGCCGCGCGGGGCCACCTCCAGCCAGCGGGCGCCGGGCCACATCTCCTCGTCCCGCAGCACCTCGAAGCCGAGCTTGTCCACATAGAACTCGCGGGACGCCTCCTGGTCGGCCACGTACATGACGGCCGCGTTCACATGGGTGATCATGAGTCCTCCCGTCCGCCGGACCCGAGCATTGTTCGAATATCTGTTCGAAGTACGGCTCCTATGTTCTCTATCCCCACCCGGCGGGCCGAGGCAAGGGATTCCGCGATTACGGGTGCCGTCGTCGCGGGCAAAGGGTGTGCCCGGGTGCCAGCCGGAATTCGGCGCGGCACGGCCCGCCGCCGCTGCGTGCGGCATTAACGCCGTGGTTCCGGCGGGCGAACCGAACTCGTGGCGCTCGCCCGGCCCTGTGCCGGGTTCGGAGGCGATGGTGCGGACGGGGAGCCGGCCCACGTGGCGAGGCCGTTCCACCTGGCACGCGCCGGACGCCGCCCGGGCCGCCGGGTACCCGACGGCCCGGCCAAGGGGCGAGCCCGCCGCCCGCCCGCCGGATCGGGGCACCGCCCGAATATCGCGCGAAATCCGCGTCACCGGGCCCAATACCGGTTCAGCCCTTGTCCCGGCGGCGATTTCGGCCGCGAAGATCGGCGTTTTCGGGCCCGGACGCCCGACGGTCGTACGGCGGCGCCGTACCCGGCCGGAGGCGCTGGACGGGATCCGCGGGAACGGTGATTTTCAGCCGGCTATGCCTGGCCTGCCCGCCGTTCGGCCGCAGCACGGCCGTCGTCAGGCGTCGGCGGGCGGGTCCTTCGCGACGTCCTGCTGGAGCAGGTCCTGCAGCTCGAGTGCGGTGAGGTCGACCGCCGCGAGGGTGAAGATGTTGGCGACCCGCGAAGGGGAGAGGCCGGCGTCGGTGAGCTGGGTGAGCGCGACGGCGGCGCGGAGCATCACCCGGCCGATCGTGACCTCGTCGACGTCCTCCAGGTCGGCCCGCCACAGGTCGGCGAACTGCTGGCCCAGTCTGCGATCGCCGTCGATCCGGGGATCGTTCAGCTCCGGGCTGGACAGGATTCGAGCGAGGTCTTCGCGCTCCTCCCTGGAGAGTTTGCTCATCGGCCCTCTCGTTTCCCACCGTTTTCTTTAGGCTCACCCACTTCACTGATCGTATGCGCCGGTATCGAGCCGTGCGGAGGTTGATGGGCGATCCGCCCATTCCGCGGGTGGGGGTTCGGCGCGCCGATCGCCGTTCACCGGTGCCCGGACGGCCCGTGACGCCGCGCCGCCCGGGCCCGCCGCGACGTCCGGAATCGTCCCGCGGTCCCACGGCGCAGGGGGCCGCCGCGGCGGGGCCGTACCGCTGCCGCGCCGACGCCGGCGCTAGAGTGCACCGGCGCCCGCTGCGCGGTTCCTCCCCGGCGGCGAACGCGGCGCCGGCTCCGCAGCGTGCTCGGGGATGAACCGGTCGTCTACGTCGGCATGCCGCGAACCCGACGGATAACGCGTACCAGTCACTCGGCATGCGGCGACGCGAGACCATAAGAGCCGGGCCGTTACTCGGGGGGCCTGGGAGGAGTTGCCGTGAGTGAGCTGACGCCTGAGCAACAGGCCGAACTCGCCCTCGTGCGTGCCATCGCCGACAGCCTTCGCAGGCGCATGCCCGACCTCAACGACCGCACCCTCGGCCGGGTCGCGTTCCACATCGCCGACCTGCTCAACGGCGTCGCGATGGTGCTCACCTCGGACTCCGGCGCCGTCGTGCCCACCCGCACCGGGCCCGCGCGCACCCCGGGCACCCCGCCCACGGGCACGCCCGCCTACCCGGCCACGCCGCGCCCGCAGCCGTACGACGTCACCGAGCCCATGCCCCGCGCGACCGACCGGCCGCCCGCCCGGTACGGCACGGCCTGGGGCACCGGCGCCACCACGTACCGGACCGGCGAAGCGCAGCCCGGACGCACCTCCGGCGAGTTCCCGGCCCAGCCGGTGGGCCCCATCCCGGGCGCGGCCCCGTTATGGTCCGCCCCGGACGACACCACCACCCAGCTCCCCGCGATCCAGGCGACCGGCGAGATCCCGATGGTGCCGCCCGACGCGTACCCCGCAGGCCGGCGGCCTGCGACCGGCGACCACCCGGCCGTACGGCGCACCACCGGCGACTATCCGGCGGTGCGGCGCACCACCGGCGAGTACCCCGCGGCCCGGCCGGCGACCGGCGACCACCCCGCCGTGCGGCCCACCACCGGCGACTATCCGGCGGTGCGGCGCACCACCGGCGAGTACCCCGCGGCCCGGCCGGCGACCGGCGACCAGCCCGCACTGCGCCGCCCGGGCGAGCCGGCCGCCCAGCGGCCGGGCCGGCCGCGGATCCGGTTCCCCTCGGCGGAACGGCGGACCGAGCCCCCGCGCCCGGCGCTCCCGCCCAGCGAGCCGGCCGACGGCGACTACCTCACCGAGGCCCCGAAGGGGCCGTGGGTGGCCGAGTTCTTCCAGCTCGACGGCACGCCGCTGGAGGAGGCCCAGTGGGCCGAGCGGGACCAGGCGCTCCGTGGCATCGCGGGCCGGATCCGCTGGCTCGCCTTCGACGGCACCGAGGTCACCGTACGGCTGCGCGGCCCCGGCGGCATCGACATGGATCACGAGGCCGTGCTCGCCGCGATCGAGCGCATGCGCCGCGGCTGACCCGCCGGCCCGCGCCGGGGCGGTCAGCCGCGCGGGGTCAGCGAGTGCACGAACACCACGTTGGGATAGGCCGGGTTGTCGGTGTAGCCGCGCACCCCGCCAAGGTAGGCGCGCTGGTGCACCACCACCCAGGGCACCGCGACCACCGCCAGCTCGTCCACCAGCCGGGTCTGCAGGTCGGCGTACGCCTTCTGGGCCGCGGTCCGGTCGGTGGCGAACAGGCTCGGCAGCGCGTCGATCCGCTCGTCGGTCTTCTCGTCCTTCAGGTAGGCGAAGTTGAGCGACGACGGGTCGTCCCCGTGGAAGAGGTTGCGGTACCAGGAGTAGGCGTCGGCGTAGTCGGGCCGCCAGTACATCACGAAGATGTCCTGCCGCCGCTCCGGCTCCTTGGCCCGCGCCCGGGCGAGCTGGGCCTGCCAGGACAGCGCCCGCGCCTCCAGCCGCACGTTCAGCCGGCGCAGCGCCACCGCGAGCCGCCGGACGAGCAGGCGCTGGTCGGCGTCGCCCGCGGCGTAGGTGAGGGTGAGCCGCAGCGGCCTGCGGCCGGGGCCGTACCCGGCCTGGGCGAGGAGCCGCGCGGCCTGCGTCAGGTTCTGCCGCGGCCTGCGGTCGCGCACGTGGCCGACGAGCCCCGGCGGCACGAGCCCGGTGGCGGGCGCGACCGCCCCGTCGAGCGCGTCGACCACGCCGCGGTAGTCGATCGCGAGCTGTACGGCCCGGCGCAGCCGCCGGTTGCGCAGCGGCCCCGAGGCGGTGTTGAACAGCAGCAGCAGGTTCTGGAAGGACTGCGTGCTCACGCTGCGCACCCCGGGGGTGTTCTCCGCGCGCCGGAAGTACGGCGGGGTGACCCGGGCGAGGAAGTTCACCTCGCCCTGCACCAGCCGCCGCCAGGCGCTCTCCTGGTCGGGCTCGACCCGGAACACCACGTTGCGGTAGCGCGGGCCGTCCCACCCGCCCCAGTAGTCGTCGAACGCCCGGAGCGTGAGCTGGGCCACCTTGCCCTCGTTCCACTCCGCGATCGTGTACGGCCCGGAGCCGGCGTCGCGGCCGCTCGCGAACCACCGCTTCAGGTCGCCCGAGCCCGCCGCGGCCGTGTCGTAGATGTAGGCGGCGTAGCCGGAGGAGGCGATCAGGTCGAGCGGGGCCGGGCGGCTCAGCTGGAACACGACCGTGGTGGGGTCCTCGGCTGTGATGCTCTGCACCGGATCCCAGATGTACGCGGCGGGGCCGCCGAGCCGCCGGGTGCGCTCGATCGACTGCCGCACCGCCTCCGCGTCGAGCGGCCTGCCGGTGTGGAAGCGCACGTTGGGGCGCAGCCGGAAGGTCCAGGTGCGGCGGTCGGCGGAGGACCGCCAGGAGATCGCCAGGCGCGGTCCCGCCTTGCGCGTCACCGGGTTGTAGACGGTGAGCGTCTCGTAGATGTTCTGCAGCGCGATGATCTCGTTCCCGTACGCGGTGGCGGGGTCCCAGTCGTCGATCACATCGCTGCCGGTGGTGTAGACGAAGGTCGCCTCACGCACCGAGAAGTCGGGGCTGGGGGGCGGGATCACGCCGCTGCCCTCGCCGGTGCACGCGGCAAGAAGCAACGCGATGAGGATCGCGCACGCTACTGCCAACCGCGAGGACCTGCGCACGAGGACCGAACTTACTCCACGTATCACGCAATGTGCAGCATGAAGGGGTATTTACCGCCTTCTGCCACCTGAATGTCAAATTCCGTGGGCGCTGCTAGTCTCGTCAATTGTCTCCTCGACGCTGCGATGAGGTTGTGATGGGAGTGCCCGGCCGTACCCGGCGCAGGACGATCAGATTTAAGATCTTCGGCCTGCTCCTCGTGCCGGTCGTCTCCATGATGGCGCTGTGGGCGGTGATCGTCGGCGTCGCCACCCGCGACAGCCTCGAGCTCCGCACCTACACCACGCTCTGGACCACGCTGCGCGTGCCCGCCGACCGGCTCGCCGTGGAGCTCCAGCACGAGCGGCTCACCGCGGCCCGGTACCTCGGCGGCCAGGGCGGTCGCGAGGAGATGCTCGCCCAGCGCAGGCACACCGATCGCGCGCTGCGGAACTTCCGCCGGCTCGCCCGGGACCAGGAGGCCGCCGGAACCATCACCTCGGTGATGCGCGAGGACCTGGAGGACCTGCTCGACCGTACGGCACGGCTCGAGGCGATCCGGGGCGACATCGATGCGGGGCTCACCTCGGTAATTCCGGCTATGGAGGCATATGACGCCATTTCAGATGCGGTGTTCCTCCTGCAGCGCAGTCTGTCGCGAATCGAGGAAATTCCGATTTATCAGCAAACCCGCATCGTGATCAACCTGGCGTACGCCAAGGAGCTGCTCGCCCGCGAGCAGGCGCTCGCCGCCGCGATGCTGCGGCCGGACCGCGGGCCGATGCCCGAGGCCGAGCTGAAGCTGTTCACCCAGATCGCGGGCAACCGGCGGTTCATGATCGACCAGGCGCTCGCCGAGCTCGACCCCGAGCTGCGGGCGTACCACGTCAACCTCATCGCCTCGCCGGAGTACCAGCGGCTGCGCCTCCTCGAGGAGAGGATCTTCACCAACCGCCCGCCGAGCTACACCGAGTGGCAGACCGTCGCCGGCCGGCTCGCCACCGCGTTCCAGCAGGCCCAGGACCAGGCGGGGGCCCGCCCCGCGCAGCGGGCCGAGGCCGGCGGCGACGACGTGCTCACCCCCGCCCCCATCCTCGCCGGCGCCGGGCGCGGCACCGGGCGCCTCAGCGTGCTGGTGACC
>QGUZ01000319.1 GCA_003242605.1 Actinomycetota bacterium
CCGTGTGCGCGCCGGGGCCGACCGGGGCCGGGGCGCGTGGGGCGCCGGACACCGCCGCCGCCCGGGCGCGCCGGTCCGCCCGCCGGGTCGCGTGGCGGCGCGCGGGCGGGGGGGACGGGGGGCCGCCGATCGACGCGGCGGACCCGGCCGAGACCCCCGCCTGCGGGACCGGGGACGCGCAGGGCGGGGCGGCGGGCGTCGCCGTGGACGCCGGGGCGGAGCCCGAGGAAGGCGCGTGCCCGGGGCAGGTGCGGCCGTCCGGGCGGGGCGAGGCGCGCCGTCCGCTCGATCTCGCCGACGTGGTCGGGCAGGCGGAGGCGCGCCGCGCCCTGGAGGTCTGCGCGGCCGGCGGGCACAACCTCTGGATGCTCGGTCCGCCGGGCAGCGGGAAGACCATGCTGGCCGAGCGCCTGCCCACGCTGCTGCCCCCGCTCGACCGCGACCAGGCGCTGGAGGTCACCGCGATCCACTCGGTCGCCGGCACCCTGCCGGCCGGCGGCCCGCTGCTGACCCGGGCGCCGTTCGTCGCCCCGCACCACACCGCCACCGCCGCCGCGATCATCGGCGGCGGCACCGGCCTGGTCCGGCCCGGCGCGGTGAGCCTCGCCCACCGGGGCGTGCTCTTCCTCGATGAGGCGCCGGAGTTCCCCGCCACGGTGCTCGACTCGCTGCGCCAGCCGCTGGAGTCCGGGGTGGTCACCGTGGCCCGGGCCGCGGGCACCGTCACCTTTCCCGCCCGGTTCATCCTCGTCCTCGCCGCCAACCCCTGCCCCTGCGGCCAGGCCGGGATGCCCGGCGGCACCTGTTCCTGCACCCCCAACATCCGCCGCCGCTACCTCGCCCGGCTCTCCGGTCCGCTGCTCGACCGCGTCGACGTGAAGGTCACCCTGCACCGGTTCACCCGCCGCGAGCTGCTCGCCGACCGCCGCTTCATCGAGCCGAGCAAGACCGTCGCCGAGCGCGTCCTGCTCGCCCGGGAACGCGCCGCCCGCCGTCTCGCCGGCACCCCGTGGCGCTGCAACGCCGAGGTCCCGACCTCGGTGCTCCACCGCGAGCTGCGCATCCCGGCGGACGCGATGGCGCCCCTGCAACGGTGCCTCGACACCGGCGAGCTGAGCGCCCGCGGCGTCGACCGCGCCATCCGGGTCTCGTGGACCCTCGCCGATCTCGCGGGCAAGGACCGCCCCACCGCCGACGAGACCCACGCGGCCCTCACCTTCTGGCGGGGGGCGCCATGAGTGTTCGCCACGTCGGCCCGGTCCCGCGCATGCCGCGTGTCCGGGAGAGCGAGCCGGTGCCGCGCGGCCGCGCGGCCTCCGCCGTCCCGCCGCGGCCGCCCGCACCCTGCGGCGCGGCCGATCGCGGCGGCGCCGCGCCCCCGGCCGGGGATGCGCCGGTGCGCCGCCCCGCCCCGCCCGGACGCGCCCGGCGCGGACGGCGGCCGTCGGGTTCCGCCTGGCCGTGCCCCGCCTGCGCGTGCCACGGGCGTCACCGAAGCGCGGGCCCGACCGGGGCAGGTGGCGCATGGTAGCCCCGCCCACCCGGTCCGCCGGAGCCGAGGCGCGGCGGGCATCCGCCGACGAGCGCGCGGCCCGGGCCGCGCTGATGCGCGTCGCCGACCCCGGCGACCACGTCATGGGCCACCTGCTCGACCACCTCGGGGCGGTGGAGGTGCTGCGGCGGCTGCGCGAGGGCGGCGACGCCCGGCGTCTCGCCCACGAGCTCGCCGGCGAGTGCCGGGCCGCACGGCGGACCGCGCGCGACGGCACCGGAACACCGGACGGCGGCGATGCTCCGCCCGGGTCCGCGCAAGCCGCTCCGGCCGCCGAGGACGAGGTGGCGGCCGGGCCCCGGAACGCCGGCGGTGCGGAGACGGGCGCGAAGGCCCTCGCGCGCGGCGAACGGGTGCGACCGGTGACGGCCGGGACGCGGGGTGACCTGCCGCGGCTGCTCGAGGCGTGGCGGGCACGGCTCGAACTCGCCGATCCGGAGCACGACCTCGCCGCCGGCGAGGCGATGGGCGCGCGGCTGATCGTGCCGGGCGACATCGAGTGGCCCACCCAGCTCGACGATCTCGGCACGGCCCGGCCGTACGGGCTGTGGCTGCACGGCGACGCCGACCTGCGGTTCTCCTGCCTGCGCTCGGTCGCCGTCGTGGGCTCCCGCGCCGCCACTGCGTACGGCGCGCACGTGGCGGCCGAGTTCGGCGCCGCGCTCGGCGACGCGGGCTGGACCGTGGTCTCCGGCGGCGCGTACGGGATCGACGGGGCGGCGCACCGCGGCGCGCTGGCGAGTGCGTCGCCGACCGTCGTGGTGCTCGCCTGCGGCACCGACGTCGACTACCCGCTCGGGCACCACGACCTGTTCCGCGCGGTGCGGGGCAACGGCCTGCTGGTCAGCGAGTGCGCGCCGGGCGTGCGGCCCACGCGGTGGCGCTTTCTCGTCCGCAACCGGCTCATCGCCGCGCTGTCGCGCGGCACGGTGGTCGTGGAGGCGGCGCTGCGCAGCGGCGCGCTGAACACCGCCGGGCATGCCGAGTCGCTCCGGCGGCCGGTGGGCGCGGTGCCGGGTCCGGTCACCTCGGCCGCCTCGGCCGGCTGCCACCGGCTCATCCGCGAGGGCCGGGCGGTCTGCGTCACCCGCGCCGATGAGGTGATCGAACTCGTCGGCGCGATCGGCGACGACCTCGCGCCGCCGCACCGCGGACCGGTGCTGCCCCGCGACCTGCTCAGCGAGTCCATGCGCCGGGTGCTCGACGCGGTGCCCGCCGGGGTGGGCGCCGGCCCCGCCACCATCGCGGTGGCGGCCGGGGTCGACCTGCCCACCGTGCTCAGCTGCCTCGGCGGCCTCGCCGCGGCCGGATACGTCGAGCGGCACCGGCGCGGCTGGCGGCTGCGGCCGGACCGCGCCCGCTGAGCCTCCGCGGGCGCCGCTCGCCCAGGGCGGCGCCGGGAGCGCCGAAGGGCACCTGCCAGAAGGGGAGCAGCCGCACCCGGGCCCGGCCCAGCAGCAGGAGCGGATCGAGGTAGTGATCCCCGCGCAGCAGACCCCAGTGGAGGCAGCTTCCGGGGCAGTGCCCGGTCGGCGACTCCAGCGTGCCGATCACGTCGCCCGCCCGGACGCTCGCGCCCCGCTCGACGAGCGGGCGCACGGGCAGATACGTGGTGCGCAGCCCGCCCTCGTGCAGCACCGTGACCACGCCCCGCCCCGCCAGGTCGCCCGCGTACCCGACCCGCCCGGCCCCGGCGGCGCGGATCGGTGTCCCCGGCTCGGCGGCGAGATCCACCCCGCGATGCCCGGAAAGCCAGGGCAGCGCGGGAGGGGCGAAGCGCCGCAGGATCCGGATCGGCGCGTCCAGCGGTGCGCGCCAGCGCGGCTCGGGCGGCTCGGGCGCGGCCGGCACCGGGACCGCGACGCCGAGCGCGAGCACGGCGAGCGCGGCCAGGGTGTGGACACGCCGCGCATCGGCGCGGGCTCGGGCGGCTTTGGAGGTCGACCGCGGCGAGGGCCGCCAGATGGAAAGCCAGGTCATGTGCCGAACTCTCGCCGTGCGGACCGGGTTTCCGGGGCGGCGAATCGGATTCTGTGGACGAGCAGGGATCACCCGTGCCCTTCCACATGCGGAGCCGCGCAACGCCTGGGGAGCACGGGCAGGCTCACCGGGGCGTCAGCGCCCTGTCCGCGTCCGGCGCACGGCGGCGGCGGGTCGGCGGTGCCGCACAGTGGTGGGGGATGCCGGTCGCACGAGGGGCGGGCGCGGCGTGCCGGGCCGCCGGGGAGGGCGGAGCGTGTCAGGCGGTGGCGGGCGGGGTGGTGCGTTTGGGGACGGGGACGCGCATCAGGTCGCGGGCGAGGACGATGTCGCCGGGGTAGTGTTCGGCGGCCTCGGCGAGGAAGCGGGGTTCGTCGTCGAGGGAGTAGCGCTCGGAGAAGTGGGTGAGGACGAGGCGGCGCACGTTGCACTCGGCGGCGACCCGGGCGGCCTGGGCCGCGGTGAGGTGGCCGTAGTCCTCGGCGAGGTCCTTCTCGGCCGACAGGAACGTCGACTCGATGACGAGGAGGTCCACTCCGTCGGCGAGGGCGAAGACGTTGTCGCACAGGCGGGTGTCCATGATGAGCGCGGCGCTCTGGCCGGGGCGGGGCACGCTGCACTGCTCCAGCAGCACGGTGGACCCGTCCGGGGCGGTCACCCGGCCGGTGGCCTGGAGCTCGCGGATCGCCGGGCCCGCGATGCCGTACCGGGCGAGCCGTTCGGGGAGCATGCGGACGCCCGCGGGCTCGTCGACGCGGTAGCCGTAGGCGTCCACGGAATGGGAGAGCCGCCGGGCGGTGAGCCGCACCGGGCCGGCGTCGAACTCCGCCCCGTCACCGCTCACCGGCGTCGGCCGGATCACCTCGGTGTCGGTGAAGTCCGAGGCGTACCGCAGCCGCCGCCAGTACGCCTCGCCGCTCGCCGGGTAGACGGCGCGCACGGGATGCGGCACCCCGTCCCGGGCGATGCGCTGGACCACGCCGGGCACGCCCAGGCAGTGGTCGCCGTGGAAGTGCGTGATGCACAGCCAGTCGATGCCGTGCGCCGACACCCCGGCGTGCAGCATCTGCCGCTGGGTCCCCTCGCCGGGGTCGAACAGGAACCCGGCCCCGTCCCAGCGCAGCAGGTACCCGTTGTGATTGCGCAGCCGGGTGGGAACCGCGCTCGCGGTGCCGAGAACGACGAGTTCACGGAGCGACACGAGCGCGATGGTATTCGCGGTCCCGCATACGGCGCGGCCCGGCCCGGCGACCGGCCCTTCCGCCCGCCCCGCGCGGCCGCCGCCGGTGGCGCCCGGCCCGGGCGCGTGGGCGCACGTGATCGGCGGCGGACGACGCGCCGCCCACCCACGCCCGGCGGCCCGGCGAGAAAGACGCGGGCCGCCGCGCTCGCGGTAATTCCGTAATCTTCGTCACCGCCCTCGTTTGCCCTCGTCAACGTCCGGGCAGGGGGAGCCCCGCGGGCGGGGCCCCCCGGAGGGAGGCCCCCCCCCGCGCCGCGGCGGGGGAGGGCCCCCCGCCGGCTCCCCTTACCCGCGGGTGGCCGCGGATGCCGCCCCGCCCACGTGCGGGTACGGCACGCCGGTTCCGTGGCCTGCCGCGCACCCGGCGACGCGGGGCCGACCGGCCCGGCGGACCCGCACGGACGAGGGCCGCGATCCGATGGAGGCGTCCTTGCGGACACGGAAAGGCCGCGTTGTCAAGACGACGGTCGGGAGGGGAGGCGGTTACCGGTAGACTTTCCGATGGCCCGTGTCGAGTCGGGCCGACTACGCACGCCCGCGTAATGGCCGAACTCTCGGTCCGGAGCGTTCCTCCGGCTGTTCGGTGCCGGGCGTCAGGGCGAAGGCCGCCGGCCTTCGCGGTAACCGAGGCCGTGCCTGCGGGCACACGACCATGGAGGTCCAGACCATGGCCCCCGTCGTCACGATGCGGCAGCTCCTGGAGAGCGGCGTTCACTTCGGCCACCAGACGCGCCGGTGGAACCCGAAGATGCGGCGCTTCATCCTCACGGAGCGCAACGGCATCTACATCATCGACCTGCAGAAGTCGCTGTCCTACATCGACCGCGCCTACGACTTCGTCAAGGAGACGGTCGCGCACGGCGGCACCATCCTGTTCATCGGCACCAAGAAGCAGGCGCAGGAGGCCATCGCCGAGCAGGCCAAGCGCGTCGGCATGCCGTACGTGAACCAGCGCTGGCTGGGCGGCATGCTCACCAACTTCTCCACGGTGCACAAGCGGCTGCAGCGCCTCAAGGAGCTCGAGGAGATCGACTTCGACAACGTGGCCGGCTCCGGGCTCACCAAGAAGGAGCTCCTCATGCGCCGCCGCGAGAAGGAGAAGCTGGAGCGCAC
>QGUZ01000037.1 GCA_003242605.1 Actinomycetota bacterium
CGGATACTTGCTGAGAGAAGGGAGCTTGGCACCTTCCCCATCCGCCCTCATCCCGGTCTCGGCTTGGGCAACCTGCGTCGGCGCATCTTCGTCAGGCACGAACCCGTGCGCCCGGAGGTCGGCCGCCCACTCCGGGCCGCCGCGCTGGCCCGAGGCGCCAGAGCGGCGGCGGCGCGCGGGCGGCGCGGGGGGGGGGGCCCGCCGCACCCGTTCCGGGCCGCTGCGCGCGCCGCCCACGGGGCCGTGCACCGGGTGCCGCCGAGCCCGCCGCGGATGGGGCCGCGGTGGGCGGTGCGACGCGCTTGACGGAAGCTTTAATTGGCGCATTCGTGCAGCATGCCGGGGGTGTTTGACAAGCGGGCACCCGTGGTAATTGTGATGGCGTGACGCTTTCCGTGCTACAGATCGACCGGGAGACGGATCAGCTCGTCCGCGAGTGGATCCCCCTGTCGGAAGCGGCCCGGCGCCTTGGGATCACCGTCGGGCGAGCCAAGCAGCTCCTCAAGGACCGGAAGCTGATCGGTGTCCGCCGCGACGGCGGCGAACCGCAGGTCCCGGCGGCGTTCATCAAGAACGGTGAGGTGCTCAAGGGGCTGCCCGGCACGCTCACCGTGCTCGCCGACGCGGGTTACGACGAGATCGAGTCGCTGCGCTGGCTGTTCACCGCCGACGACTCCCTGCCGGGAGCGCCCGTCGAGGCGATCGCGGCCGGCCGGCACACCGAAGTGAAGCGACGTGCCCAAGCTCTCGCTTTCTGACGCCCGGCTGTACCTCTGCACCGACGGGCGGCGGCGCCAGGGCGACCTGGAGGAGTTCCTCGACGCGGTCCTGGCGAACGGCGTCGACATCGTCCAGCTCCGCGAGAAGGGCCTCGAGGCCCGCGAGGAGCTGGAACTGCTCGAGGTGTTCCGCGCGGCCTGCGACCGGCACGGCAAGCTGCTCGCGGTGAACGACCGCGCGGACATCGCCTTCGCCGCCCGGCCGGACGTGCTGCACCTCGGCCAGGGCGACCTGCCGGTGGAGATCGCCCGGCGGATCGTCGGCCCGGACATGATCATCGGGCTGTCGACGCACTCGGCCGAGGAGGCCACCGCCGCGTCGCGGCAGGAGGGCGTGGACTACTTCTGCTGCGGCCCGATCTGGCCCACGCCGACCAAGCCCGGCCGCCCGGCGCCCGGGCCCCCGCTGCTGAAACACGCCGCGTCCCTGAACACGGACCGGCCGTGGTTCGGCATCGGCGGCATCAACCTGGAGAACCTCGACGAGGTGCTCGGGTACGGCGTGCGCCGGATCGTGGTGGTGCGGGCGATCACCGAGGCCGAGGACCCCGGCGCGGCGGCCGCCGAGTTCGCCCGCCGCCTCGCCGCGGTCTGACCGCACCCGCGGCGGGCGAGGTACGCCGGTACGGCGGCGCCCGCGGTCTGCGGTGGCCGTCGCCGGATGGCCCGGACGGTTCGGCCTGCGCGTTCGCCCGGCGGCGGGGCGGGGCCGGCGGGCGGGGGTGGCGGCGGGGGGGTCGGGCGCCCGCCGGCCGGCGAGGCGCGCCCCGGCGCGGGGCCGGGCGTGGCGAGGCGGCGGGCGCAGCGGGGCCCCGCCGGCGTGCGGCCGGGGGTGCCGTCGCGGTGCGCGGAACGGCTCGGGCCTGCCTTCCGGCACGGCCGCCATGCGAGCCGCCATCAGGTGCCGCGTGGCGAGGTGCCGCGGGCCGCATCACGCCGTGCCCACGCCGGAACCGGGTGGCGCGGCTGTGCGCCGTGCCCTGCCGTGCTGACCTCCCGGGCGGACGTGAAGGGCGGCTCGCGCCTGCACGCGCACGGCCCGTCGCCGGTCGATGCGGTACCGGCCTCCGGCCGGTGCGGCGAGGCATGGGACACCGCCCGGCGCGCTGCGGGCCGTGCCGGTCTCGCCGTCAGGATGGGTGCGGTGCCGGCGACAGCCGGCGACTGTGGCGACGACGGTGCCGCCGCGGAGCCGCGGCCGGGCGGGTCATCGCGGCCGGACGCCGCGTTCCGCGCCCACCGCCGGGAGGCACCACGCGGAGCCACGCCGAGGGCCCCGCCGCACCCGGCCGGCGGCATGACCGGTCGCGGGCCGACCGGCTGCGGGACCGGGTGCGCCACGCCCCGGTGGCGTCCGGCACGGCCGGCAGGTGGGCGGGGACGCCGTGCGTGGTGACGCCGCGCCCGCCGTACGTCACACCGCCGTGGCGGCCTCGCCGCGGGCGGGACGGTTCCACCGCGTCGTCGGCCGCGGCCATCCGCCGCGGCAAGCGCGGTCAGGCGCGGCGGCTGGTGGCGAGGACCGCGAGGTCGGCCAGGGCCCGGCGGGCCTCCTCGGTGACCGGGGCCTCGTCGAGCGCCTGGAGCGCCTCCTCCACGTACCGCTTGATCATCTCCTCGCACTCCACCAGCGCGCCGGTCTCGGCGATCACCTGGCGCAGCCGGGAGACGCCCTCCGCGTCGAGGTCGGGGTCGCCCAGGTGGCTGCGGACCACGTCGGCCTGGGCGGGGTTCGCGGCGGCGAGGGTGCGCGCGATCAGCATCGTGCGCTTGCCCTCCCGCAGGTCGTCGCCCGCGGGCTTGCCGGTCTCCGCCGGGTCGCCGAACACGCCGAGCACGTCGTCGCGGAGCTGGAAGGCGATGCCGACCCGCTGGCCGTACTCCACACAGAGGCGTTCGATCCACGGCTCGGTGCCCTGGGTGGCGAGCACGAGGCCGAGCCGGAGCGGGTGCTCCACGCTGTACTTGCCGCTCTTGAACAGCGCGACCCGCAGCGCGCCCTCGAACGTGCCCTCGCCGCCCGCCTGCTCCAGCAGGTCGAGGTACTGGCCGCACATGAGCTCGGTGAGCATGAGGTCGTGCACCGGCTCGGCCGCGGCGAGCGCCGCGTCGGGCAGGCCGCTCGTGCGCCACATCTCGCCCGACCAGACGAGCATGAGGTTGCCGAGCAGGATCGCCGCGCCCTCGCCGAACTGCTCCGCCGAGCCGCGCCAGCCGGAACGCTCGTGGAGCGCCTGGAAGCGGCGGTGCACGGCCGGCATGCCGCGGCGCAGGTCGCTGGCGTCCATGACGTCGTCGTGGACGAGCGCGCTCGCCTGCAGCAGCTCCAGCGACGCCGCGGCGTTGAAGATCGCCGGGTCGTCGCCGCCGCCGGCGCCGCGCCAGCCCCAGTAGCAGAACCCGGGGCGTAGCCGCTTGCCGCCCGCGAGCATGTCCTCGGCCGCGGCGAGCACCGGGCCGAGCGCCGGATCGGCGAACAGCGGACGGCGCCGGTCGACGAATTCGCGCAGGGCCCGGTCCACCTCGGTGCGGACGATATCCAGCGGGGTGGCGGTAGCGGTCATGTTCCGAGATTAGCCGCCCGGCGCGGCCGCCTCGGCCCCCAGGGCTCAATGTGGGCTAACTATGACACTTTGGAGAAATGTAGATGTCCGCTGGTAAGGCCTGACGCGTCCGCGGGCGGCATCGCGCGCCCACCGGGTAGCCTGAACGCCATGTCCTTGGGTCGCGCATCGCGTCTGATCGGCCGCGCCCCCACCGTCCGCGAGCTGCTCGCCACGGGGGAGCGGTCGTTCTCCTTCGAGTTCTTCCCGCCGAAGACCCCGGAGGGGGAGCGGCAGCTCTGGCGGGCGATCCGCGAGCTGGAGGCGCTGCGCCCGACGTTCGTCTCGGTGACGTACGGCGCCGGCGGCTCCACCCGCGACCGCACCGTCGAGATCGTGGAGCGCATCACCCACGAGACGACCCTCACCCCGGTGGCGCACTGCACCGCGGTGAACCACTCGGTGCGCGAGCTGCGGCACCTGATCGGCCGGTTCGCCGCCGCGGGCGTGCGCAACATCCTCGCCCTGCGCGGCGACCCGCCCGGGGACCCCACCGGCGAGTGGGTCAAGCACCCCGAGGGCGTGGAGTACGCCGAGGAGCTGGTGCGGCTCATCCGGCAGTCCGGCGACTTCTGCGTGGGCGTGGCCGCCTTCCCGTACAAGCACCCGCGCTCGCCGTCGATCGAGTCGGACACCGAGTACTTCGTGCGCAAGTGCCGCGCGGGCGCCGACTTCGCCATCACCCAGATGTTCTTCCGCGCCGAGGACTACCTGCGGCTGCGGGACCGGGTGGCGGCGAAGGGCTGCGACACCCCGATCATCCCGGGGGTGATGCCGGTCACCCAGTACAGCACGATCGCCCGCTCCGAGCAGCTGTCCGGCGCGCCGTTCCCCGCCGACCTCGCCGAGCGGTTCGCGCGGGTCGCCCACGACCCCGCGGCGGTCCGCGCCCTCGGCATCGAGCACGCCGTCGAGATGTGCCGCACCCTGCTCGACGAGGGCGCGCCCGGCATCCACTTCATCACCTTCAACCGGTCGAGCGCGACCCGCGAGGTGTTCCAGGCGCTTGTGCCCGCAGGCGTCTCAGTGGGCGCCTGAGCGCACGTCCTCCCCGTCCCCCCGCTCCGGGGCGTCCTCGCGTGTGCCCGGGCCGGGCAGCGGCAGCCGCCTCCCGAGGATGGCGTAGGGCTCGTAGCCGCCGGGGAAGGTGAATCCGCTGATCAGGTCGACGAAGCCGAGGCTGTGGTAGAGGTGGCGGGCCGCGGTGGGCTGGTCGAGCGTGGACAGCACGGCGGTGCGCTCCGGCCGGCCCGCGCACAGCGCGTGCATGAGCCGCCGGCCGATGCCCCGGCTCTGGTGGTCGGGGTGGACGTGGATCTCGGCGATCTCGAACGCGTCGCCGAACCACTCCTCCGCGGCCCGGTGCCCGTTCCGGTCGGCGAGCGCGTGCCGTACCACGTCGTGCCACCACTGGCCCGGCAGGCCGTGGAACCCGTAGCCGAAGCCCACCACGGAGCCGTCGCCGGTCTCGGCGAACAGGCAGGTGAACCCGGGGTACGCCGCGTGGGCGCGCATGATCGCGGCGCGCCCGGCCATCTGGTCGGCCGGCGGGCGCATCGCCGCCCCGTAGATCTCGACCACCCGGTGCAGCGCCTGGACGAAGCCCTCGGGGTCGACGCGTCGTAACACGGTCACGCACGCACGGTATCAAGGCGGATGCCGGCGCGGGCGGTCTCGGCACGCGGCCGCCCGCGTCCGGTCCCGGTCACTCCACCTCGACCGGCGTCCCGCCGGTGATGCGCACCAGCTCCTCGAAGGTGGTGGGGAAGACGGTGCGCGGATGCCCGCCCGCGGCCCAGACGCGCTCGTGCCGGGCGAGCCACTTGTCCACCAGGGTGCGGATCGGCGCCGGGTGGCCCACCGGGGCGACGCCGCCGATCGCCTGCCCGGTCGCCTCCCGGACGAACTCGGGGGAGGCCCGGCGCACCCGCTGCGCGCCGACGTGCCGGGCGACCACGTCGGTGTTCACCCGGTGCGCGCCGCTCGTCAGCACGAGCAGCGGCGCGCCGTCGGCGTCGAACACGAGGCTGTTGGCGATCGCCCCCACCGGGCAGCCGAGCTGCTCGGCGGCCGCGGCGGCGGTCGGGGCCGGCTCCGGCAATGTGATCACCTCGCCGCTCACCCCGTGCTCGCGCAGGGCGGCGGCGACCTTCGCCACGGTCGGCGTCAACTCTTCCCGCATGTCTTCCCGCATGCGGTCACTCTAGGGGCACCGGGCGCGCCGCAGGGCGGGCGGGGTGAGGTACGGCACACGGCGGCGCGTGCGCGGGCGGGGGAGCGGTGGGGCGGCGGGCCGCGGCCCGCCCGGCCCCGCCGGGGCCGGCGCCGCCGCGCGCGCCCCGCTCCGGCCCGTCACCGGTGCGGCGCATGGTGCGGGTATCGAACCGATGTTCGTATAGTGCTTGACATGAAGGGTGATCGAATCTATGTTCGAACGCGCGGGGGTGGGACTCGCGGCTCACCCCCGCCTCGGCGGGCGGGCCCCCGTCGTCGGCGGAGGCGGTCCCGGGCCCGGCCCGTCCGGCCGGACGGGGAGAGGGGAAGCTCCTCGTCCGGCCGCCCATCGGCGGGCGGCGGTTTTGTCGGTGGGGCCTGCGAATCTGTGCAGAGCAGGGGTGCTTCACCGGAAGCGCCACACCAAAGGAGGCCGAGGCGGACGGGACGGGTGACACGGCGCACGAGCGAGACGCCCGCTCCGCCGCGGCCGACGAAGGAGGGCCTGTGTCCGAGCACCAGCCTGAGGATCTGACCGGACCGCGGCTGCCGAGCGCGGTGCGCACCCACCTCGCCGACGCGCGCTCCCGCCTCGTGGAGTCCACCACGGCGCGCACGCCGGCCGAGCGGTACGTCGCCGCCCACCTCGCCGCCCTGCGTGCGGCGGCCGCGGTTCTCGCCGCCCGGCCCAAGCCGATCGACGGGCGCCGCCGCCGGCTGCGCAGCGCATGGGAGCTGCTGCCCGAGGTCGAGCCGCGGCTCACCGACTGGGCGGCCTACTTCGCGCTGAGCGCGCGCAAGCGGGCGGCGGCGGAGGCGGGTCTCGTCCGCGTGGTGTCGGCGAGGGACGCCGAGGAACTGGTGGCCGAGGCGGCGAGGTTCGTCGTCACCGTGGAGAGGTTGCTGGGGCTTCCCGGCCAGCCCATGCTGCCGATCACGCTCGCGGGCTGACCGCGGGATGTCTCCGGCCGGTCGTCCCCGCCGGCCGGAAACGAGGTGTTCCCGTGCGGCGGCGCACCGGGCGTCACCGGTCGCGCCGTGGCGCGGTCGCCGGATACGGTACGGCACTGCCGTCACAGCCGGCCGTACCCGTGCGATCCGCCGGGAACTCCGAAGGGGAAAGGACCCCGCGGGCGCGGCCGCGGGGCCGTCCGCGGCACCCTCCGGGTGCCGTCGGCCCGGGTCGCCTGAAGATCCCGGTCAGAAGGCCTCGACGGCGCGGCGTGCCTCGGAGTCGAGCACGCCCCACTCGATGAGCTCCTCGGTGAGCTCGGCGGGCGACTTGTCGTAGATGACGGCGAGCGAGCGGAGGTCCTCCTGGCGGATGGAGAGCACCTTCCCGTTGTAGTCACCCCGCTGGCTCTGGATCGTCGCCGCGTAGCGGGCCAGTGGGCCGGCCTTCTCCTTCGGCAGCTGGGCCAGCCGCTCCAGGTCGATCACGATCTTCGGCGTCGGGCCGAGCGGGCTCGGCGACGCACCGCCGGGAAGCAGTTCGGAGACCGGAACACCGTAGAAGTCGGCCAGCTCGGCGAGCTTCTGCACGGTGACGGCCCGGTCGCCGCGCTCATAGGAGCCAACGACCACCGCCTTCCACCGCCCACGGGACTTCTCTTCGACTCCGTGCAGGGACAGTCCCTGCTGGGTGCGGATGGCGCGGAGTCGTGCACCCAGAGCCTTGGCATAATCAGACGGCATTTTGTATGGCCCCCGGCTTTCTATCTCAGTTCTTACTTGATTGTGCTCCCTTGCCGCGAGTAGACCGACCACCGGGTCGGTGCCAGGGGTGAAGGCACCATCGGTGACCACTGCGTCGGGTTTTACCCGGGAAGGTAGCGAGTTGCGGTTACGGACAGTGACGGTAAAGCCGTCGCCGCCCGAGGTCAAGCTGATTGGAAAGAATGAGCCGCATCCCATCCGGGGTGATCATGTGAACTCCACCAATTAGGTCTCACTTGTACTATTTTCCAGGTAGTACGGCGTCCGCCGTCCGGCTCCGGGTCAGGCCGCGTCCCGCTCCAGCGGGCAGCTCATGCACCGCGGACCGCCCCGTCCCCGTCCCAGTTCACTGCCCCGGATTGTGACGACTTCGACACCGTGCGCACGAAGATGGTTGTTGGTCGTGGTGTTCCGCTCGTAGGCGATCACCACGCCCGGCTCCAGCGCCAGCACGTTACAGCCGTCGTCCCACTGCTCCCGCGCGGCCGAGTGCACGTCCTGGGTGGGTGTGAGAATTTCAACATCATCCCGGCCGAGCGCCGCGGCGATGACCCGGTACATCTCCTCCGGCGGGTGGTCGGTGACCTTGAGCTCCCCTTCGCCGTCGCCGGGTTCGATCGTGTGCGAGGGCAGCAGCCCGAGCCCCGCGTACGCGGTGAACACCCCCACGTCGACGTTGGTGAGCACGGTGTCGAGGTGCATGAAGGCCCGGGCGTGCGGCAGCCGCAGCGCCACGATGCGCCGCGCCGACCCGGCCTTAAACAGCCGCCGGGCGAGCATCTCCACCGCCTGCGGCCGGGTCCGCTCGCTCATCCCGACCAGTAGCGCCCCGCCGCCGAGCACGAGCACGTCCCCGCCCTCGATCGTCGCGGGCGCGCTCGCCATGCCCTCGTTCCACACGTGGAAGCCGCCCCGCTCCGGCCGGCCGTACCCGGCGGCGAACATCGGGTGCCAGCGGTAGATCGCCTCCATGTGCACGGTCTCCCGCCGCCGCGCCTGCCTGCGCATCGGGTTGATGGCGACCCCGTCGTAGATCCAGCAGGAGGGGTCCCGGGTGTAGAGGTGGTTGGGCAGCGGCGGCAGCACGAAGTCGTCCGGCTCCAGGGCGTGCAGCACGAGCCCCTTCGGCGCGGCGCCGTGCTCGGCGAGCTCCCGCTTGGTGATGCCGCCGATCAGGTACTCCCGCAGCACGGGCGCGTCCATGGCGGCGAGGGCCGCGCGGATCTCGTCGGCGGCGAGCGGGCCGTACCACCGCTCGTCCACGGTCGCGGTGAGGATGTGCTCGCGCGCCTCGGGGATCGCCAGGGTCTGCTCCAGCAGGTCGGCGAGGAGGTGGACCTCCACCCCGTGGTCACGCAGCACCCGCTCGAACTCCTCGTGCTCCTCGATCGCCCGGGCCACCCAGGGGATGTCGTCGAACAGCAGCTCGTCCTTGTTGCCCGGGGTGAGCCGCTTGAGCGCCAGATCGGGCCGGTGGAGCAGCACCCGCCGCAGCCGCCCCACCTCCGAGTCGACACGGAACGTCACATCCGTCACCCCTCGCCCGGCACGCCCGGCCGTGGCCGGCCGGCTCGCCCGGAAGGCTACCCGCGGGCGCCGCGACCGTGCGCGGCGGCGATCCCGGCCGCGCCGACCGGCGCTCCGCGGGACGGCGGTGCGGACCGGCGCGTGGGGCCGCGCCGAGGGGCGGCGCGGAGCGCTGGAACCGGGCTGATAACGTGAGGGGCGGAACGGACCGCCGCGACCGGCCGCGAGCGTGCCGGGATGCGTTTTCCCTCGCCTTCCTCGCCGCGACGTCCCCGGGCGGGGTGGTCCGAATCGTGAATACCGCTGTCCCCTTTAAGACCCGTCCAGTGAGGCGGGAAAGGTGGTGCGTTCGTCATGGCGGCTGCCGTTTCGCCTGCCCACGATCCTGCCGGTGATCGTGACCGGTCCGGCTCCCCGGACCCCGCCCCCAAGGGGCGCGCCAAGGCCGACTCCGCTTCCCCACCGGCCTCCCGTCCCGCGTCCGAACCCGCCGCCCAGCCGCCGCGCGCGGTGCTCGAGGGGCCCGACATCAACCGCGCGCTGATGCGGATCGCGCACGAGATCCTCGAGCGCACCAAGGGCGCCGAGGACGTCGTGCTGCTGGGCATCCCCACCCGCGGGGCCCCGCTCGCCGCACGCCTCGCCCGGTACATCGAGCAGTTCGAGGGCGCGAAGGTCCCGCACGGGTCGCTCGACGTCACCATGTACCGCGACGACCTGCGGCTGCGCCCGGCCCGCGCGCTCGGCGCCACCCGGCTGCCGTCCTGCGGGATCGACGACCGGCTCGTCGTGCTCGTCGACGACGTGCTGTTCTCCGGCCGCACCGTGCGCGCCGCGCTCGACGCGCTGAGCGACCTGGGCCGCCCGCGCGCCGTGCAGCTCGCCGCCCTCGTCGACCGCGGCCACCGCGAGCTGCCGATCCGCGCCGACTACGTCGGCAAGAACCTGCCGACCGCCAAGTCCGAGACCGTCAAGGTCTACCTCGAGGAGGTCGACGGCCGCGACGCCGTGGTGCTCATCAAGAGGGAGCGCGCATGAACCGGCACCTGATCTCCGCGGCCGACCTCACCAAGGACGACGCCCTGCTCATCCTCGACACCGCCGAGGAGCTCGCCGCCGTCTCCGAGCGGTCGGTCAAGAAGCTGCCCACGCTGCGCGGCCGTACCGTGGTGAACCTCTTCTTCGAGGACTCCACCCGGACCCGCATCTCCTTCGAGGCCGCGGCCAAGCGCCTGTCCGCCGACGTCATCAACTTCTCCGCCCGCGGCTCCAGCGTCTCCAAGGGCGAGAGCCTCAAGGACACCGCGCTCACCCTGGAGGCGATGGGGGCCGACGCGGTGGTGATCCGGCACCGCGCCTCCGGCGCCCCGCACCGGCTCGCGCACTGGGTGCGCGGCAGCGTGCTCAACGCCGGCGACGGCACCCACGAGCACCCCACCCAGGCGCTGCTCGACGCGTTCACCATGCGCCGCCGCCTCGGCGGCATCGAGGGCCGGCGGGTGACGATCGTCGGCGACGTGCTGCACAGCCGGGTGGCACGGTCCAACGTGCTGCTGCTCAACACGCTCGGCGCCGAGGTCACCCTGGTCGCCCCGCCCACGCTGCTGCCGGTCGCGGTGCACACCTGGCCGTGCCAGGTGTCGTACGACCTGGACGCGGTGCTGCCCAAGTCCGACGTGGTGATGATGCTGCGGGTGCAGCGGGAGCGGATGAACGCCGCCTACTTCCCGTCCACCCGCGAGTACAGCCGCCGGTACGGCCTCGACGCCGACCGGCTGGCCCGGCTGCCGGAGGACGCGCTGGTGATGCACCCGGGGCCGATGAACCGCGGCGTGGAGATCGCGGCGGAGGTGGCCGACAGCCCGCGCTCCACCGTGGTGGAGCAGGTCACCAACGGCGTCACGATCCGCATGGCCGTGCTGTACCTGCTGCTCGGGGGCGCCGTATGAGCGGGGGCGCGAAAGGGGGGACCGAGGTGAGCGGAGAGTACCTGATCAAAGGGGCGCGCCTGCTCGGCGGCGAGCCGGCCGACCTGCTGGTGCGCGACGGCGTGATCGCCGCGGTGGGGCCGGAGGCGGCCTCCGCCACGGCGCAGGTGGTCGACGCCGACGGGCTGATCGCCCTGCCCGGCCTGGTCGACCTGCACACCCACCTGCGCGAGCCCGGCCGGGAGGACGCCGAGACCGTGGAGTCCGGCACCGCGGCGGCCGCGCTCGGCGGGTTTACCGCGGTGCACGCGATGGCGAACACCAGCCCGGTCGCCGACACCGCGGGCGTGGTCGAGCAGGTGTGGCGGCTCGGCCGCGAGGCCGGGCACTGCGACGTGCAGCCGGTCGGCGCGGTCACCGCCGGGCTGCAGGGCGAGCGGCTCGCCGAGCTCGGCGCGATGGCCGACTCGGCCGCCCGGGTGCGGGTGTTCTCCGACGACGGCAAGTGCGTCTCGGACGCGATGCTCATGCGCCGCGCGCTCGAGTACGTCAAGGCGTTCGACGGCGTGATCGCCCAGCACGCCCAGGAGCCGCGGCTCACCGAGGGCGCCCAGATGAACGAGGGCGAGGTGTCCGGCCGGCTCGGCCTGGTCGGCTGGCCCGCGGTCGCCGAGGAGGCGATCATCGCCCGGGACTGCCTGCTCGCCGCGCACGTCGGCTCGCGGCTGCACGTGTGCCACGTGTCCACCGCCGGGTCGGTGGAGATCCTGCGCTGGGCCAAGTCGAAGGGGTGGAACGTCACCGCCGAGGTCACCCCGCACCACCTGCTGCTCACCGACGAGCTGGTGGAGCACTCGCCGGTCGGCGCGTACAACCCGATCTACAAGGTGAACCCGCCGCTGCGCACCCGCGAGGACGTCGAGGCGCTGCGGCAGGCGCTCGCCGACGGCACGATCGACTGCGTCGCCACCGACCACGCCCCGCACCCGGTCGAGGACAAGGAGACCGAGTGGGACGCGGCCGCGATGGGCATGATCGGCCTGGAGACCGCGCTGTCGGTGGTGCAGCGGGCGATGGTCGACACCGGCCTGCTCGACTGGGCCGGTGTCGCCGACCGCATGTCGTTCCGGCCCGCCCGGATCGGCCGCCTCGACGGCCACGGCCGGCCGCTGCGGCCCGGCGAGCCCGCGAACCTCACCCTGTACGACCCGTCGGTGAGCCGCCTGGTGGAGCCGTCCGGCTTCGCCTCGCGCAGCCGCAACACCCCCTACATCGGCATGGCCCTGCCCGGCCGCGTCGTGGCGACGTTCCTGCGCGGCCGGCCCACGGTCCTGGAAGGGAAGCTGCAATGAGCGCGCTGCTCGTCCTGGAGGACGGCCGGGTGTTCCACGGCGAGCCGTTCGGCGCGGTCGGGGAGACCTTCGGCGAGATGGTGTTCACCACCGCGATGACCGGCTACCAGGAGACCCTCACCGACCCCTCCTACCACCGCCAGATCGTCGCGATGACCGCGCCGCACATCGGCAACACCGGCGTCAACGACGAGGACCCCGAGTCCCGCCGCATCTGGGTCGCCGGGTACGTGGTGCGCGAGCCGTCCCGCATCGCCTCCAGCTGGCGCGCCGCCCGCGGCCTGGAGGAGGAGCTGCGGGCCCAGGGGATCGTGGGCATCGCCATGCCCGGCACCCGGGCGCTCACCCGCCACCTGCGCGAGCGCGGCGCGATGCGCGCCGGGGTGTTCTCCGGCGACGCCGCCGGCGCCGACGTCGCCGAGCTGGTCGAGCGGGTACGGCAGAGCCCGTCGATGATCGGCGCCGACCTCGCCCGCGAGGTCACCACGCCCGAGCCGTACGTGGTCAAGGCGCACGGGCGGACCCGGTACCGGGTGGCCGCCCTCGACCTCGGCATCAAGGCGCGGACGCCGTACCGGATGGCCGAGCGCGGCTGCGAGGTGCACGTGCTGCCCGCCACCAGCACCGCCGCCGACATCCTCGCCCTCGACCCGGACGGGGTGTTCGTCTCCAACGGCCCCGGCGACCCGGCCGCGGCCGGCTACGCGGTGGAGGCGGTGCGCGGGGTGCTCGACTCCGGCACGCCGGTGTTCGGCATCTGCTTCGGCAACCAGATCCTCGGCCGCGCCCTCGGCCTTGACACCTACAAGCTGCGGTACGGCCACCGCGGCGTGAACCAGCCGGTGCGCGACCGCCGCACCGGCCGGGTGCACATCACCAGCCACAACCACGGCTTCGCGCTCAAGGCCCCGCTCGACGGCCCGTTCGACACCCCGTACGGCCGGGCCGAGGTGAGCCACGTCAACCTCAACGACGACTGCGTGGAGGGGCTGCGGCTGCTCGACTACCCGGCGTTCAGCGTGCAGTACCACCCCGAGGCGGCCGCCGGGCCGCACGACGCCAAGGGGCTGTTCGACGAGTTCTGCGACCTGATGGAGAAGGGCAAGGCGGGGGGAGGCGCGCATGCCTAGGCGCACCGACATCGAGTCGATCCTGGTGATCGGCTCCGGCCCGATCGTGATCGGGCAGGCGTGCGAGTTCGACTACTCGGGCACCCAGGCCTGCCGGGTGCTGCGCGCCGAGGGTTACCGCGTGATCCTCGTCAACAGCAACCCGGCGACGATCATGACGGACCCGGAGTTCGCCGACGCCACCTACGTCGAGCCGATCACCCCGGAGATCGTCGAGAAGATCATCGAGAAGGAGCGGCCGGACGCCCTGCTGCCCACGCTCGGCGGCCAGACCGCGCTCAACACCGCGGTCGCGCTGCACGAGGCCGGGGTGCTCGAGCGGTATGGGGTCGAGCTGATCGGCGCGGACATCGACGCGATCCGGGCCGGCGAGGACCGCGACCGGTTCAAGGAGGTCGTCGACCGGGTCGCGGCCAAGTACGGCCTCAACGCCTCCTCGGCCCGCTCGGTGATCTGCCACTCGCTCGACGAGTGCCTCGCCGCCGCCCGGGAGCTCGGCTACCCGGTCGTGGTGCGGCCCAGCTTCACCCTGGGCGGCGCGGGCTCCGGCTTCGCCCACGACGAGGCCGAGCTGCGCCGCATCGCCGGGGCCGGGCTCGCCGCCTCGCCCACCCACGAGGTGCTCCTGGAGGAGTCGGTCCTCGGGTGGAAGGAGTTCGAGCTCGAGGTGATGCGCGACCGGGCCGACAACGTCGTGATCGTCTGCTCGATCGAGAACGTCGACCCGATGGGCGTGCACACCGGCGACAGCGTCACGGTCGCCCCGGCGATGACGCTCACCGACCGCGAGTACCAGAACATGCGGGACGTGGCGATCGCGGTGATCCGGGAGGTCGGCGTCGACACCGGCGGCTGCAACATCCAGTTCGCGGTCGACCCGCGCACCGGGCGCATGATCGTCATCGAGATGAACCCGCGGGTGTCCCGGTCCTCGGCGCTCGCCTCGAAGGCCACCGGCTTCCCGATCGCCAAGATCGCGGCCCGGCTCGCGGTCGGCTACACGCTCGACGAGATCCCCAACGACATCACCGGCGAGACCCCGGCGTCGTTCGAGCCCGCGCTCGACTACGTCGTGGTGAAGGTGCCGCGGTTCGCGTTCGAGAAGTTCGCCGGGGCCGACCGGACGCTCACCACGCACATGAAGTCGGTGGGCGAGGCGATGGCGATCGGCCGGAACTTCCCCGAGGCGCTGCAGAAGGCACTGCGCTCGCTGGAGCGCAAGGGCTCGTCGTTCAGCTGGGCGGGGGAGCCGGGGGACCTTGCGGAGCTGCTCGCGGCCTGCCGCACCCCGCACGACGGGCGGCTGCGCACCATGCAGCAGGCGATCCGCGCCGGGGCCACCCCCGAGCAGCTGCACGAGGCCACCTCGATCGACCCGTGGTTCATCGACCAGCTGTTCGCGATCGACGAGCAGGCCCGCGCCCTCGCCGAGGGGGAGCTCACCGCCGACCGGATCCGCCGGGCCAAGCGGTACGGCTTCTCCGACGCCCAGATCGCCGAGATCCGCGGCATGTCCGAGGCCGAGGTGCGCGCGCTGCGCCACGGGCTCGGGGTGCGGCCGGTGTACAACACCGTGGACACCTGCGCCGCCGAGTTCGCCGCCCGCACGCCGTACCTGTACTCCACCTACGACGAGGAGACCGAGGTCCCGCACGGCGACAAGCCCAAGGTGATCATCCTGGGCAGCGGGCCGAACCGGATCGGGCAGGGCATCGAGTTCGACTACGCCTGCGTGCACGCCTCGTTCGAGCTGGCGAAGGCCGGCTACGAGACGGTGATGGTGAACTGCAACCCGGAGACCGTCTCCACCGACTACGACACCAGCGACCGGCTCTACTTCGAGCCGCTCACCCTCGAGGACGTGCTCGAGGTGGTGCACGCGGAGATGGAGACCGGCCCGGTCGCCGGGGTGATCGTGCAGCTCGGCGGGCAGACCCCGCTCGGGCTGGCGCAGGCGCTCAAGGACGCCGGGGTGCCGGTGGTCGGCACCCCGCCGGAGTCGATCCACCTCGCCGAGGACCGCGGCGCGTTCGGCCGGCTGCTCGCCGAGGCCGGGCTCGCCGCGCCCAAGTACGGCACGGCGCGCAGCCCGGAGGAGGCCGAGCGGATCGCCCGGGAGATCGGCTACCCGGTGCTGGTGCGGCCCTCGTACGTGCTCGGCGGCGCCGGCATGGCGATCGTCTACGACGACGAGACGCTGCGCGCGTACATGACCAAGGCGGTGGCCGACACCGAGCACCCGATCCTCATCGACCGGTTCCTCGACGAGGCGATCGAGATCGACGTCGACGCGCTCTACGACGGGGAGGAGCTCTACCTCGGCGGCGTGATGGAGCACATCGAGGAGGCCGGCATCCACTCCGGCGACTCGGCGTGCGCGCTGCCGCCGATCACCCTCGGCGGGCACGACATCAAGCGGATCCGCGCCGCGACCGAGGCGATCGCCCGCGGCGTGGGCGTGCGCGGGCTGATCAAC
Organism: Actinomycetota bacterium; assembly: GCA_003242605.1. Taxonomy (GTDB): domain Bacteria; phylum Actinomycetota; class Actinomycetes; order Streptosporangiales; family Streptosporangiaceae; genus Thermopolyspora. The sequence continues at coordinate 15,726 of QGUZ01000037.1, forward strand.
GTGCAGTACGCGCTGTCCGCCGGCGTGCTGTACGTGCTCGAGGCGAACCCGCGCGCCAGCCGTACCGTGCCGTTCGTGTCGAAGGCGACCGCGGTGCCGCTGGCGAAGGCGGCCGCCCGGATCATGATGGGCGCCACCATCGCCGAGCTGCGCCGGGAGGGCATGCTCCCGGCCGAGGGGGACGGCGGCACGCTGCCGCTCGACGCGCCGATCGCGGTGAAGGAGGCGGTGCTGCCGTTCAACCGGTTCCGCGGCGTGGACACCGTGCTCGGCCCGGAGATGCGCTCCACCGGCGAGGTGATGGGCATCGACGAGGTGTTCGGCACCGCGTTCGCCAAGTCGCAGGCCGCGGCGTACGGCTCGCTGCCCACCAAGGGCCGGGCGTTCGTCTCGGTGGCGAACCGGGACAAGCGCGCCATGATCCTCCCGGTGAAGGTGCTCGCCGACCTCGGGTTCGAGATCCTCGCCACCGAGGGCACCGCCGAGGTGCTGCGCCGCAACGGGGTGCGCGCCACCGTGGTGCGCAAGCACAGCGACGGCCCCGGCCCGGACGGCGAGCCGACCGTGGTGCAGCGCATCCTCGACGGCGAGATCGACCTGATCGTGAACACCCCGTTCGGCAGCCCCGGCCAGTCCGGGCCGCGGCTCGACGGGTACGAGATCCGCACCGCCGCGGTGCTGCGCGGCATCCCGTGCGTCACCACGGTGCAGGGGCTTGCCGCGGCGGTCCAGGGCATCCAGGCGCTGATCCGCGGCGACGTCGGCGTGCGGTCACTGCAGGAGCACGCCCGGCGGCTGCGAGGGTGAGCCCGCCCGCACCCCGCCGGCCCGCCGCCGCGCACCCGGCCGGGTCCGCCCGCGGGCCGGCCGGGGCGCCCCCGGCGCCGGGATCGCGCCGCCGTCTCGGCGGGTCCTTTGACGACAAGGGGGGCGTTGACGGCAGAGTTGCTTCAGCGGGTTGCTTTCGACGGGCCGCCTCGACGCCCCGGCGGGCCGCCGCGGGACGCCTGACGGGTCCCCGCGGCGGATCGCCTCCGGCGGGGTGCCCGGCCGGGTCCCTGCGCGGGGCCGCCGGGAGGCGGGCGCCGTCCCGGCCGGTCCGGGCGGCGGGCGGCCCGGCGCGTGCTCCGGCGGAGGTGAGTGAGACGGCTGCTAGCCCGGTACAGGTGACCGGCACGGTGCTGACGACGCGCCGTGTCGACGCCTACCATGCGCTCACCGTGGTGGCGCCCGGCATCGCCGAGCGGTTCCGCCCGGGCCACTTCATCACCGTCGCGGTCGGCGGCCCGGCGTCGTCGACGCTCGCCCGCCGCGCCTTCTCGGTGCACGACGTCAAGCCGGACTACGGCGGCACGGTGGAGTTCGTGTTCACCGTGCGCGGCCCCGGCACCGCCTGGCTCGCCGAGCGCAAGGCGCGCGACACCCTCGACATGGTCGGCCCGCTCGGCCGGCCGTTCCCGCTGCCCCGCGACCCGGTGCACTGCGTGCTGGTGGGCGCCGAGTACGGCTCGGCGCCGCTGTTCGGGCTCGCCGACCTGCTGCAGCGGCGGGGCTGCCGGGTGGACTTCGTGCTCGGCGCGGCGAGCGCCGACCGGGTGTTCGGCGCGCTGCGCGCCCGGCGCATGGGGGAGACGACCACGCTGACCACCGAGGACGGCTCGCTGGGCGTGCGGGGCCGGGTGACCGACGTGCTGCCGTCGGTGATCGCCGACACCCGGGCGGACGTGGTGTACGCCTGCGGCCCGTTGTCCACGCTGCGCGGGGTCGCGGCGGTGGCGATCGAGTTCGACATCCCGATCCAGGTGGCCGTGGAGCAGACCATGGTCTGCGGCTTCGGGGTGTGCGGCTCGTGCGTGCTGCCGGTGATCGGCGAGGACGGGGTCACCCGGATGGTGCGCGCGTGCGTGGACGGCCCGGTGTTCCGCGGCGAGCGGGTGCGGTTCGAGGACATCGGCACGATCCCGTTCGACGCCCTGGGCGCCCCTGGAGCGCCCGGCGGGCGGGCGCACGAGCCCGGCGGCCAGACAGGGAATCGCCATGTCAGTTGATATGCGGACCTACCTCGCGCACGTCGAGCTCGCCAATCCGATCACGACGGCCGCCGGCTGCGCGGGGAGCGGGCGGGAGCTCGCCCAGTTCTTCGACCTCAACCGGCTCGGCGCGGTGATCACCCGGTCGATCACGCTCACCCCGCGCTCCGGCCGCCCCACGCCGCGGATCGCCGAGACGCCCTCCGGGCTGCTCAACGCGGTCGGCCTGCAGGGCCCCGGCATCGACGCGTTCCTCGACCGGGAGCTGCCGTGGCTCGCCGAGCGCGGGGTCACCACGATCGTGTCGATCGCCGGGGGCAGCGTGTCCGAGTACGGCACGCTCGCCCGGCGGCTCGCCTCCGCGGCCGGGGTGACCGCGGTCGAGGTGAACCTGTCCTGCCCCAACGTGGAGGACCGCGGCCGGATCTTCGCCCGGGACCCCGCGGCCGCGGCCGAGGTGATCGCCGCGGTGCGCGCCTCCAGCCGGTACGACGTGCCGGTGATCGCCAAGCTCGCCCCGGACGTGGCCGACGTCGTCGCGGTGGCCCGGGCGTGCGTGGACGGCGGCGCGGACGCGCTCTCCATGATCAACACGCCGCTCGGCATGGCGATCGACGTGGACGCCATGCGGCCCGCCCTCGCCGCGGGCACCGGCGGGCTGTCCGGGCCCGCGATCCGGCCGCTCGCCGTACGCTGCCTGTGGCAGGTGCACGCGGCGCTGCCGGGCGTGCCGATCATCGGCATGGGCGGCGTGATGACCGGACGCGACGCGCTCGAGCTGATCCTCGCGGGCGCGTGCGTGGTCGCCGTCGGCACCGCGATCTTCAACGACCCCTACGCGTGCCTGCGCATCCTGCGCGAGCTCGAGGATCTGCTGCACAAACGCGGCTTCGAGCGGCTGGCCGACGCGGTGGGCCTCGCCCACCGGCCGCCGGGATCCGGCCCTCGGGGCCGGATCGATCTTGAGGAGAGTTCCCTGTGACGCCCGCCCCCATCGCGGTCGCGCTCGACGCGCCCGACCTGGAGACCGCCGCCCGCTGGGCCCACCTGGTCACCCCCCACGTGAGCACCGTGAAGGTCGGCCTGGAGCTGTACCTGCGCTACGGCCCCGACGTGATCGACTCGGTGCGCGGGGCGAGCGGCGTGCAGGTCTTCCTCGACCTGAAGCTGCACGACATCCCGAACACGGTGGCCGGCGCGACCCGCGCGGTCGCCCGGCTCCGGCCCGCGATCCTCACCGTGCACGCCTCCGGCGGCCCGGCGATGATCCGCGCCGCGGTCGAGGCGGCCCCGGAGACGAAAATCGCGGCCGTGACGGTGCTGACGTCGCTCACGGCGGGCGATCTCGAGGCGGTCGGGCTCCGGGGCCCGGCCACGGACGCCGCGCGCCGTCTCGCCGTTCTGGCGGTCGAGGCGGGCGCCCAGGCCGTGGTGTGCTCGCCGCACGAGGTGGCCGCCGTCCGCGCCGAGGTCGGCCCGGACGTGACCCTCATCACCCCCGGGGTACGGCCGGCCGGCGCGGCCGCCCAGGACCAGGCCCGGGTCGCCACCCCCGAGCAGGCCCTGGCGAACGGCGCTGACCTGCTGGTGATCGGCCGCCCCATCACCGGCGCCGCCGACCCGGGGGCGGCCGCCGCGGCGATCGCCGCCGCGCTGCGCCGCCGCGCGGCGATCGGCTGAGCCCGCCGGTCCGGTGTGAGAAAAATCACCGGAGATCGCCTTATTCGCGCGCATCCGGCGCGGCGGACCTGTGAGGCGAATCACGGCGGCCGGCCGGTCGGTGGGCGCCCCGCGCGGCGTGCCGGGGATGCGGCGGACCGTAACCGGACACGGAGCGTCACGGAATAGCGCCCCCGATTTCAGCCTCCTTTTTGGCGATATGGCACATTTTGGCCACTGGTGACCCGTGGTTCCGGAGGACCGTTACCGGGGTGCGGCCGCCGCCGCCGTGCCCCCGCGGCCCCCTGGTGGCGGGCTCGCGGGCCCGGCCGTGCCGTACCCGGGACCGCCCGGGCGGCCGGGCGCCGGCCCGCCGGGCGGGCGCCGCGGCCCCGGTGCGGCGGGCGGACGCGGCGTCGCGCGCCCCCGGAAACCCGGATGGTGGGCGGCTTTCGATCGACGGAACGTACCTTTCCAGTCACGGAACGACATGAAGCGGATTTTGTGAGGGGATAAACCGGCTTTGACGTTGCTAGAAGGCCGAAGACCAGCTAGTTTCCCCTCCCGTCCGAGTACATCGACAGGAAATTCGAGGTGACCCGGCGTGGCTCTTCCTCCACTGACCCCCGAGCAGCGCGCCGCAGCCCTGGAGAAGGCTGCCAAGGCCCGCAAAGAGCGTGCCGAGGTCAAGAACCGGCTGAAGCGAGGCGCGGTTTCTCTGGCTGAGGTACTGAAAAGCGGGCAGACCGATGACGTCATCGGGAAGATGAAGGTATCGGCGCTGCTGGAGTCGCTACCCGGCGTGGGCAAGGTCCGCGCCAAGCAGCTTATGGAGCGGCTCGGTATCGCCGAGTCCCGTCGCGTGCGGGGTCTCGGCGCGAACCAGCGTGCCGCTCTGGAGCGCGAGTTCGGCGGGGCCGACGCCTGACGGCTCCGGCCGGATGGTCGGCCCCGCGTGACGGGGCGGGACGACCGAACCGGTAGGTTCGAAGCGTTCCGGTCCGGCGTCCCCGCCCGGGGACGCACGCGGGGATGGTCGAACGGGGGTATGACGTGACCGGCATGTCCTGGTCCGGCGAAGGCCGGCTCCACGAGACCGCCGCGGTGACGGCCGCGGCAGGCCCGGCGCGGGCGGCCGGGGACGGCACCGGGACGGGTGCCGGTGGCCTCCTGCCCCGCAACGGCCGCCCGGAGGAGACGCCGCCCCGTCTCGGGCGCTTCTCCGGGCCGACCGGCAACCGCCTCACCGTCCTGTCCGGCCCGTCCGGGGTGGGCAAGTCGACGGTCGTCGCCGAGCTCCGGCGGACGCACCCGGAGGTGTGGCTGTCGGTCTCGGTGACCACCCGCAAGCCCCGCCCGGGCGAGACCGACGGGGTGGAGTACCACTTCGTGGACGGTGAGGAGTTCGACCGTCTGGTGGCGGCCGGGGAGCTGCTGGAATGGGCCGAGTTCGCCGGCAACCGGTACGGCACGCCCGCCGCGCCGGTGCTGGAGAAGCTCGCCGCGGGCGTCCCCACGCTGCTGGAGATCGACCTGCAGGGCGCGCGGCAGGTCCGCAAGGCCATGCCCGATGCCCTGCTGGTCTTCCTCGCCCCGCCGAGCTGGGAGGTGCTCGAGGCCCGGCTGCGCGGCCGCGGCACCGAGCCCGAGGACGTGATCGAGCGGCGGCTCGCCCAGGGACGCATCGAGATGGCCGCCGAGCCGGAGTTCGACGTCACCCTGGTGAACACGTCGGTCCAGGAAGTCTGCGAGCGGCTGATAGATTTGATGCGGGTCCATAGCGGCGTCCGCTGACGCCCGCCCGCGGGGCCCGGGGTCCGGCGCGGACCGGCGGGCCCGTCGGCGCGCGCGGCGGCGCGACGCGGACGCACGATGGCCCGGCCGGTGACCGGACGGGTCCGGCGCCGACCCGCACGACATCAGTTCACCGACATGGGGGACACGAACGTGGCTGGCACTGCCCCGGTTGCCGAAGGCATCACCAACCCGCCGATCGACCAGCTGCTCGACGTCGTCGACAGCAAGTACAGTCTCGTGATCATGGCCGCCAAGCGGGCCCGCCAGATCAACGCCTACTACTCCCAGCTCGGCGAGGGCCTGCTGGAGTACGTCGGCCCGCTGGTGGAGACCCACCCCCAGGAGAAGCCGCTGTCGATCGCGCTGCGCGAGGTCGCCGAGGGGCTGCTCACCGCCGAGCCGGTGGAGAGCTGACCGCCCAATGACCGCTCCCGCGCGGGTGGTGCTCGGGGTGGGCGGCGGCATCGCCGCCTACAAGGCGTGCGAGCTGCTGCGCCTGTTCACCGAGTCGGGCCACGACGTGCGCGTGGTGCCGACCCGCGACGCCCTGCGCTTCGTCGGTGAGCCGACCTGGGCGGCGCTCTCCGGGCATCCGGTCTCCGCCGAGGTGTGGGACGGCGTGCACGACGTGCCGCACGTGCGCATCGGCAAGGAGGCCGACCTGGTGGTGGTCGCGCCGGCCACCGCCGACCTGCTCGCCAAGGCGGCCGGCGGCCTCGCCGGCGACCTGCTCACCGCCACCCTGCTCACCGCGCGGTGCCCGGTCGTGTTCGCGCCGGCGATGCACACCGAGATGTGGGAGCATCCCGCCACCCGCGCGAACGTCGCGACGCTGCGCGAGCGCGGCGCGCACGTGCTCGACCCGGCCGTGGGCAGGCTCACCGGGGCCGACAGCGGCCCCGGCCGGCTGCCCGAGCCCGAGGACATCTTCGCCTACTGCCGCCGCCTGCTCGAGGCGCGGCGCGGCGACCTGGCGGGGCGGCGCGTGGTGGTCACCGCGGGCGGCACCCGTGAGCCGATCGACCCGGTCCGGTTCATCGGCAACCGGTCCTCCGGGCTGCAGGGGTACGCCCTGGCGGCCACCGCGGCCGCCCGGGGCGCCGAGGTCACGCTGATCGCCGCGAACACGGCGCTCGCCGACCCCGCCGGGGTGAAGGTCATCCGCGTGGAGACCGCGCTCGAGATGCGCGAGGCGGTGTTCGAGGCCGCCGCGCACGCCGACGCGGTCGTCATGGCCGCGGCCGTCGCCGACTTCCGCCCGGCCGCGCCGTCCGACACCAAGATCAAGAAGACGGACGCCGAGCCCGAGCCGATCCGGCTGGTGAAGAACCCCGACATCCTCGCCGAGCTGTGCGCCCGCCGCCGGGAGGGCGGCGCGGCGGCGCCCGCGGTGATCGTCGGGTTCGCGGCCGAGACCGACGACGTTCTCGCCAACGGCCGCGCCAAGCTCCGCCGCAAGGGCTGTGACCTGCTCGTGGTGAACCAGGTGGGCGCGAACCTGGGCTTCGGCACCCCGGACAACGCCGCCACCGTGCTCGGCGCCGACGGCTCGGCCGTCGAGGTCCCCAGGGGGCCGAAGGAGGCCCTCGCCGACGTGGTGTGGGACCTGGTCGCCGCCCGCCTGCCGGGCGCGGCGCAGGCCGCCGCGGCGGATGCGGCGGCGCCCGCACGCTGACCGCCGGGACGGCTCCGACCTGCGGGTTCGCGCCCATGGGCGGCGCGACACCGTGGGGGTTTCGCGGCGCGGGCCGGGGTGAGGCTAGACTCGGCGGGGCGCCGCTCGCCCGCCACGGCAGGCGCGCACGCCCTGATACGTCAGCAGCCGCTGCATGAGGAGCCATTGAGTTGTCCCGCCGCCTGTTCACATCCGAGTCGGTGACCGAGGGCCACCCCGACAAGATCGCCGACCAGATCAGCGACGCGATCCTCGACGCCATGCTCAAGGACGACCCGCGCAGCCGGGTCGCCGTGGAAACGTTGATCACCACCGGTCAGGTCCACGTCGCGGGCGAGGTGACCACGGAGACGTACGTCGACATCCCCGGGGTCATCCGGGAGAAGATCCTGGAGATCGGCTACGACGCCTCCCACAAGGGCTTCGACGGCGCCTCGTGCGGCGTGTCGATCTCCATCGGCGCCCAGTCGCCGGACATCGCCCAGGGCGTGGACGACGCCTACGAGGTCCGCGAGGGCGAGGGCACCGACGAGCTCGACCGGCAGGGCGCCGGCGACCAGGGCCTGATGTTCGGGTACGCGTGCCGGGAGACCCCCGAGCTCATGCCGCTGCCGATCATGCTCGCCCACCGCATGGCGCGGCGGCTCGCCGAGGTGCGCAAGTCCGGCACGATCCCGTACCTGCGCCCGGACGGCAAGACGCAGGTCACCGTCGAGTACGACGGCGACCGCCCGGTGCGGGTGGACACCGTGGTGGTCTCCACCCAGCACGCGCCGGAGATCGACCTGAAGGAGATGCTCACCCCGGACATCGCCGAGCACGTGGTCGACCCGGTGCTCAAGGACCTCGACATCGAGGTGGAGGGCTACCGGCTGCTGGTGAACCCCACCGGCCGGTTCGAGATCGGCGGCCCGATGGGCGACGCCGGGCTCACCGGACGCAAGATCATCATCGACACCTACGGCGGCATGGCCCGCCACGGCGGCGGCGCCTTCTCCGGCAAGGACCCGTCCAAGGTCGACCGCTCCGCCGCCTACGCCATGCGCTGGGTGGCGAAGAACGTGGTCGCCGCCGGGCTCGCCGACCGCTGCGAGGTCCAGGTCGCGTACGCGATCGGCAAGGCGAAGCCGGTCGGCCTGTTCGTCGAGTGCTTCGGCACCGAGAAGATCCCGGTGGAGAAGATCCAGGACGCCGTGCTCGAGGTCTTCGACCTGCGCCCGGCCGCGATCATCCGGGATCTCGACCTGCTGCGCCCCATCTACACCCCGACCGCGGCCTACGGCCACTTCGGCCGCGAGGAACCGAACTTCTCCTGGGAGCGCACCGACCGCGTCGAGGCCCTGCGGCAGGCCGCCGGCGTCTGACCCGCCGCCGGTACCCGCGTCGGAGCGGACCGTGTGGGACGGGCCGGCGCCGCCGCCCGCCGAGACGAGGTTCATCGGCCGGCGGCGGGAGGTGGGCGCGGTCACGGCCGCGCTCAAGCGCTTCCGCCTCGTCACCGTCACCGGCGTCGGCGGGGTGGGGAAGACCCGGGTCGCGCTGCGCGTGGCCGCGGGTGCCCGCCGTACCTTCCCCGACGGGGTGCGGGTGGTCGAACTGTCCGGGGTGACCGACCCCGGACAGGTCGAGCAGGCGGTCGCGCACGCCTTCGCCGGCGTCGGCCCGGGCGGGACCGCGGCGGCGCTCGCCGCCCGGGTGGCCGACCTGCGCGCGCTGCTCATCCTCGACACCTGCGAGCACCTCGTGGAGCCGGTCGCGCTGCTCGTGCAGACGCTGCTCGCCGCCGGCTCCCGGCTGCGGGTGCTCGCCACCAGCCGCCAGCCGCTCGGCATCCCGGGGGAGCGCATCGTCCCGGTGCCGCCGATGCGGGTGCCGGACCCGGACCGGCCCGCCGACCCGGCCGCGCTCGCGGGCTGCGAGTCGGTGGCGCTCTTCGTCGACCGGGTCGCCGCGGCCGTCCCCGGCTTCCGACTCACCCGGGAGAACGCGGCCGCGATCGCCGAGTTGTGCGCCCGGCTCGACGGCATCCCGCTGGCGATCGAGCTCGCCGCCGCCCGGGTGCCCGCGCTCGGCGTGGCGCGGCTCGCCGCGACGCTCAAGGACCGGCTGTCGCTCGGCGGCCCCGGCGCCTCGCGGCACCACAGCGTCGGCGCGGCGATCCGGTGGAGCCACGACCTGTGCACCGCCGAGGAGCGCACCGCCTGGGCGCGCCTGTCGGTGTTCCACGGCCCCTTCGACCTGCCCGCGGTGGAGGCGGTCTGCGTCGACGGCGCGTTCCCCGCCGCCCGCGTGTACCCGGCCGTCGCCGGGCTGGTGGACAAGTCGATCCTCACCGCGTGCCGGTGCGAGGACGGCATGTCCTACCGCATGCTCGACACGATCCGCGAGTACGGCCTGGCCCGCCTGGCCGCCTCCGGGGAGCACCGGCGGCTGCTGCGGCGCCACCGGGACCACTTCTTCGCCCTCGTCGTGGCCGCGGGCCGCGTCGGCGCCGCGGCCGCCCCAGCGGGCTCTGACCGAGCCGGCCCCGGCACGGCCGGATCGGACGGGGTCGCGGGGACGCCGGGGCAGCGCGGCGGGCTGCTGCGGCGGTGGCGGGAGGTCCGGCGGTGCTGGCCGGACATCCGCGCCGCCCTCGACCGGTGCGCCGCCGACCCGGCCGAGGCCGGCGCCGGGCTGGCGCTCGCCGCCCGCGCGTGGTTCCTGTGGACCGCCTGCGGCATGGCCCGGCAGGGCCGGCACGAGCTGGAGCGCTTCCTCGCGCTGGTGCCGCCGCCCGACCCGGAGCGGCCGTGGGCGCTGCTCGTGCTCGCCTACGTGGCGATGGCCCAGGGCGACCACCCGGCCGCGCACGCCGCGCTCGACCGGTGCGCCGCGGAGCTGCCCGCGCCCGGCGACCCGCGGCCGCACGCCTGCCTGCGCAAGCTCCGCGGCACCCTCGCCTGCCTGGAGGGCCGGTTCGCCGACGCCGAGCGGCTGCTCGGCGAGGTGACCACGCGGCTGCGCGACCACCTGCTGCCCGAGGTGCGCACCGCCGCGCTCGCCGAGCTCGGCCTGAACCGGATGTGGCGGGGGGACGTCGAGGGCGCCCGGGCCACCCTCACCGAGTGCCGGGAGCTGTGCGAGCGGATCGGCGACGCGTGGGTGGCCTCCTACGCCGACTACGGGCTCGGCCTGGTGGCGCGGGCCGACGGGGACGCGGCCGCGGCCACGACGCTGCTGCGGGCCGCGCTGCGGGTCAAGCGGGTGCCCCCGGACGTGCTCGGCATGCTGCAGTGCCTGGAGGTCCTCGCCTGGCTCGCCGCCGAGCAGGCGGACTTCCCGCGGGCCGCCCGGCTGCTCCACGCGGTGCGGCGGCACCTGCGCGAGCGGGACCTCGCGCTGCTCGGCTCCCCGCTGTTCACCGCCGAGCACGCCCGCTGCGAGCGGGCGATCCGGCGCGCGCTCACCGCCCGGGAGCGCGAGCTCGCCCGGCGCGAGGGCGCCGCCATGTCCCTCGACGAGATCGTCGACTACGCCCTCGGCGAGGAGGAGCCCTCGCCGCCCGGCCCGGAGGACGACGCCTGGGCGCCGCTCACCCCGCGGGAGCGCGACGTGGCTGCGCTGCTCGCCGCCGGGCTCACCAACCGGGAGATCGCCGACCGGCTCCTGGTCACCGCGCGCACGGTCGAGACCCACGTCGGCAACATCCTCGCCAAGCTCGGCTTCGCCACGCGGGCGCAGATCGCCGCGTGGAGTGCCCGCCGCCGGCTCGGCGACGCCTGACCCGCCCGCACCGCCGGCCCCCGCGGCGGCCCGCGCCGTGTTTAGATCGAGCCAAATGGCTGACGTGGGAAACCTGCCGGTCGAGGTGAGCGGGCTGGTCGGCCGCGGGCCCGAGGTGCGCGCCGGGCTGCGGCTGCTGGCCCAGGCGCGGCTGGTCACCGTCACCGGGCCCGCCGGCGTGGGCAAGAGCCGCGTGGCGATCAGGATCGCCGAGTCGTCGCGGCGCCGCCTGCCGGGCGGCGCCTGGTACGCCGAGCTGTCCGAGGTGGCGCCGCCGGGCGGGGCGGCCCCGGCCGACCGGAGGGCGGCGCTGCGCGCGGCCGGCCGGCCGCTCGCGGCCGCCCTGCGGGTGCGCGGCGATCGGGCGGCCGCCGCGGACGGCCCCGCCGACCGGGGCGCCGAGCCGCCGCCCGCCGGCCCCCTGCCCGCGTTCCCGGCGTGGGCGGGGGAGGCCGCGGCGGAGGGGACCGGGCTCTTCGCCGGGGCGCTCGGCGCGGCGACCGGCGACGCGCGGGCGCTGGTCCTG
>QGUZ01000038.1 GCA_003242605.1 Actinomycetota bacterium
CGGTCGGCCAGGGTGCGTTCGTACAGGGGGATGGCGCGGTTGAGGTCCCCGGCCGATTCGTAGGCGCCGGCGAGGTTGTTGCGTGAGGTGAGGGTGTCGGGGTGGTCGGGGCCGAGGATGCGCTCGGTATCTGCGAGGGTGCGTTCGTACAGGGGGATGGCGCGGTTGAGGTCCCCGGCCGCTTGGTAGGCGTAGGCGAGGTTGTTGCGTGAGGTGAGGGTGTTGGGGTGGTCGGGGCCGAGGATGCGCTCGCGGTCGGCCAGGGTGCGTTCGTACAGGGGGATGGCGCGGTTGAGGTCCCCGGCCGATTCGTAGGCGCCGGCGAGGTTGTTGCGTGAGGTGAGGGTGTCGGGGTGGTCGGGGCCGAGGATGCGCTCGGCGTCGGTGAGGGTGCTTTCCAGCAGGAGGATTGCCCGTCTGAGGTCAGCCAGCTCATACAGGTAACGACCACAGCGTGCGCGTAACCTCAACAGGTCTTCGGTAAGGGCATCATCGTTCGGTAGGTGCTGGTAGAGGGTGTCAGTCTGTTCGACCAGCATCTCGACGTCGGTGCGGTATTTCCAAAGTTGTGGTCCGTCCGGCAGCGTGTTATCGAAGGCGTCGAGCAGGGCGGAGGCCTGAGCTATCACCGAAAGCAGTTCGTTGTGGTGGGCGGCGCGTTCACGCAGTACGCGTTGGACCAAGCGGTGCATCAGTGCTGTGGTGCCATCCTCGCTGACGGTGATTAACGAGGTGTCGGCTAGGTCGGCAAGCATGCTGCGGACGACAAATTGAGGGTTCGCGTCGTCACTCAAGGTGTTCAGCATGGCCAGTGGAACACCGGCGGGTGATAGAACCGCAAGGATCGGCAATATCCGGCTGGCGATCGGAAGAGTGGCCTCGGCGTGAGTGACCGAGAGCAGGATGGCTTCTGCGGTGCTGGTTGGGTAGACGTCGCCGGACTCGGCGGTGAGATTTTCACTTAGCCTGACGCTTCGCAGCTGTTCCAGGTAAGCGGCATAGTCGATGCGAAGGCGGGAGATCACTGCAGCTGCCTGGGCCAAGGCCAGGGGTAGGTGTCCGAGTTCGGAGGCTACGGCTTTGGCGCCTTCGGTGTCGGTTAGCCCAGTGCGTTCACGGAGAAAGGCGATCGCCTGTTCTGGGGTGAAGACCTCGACCTCTAGAGGCTGGTAGGCGCGCAGAAACGCGCCGTGGCGGGTGGTGATGATCACCCGAGTGGCTCCGGTGGCCGGGGTCCATGAGCGGACTGCGGCGACGTCGGTCGCGTTGTCGAAGACCAGCAGCGCCGGGCGCGTGGTGGCTGCCAGCCAAGCCTTCGCCCGGGCGGCGGCTGTGGGCGTGTCATCGTCCGGGCGGCGTTCGCCGAGCCGGGAGGCGAGGGAGGCCAAGCCGGTGACGATTTGGTCGGTGGTTTCGGCGGGTATCCAGGCGATCACCGGCCAGCGGGCGTCCTGACAGGCCCAGGCGTAGGAGGCGGCGAGCATGGTCTTGCCCACCCCGGGAATGCCCGCCATCGCGCAGATCGCGACGGCCCCACCGGTACTTGCCTCCTGCCCGTTTCGGCTTTGGGACTCGCCGAGCAGGGTTGACGGGCCGCCGAGGAGAGCGGCGAGCCGGTGGAGCAGTTCCCCGCGAGGCTGGAAGCCCGGTGGCTTCTGCGGGATCTCACCCTCGACGATCTGGTCAGAGGACCGCGATGGCTCGGGAGGGTAGTGATGGTGGTGTTCGACGCCGACGGCCTTTTCAATGAGGTTGCCGTGAAACTCGATATGGTCGCCGGAGATGCCGCTCGGCGGGTCAGCCTCGTTCATCACGGTCGTCTACGAAAGTGCGTGTCTCGAGGGCGGGATCGTTGACCTGCTTGCCGACCACCTTGCCACGGATGACATTGTGGTGGAACTCGATGTGGTCGCCGCCGTACACGCGCGGGGCGCTATTGGATGAGGGCCGCTGTTCGGGCCATCCGGGCTCAGGAGATCGGTTTTCCTCCGCGCGTATCTGGAGCAGCAGGGCCGCCACGGCGATGATCAGGCCGACGGCACCGATGAACATGCTCACCACACTGGCCCGTTGATCCAACGCGTCCCACAGGCCCGGCGGGAGTTCCAGCGGGTCGGCGAAGAATGTGATCAACCCCACGGCGAGCAGGGCCGTCAGCGCCGCAATCGCGGCGATCGTCACCCACCGCGCCGCCCGCGATCGACGTGCCGACGCCGAGTGATCCCTCCGCATGCTTACAGCTTGCTGCTCACTGAAGCGGCGTGGTGCAGAGTGACGAAAGTGTTACCTCGACTCTTGTCCGACGGGGCTGCTCGGTATCGGGGTAACCGGCCAGGTGCGAGATGAGCGATTCGGCGGCGCGTTCCGATCGCGTCCACGCAGGTGATTCTGCTCACGTTAAGTCGGCGGCTCGGTGGTGGTACTGGCGGGCGGCTCGAACATGCAATTTCGCGCTTTTCCCTGGTTGTCGGCCATCTCCGCCGTTCGTTACCAGGGCTGTCGGTACATGTTGCTCGACCGGTGGCCACGACATCGGTCCTGAGTCGATACTTCGGTCGTGCGCGTACGGGATGGGTGTAAGCGGCTCACTTGACGGATTGGCGCGAGCATCTCAGTAAATTGAGCCGGATTTACCGTTTGTCCTGCGGATCTGCCCGCGATGCCGTTGCCCACCCCGGACGGCTAAGCGTCTTTCGCAACTGTGTGCCGTCGGCATGCCGCGAGGCGGTGCATGGCGGCGGGCGCGCTGTGATCGATCGAATGCTTCCTGCCGCCTGCGGTCATGGCCCGGCTCAACCGCGGAGCCGAGTGGGACCGTCTAGGACGGCCGCAGCGCGTCCGGCCCGCGCCGTCCGGGCTCAACGGCATGCGGGAGCGCGGCCCCGGATACCGGGGCCGGGGCCTGACCGATCGGGTAGGTGCCCGCCCCGCCTGCCGTACCGAAATCGTCACCTGCGGTACGGGATCGGCCTTCCGGATCTTCCGGGCGTGACGGAGGTCACTTTACGGTCGCGGCATCCGGTGCCGGCAGCGGCACGAGCGGGGCCGGTCGCGGCCCCGTCGCCTGGGCGCGTCTCTGCTCAGAGAGGACGAGAGCATGAAGGTCGAAGAACTCATCAGGCCGTTCCCGATCAAGGAGTTCCATCCGTTCCCGCGGGCCCTGATGGGGCCGGGTGCCCATGAGCTGATCGGGCCGGAGGCGAAGAAGCTCGGGTTCCGCAGGACGCTGGTGATGACCTCGGGCCTGCGCGGCACCGACATCGTGCACCGGATCGTCGAGTCGATGAAGTACCACGGCCTCGAGGTCGTGGTGTACGACAAGGTCGAGTCCAACCCCAAGGACTACAACGTGATGGAGGCGGTCGCGCTCTACCAGGAGCACAAGTGCGACTCGTTCGTCTCCATCGGCGGCGGCTCCTCGCACGACGCCTGCAAGGGCGCGCGGGTGTCGATCGCGCACGACGGCCGCAACATCAACGAGTTCGAGGGCTTCAACAAGTCGGAGAACCCCAAGAACCCGCCGCACATCGCGGTGTCCACCACGGCCGGCACCGGGTCGGAGACCTCGTGGGCGTACGTCATCACCGACACCACCACCGACCCGGAGAACCCGCACAAGTACGTCGCGTTCGACGAGAGCTGCATCGCCACCCTCGCCATCGACGACCCGACGCTGTACTACGACTGTCCGATGGACTACACCGCGCAGTGCGGGTTCGACGTGCTCGCGCACGCCTCCGAGCCGTACGTGTCGCGGCTGAACTTCCAGCCGTCCCTCGGCAACGCGCTGCACGCGATCCGGCTCACCGCCCAGCACCTGCGCACCGCGGTGTGGAACGGGCAGGACCTCGCCGCCCGTGAGGGCATGATGTACGCCCAGTACATCGCCGCCCAGGCGTTCAACTCCGGCGGCCTCGGCATCATCCACTCGATCTCGCACGCGGTCAGCGCCTTCTACGACACCCACCACGGCCTCAACAACGCGATCGCGCTGCCGCGCGTGTGGGCGTTCAACATGCCGGTGATGTACGAGCGGTTCGCCGACATCGCCGAGGCGATGGGCATCGACACCCACGGCATGACCAAGGTGAAGGCGGCCGAGGCGGCCCTGGCCGCGGCGATCCGGCTGCTGCGCGACGTGGGCATCCCCGAGCGCTTCGTCGACGTCAAGCAGGACACCTACAGCAAGAACCGGCTCGGCAAGGGCCCCACCAAGTTCTACGAGAACTCCCCGGTGATCCGCGGCGACGACGCCGACATCGACCGCGTCACCAACCACGTGCTCGGCGACGCCTGCACCCCGGGTAACCCGAAGGAGTGCACCTTCGAGACGGTGCGGCCGGTCGTCGAGCACTGCTTCCACGGCGACCTGGACGACCTGCTCAGCTGACCCGCCCCGTCGTACCCGCCGCCCGGGCCGCGGTCTCCCCCGGGCGGCGGGCCATCCGGCCACCTGACCGGTGACCCATCGGCCGGCCCGACCGGCGCACCGTCCCGCCCAGGGCCGGCCGGCTCGCACCCCGCCGGGGTCCGGGCGTCCCCTTCCGCCCGGACCCCGGCGGGTTCCGTCCCGGGGCGCGCCCGGCGGCGCCCCACCCCTTCCCGCACCCTGTCCACGCCGGCCGTACCACCCGGAGGAAGCGTGTCCGAGAACGTCAGCACCGCCGAGTTCGCGTCCGTCGAGGACGTCGTCGAGCGGCTCGCCGAGCAGGGCTACATCGCCGACCGCAGGCTCGCCACGGCCGTGTTCCTGCTTGCGCGGCTCAACCGGCCCGTGCTGCTCGAGGGGCCCGCCGGCGTGGGCAAGACCGAGCTGGCCAAGGCGCTCGCCAAGGCCACCGGGCGCAGGCTGCTGCGCCTGCAGTGCTACGAGGGCCAGGACGAGAGCAAGGCGCTGTACGAGTGGGACTACGGCAAGCAGCTGCTGTACACCCAGCTGCTGCGCGACAAGATCGGCGAGATCATCGCGGACGCACCCGACCTCGCCACCGCGGTGGAGCGCATCGGCGCGCAGGACAGCGTGTTCTTCTCCGACCGCTTCCTCGCCCCCCGGCCGCTGCTCGAGGCGATCCGCAGCGAGGAGCCGGTGCTGCTGCTCATCGACGAGGTGGACCGCGCCGACGAGGCGCTGGAGGCGGTGCTGCTCGAGTGCCTCGCCGAGCAGCAGGTGTCGGTCCCGGAGATCGGCACCTACACCGCCAAGACCCCGCCGTACGTGATCCTCACCTCGAACAACACCCGCGACCTGTCGGCCGCGCTCAAGCGCCGCTGCCTCTACCTGTTCCTCGACTACCCGGACGCCGAACGCGAGCTGGAGATCGTGATGGGCAAGCGGACCGGGCTCGCCGAGGCGACCGCCCGGGAGCTGGTGCGCATCGTGCGCGAGCTGCGCGGGCTGCGGCTGCGCAAGCACCCCAGCATCTCCGAGACCGTGGACTGGGCGCGCACGCTCGCCGTACTCGGGGTGCAGGAGCTGTCGGCCGAGGTGCTCGCCGACACGGTCAACGTGGTGCTCAAGTACGAGCGCGACATCGGCCTCGCCCTCGAGGCGCTGCCCCGGCTCGTCGACCCCAACCGGAACGTGCTGGAGGAGGCGGCCCACGGGCACGGACACGGTCACGGACACGGCCATGGCCATGGTCACGGCCACGGTCACGGGCACGATCACGATCACGCCCACGACCACGGGGGCGGGCACCACGGCGCCGACGTCCTCGACGTGGACGACGACGTCGACGGCGCCGCCGTACGGGAGGCGAAGGACCGGCCCGGGCGGCACGGCGAGAACTACTACGGCGGCCGCGGGCAGGGCATCAAGCCGCGGACGGACGCGGGCGGCGGCCAGGCACGGCGCGCGTTCGCCGCCATCGGGCGCCGGAACCGGTAGCGGGAGCGGGCACGTGGAAAGCAGCCTGCACCGCTTCGTCCGGCTGCTGCGGCTCGCCGGGATGCGGGTGTCGGTGTCCGAGGCCGCCGACGCGATGCACGCCGCCGCGCAGCCCGGCCTGCTCGCCGACCGGGACGCGCTGCGCGAGGCCCTGCGGGTCACGTTGGTCAAGGACCGGCGCGACGACGAGATCTTCACCGAGCTGTACGACGCGTTCTTCGCGCTCCGGCGCGTCACCTTCGGGGGCGGCGACGAGGAGCACGGGCACGCGCACGACGACCTGGCCGACCTCGGCGAGACGACCGGGTTCACCGTCTCGGAGGAGCCGTCGCAGACGCCGCAGCAGGGCCACAGCCACGGCAAGCCCGCCGACATCCGCGACTTCTTCGACCCGCAGGACCTCGCCCAGCGGTACAACCTCCACCAGGAGGCCAACAAGATCGACCTCGCCGGGATGACCGAGGAGATCGTGCTCTCCGAGGGCGGCGGGATCGCGGGCGGGGACCGCTCCGCCGTACAGCTCACCACCGACCGGCTGCACAACGCCGGGGTGCCCGGCCGGCTCGCCCCCGAGGCCGGGCGGCGGGACGGGATCGAGCTGAGCGTCGCCCAGGACCACCACGCCCCGCCGGACCGGTCCGCCGATGTGGACGACGGGCCGTTCGGGGAGCGGGTCGACGGGTTCGTGGAGAACCTGTCCGAGCTGCTCAAGCGGCACCTGGAACGGCTCGCCGAGCTGTCCGGGCTGGCGATCGAGAAGCCCGGGCCGCCCGGGCCCGGCCGGGTGGAGCGGGTCGACGAGCCGGAGCGGCGGCGCATGGAGGAGTCGCTGCGCCGCCTCGCCCGCACCCTCGACGGGGCGCTCACCCACCGCAGGCACCCCAACCGCCGGGGGAGGGTGCACCCGGCGCGGACCATGCGGCACAACATGCGCTACGACGGCGTGCCGTTCCGGCCGATCACGGTCAGCCGGAGCGAGGACCGGCCCCGGCTGCTGGTGCTCGCGGACGTGTCGCTGTCGGTGCGGGCCACCGCCCGGTTCACGCTCCACCTGGTGCACGGCATGCAGACGCTGTTCGGCCAGGTGCGGTCGTTCGCGTTCGTCGACGAGCCGGTGGAGATCACCGAGCTGTTCGCCGAGCACCCGCTGGAGCGCGCCCTCGGGCTGGTGTTCGACGGGCTGCCCGCGGGCGGCCTGCTGGACGTGGACGGCACCTCCGACTACGGGCGCACGTTCCGCACGCTGCTGTCGGAGCACTCGGGGGCGCTCAACCGGCGCACCACGCTGCTCGTGCTCGGGGACGGGCGGGGCAACGGCAACGACCCGGAGTTCGCCACGTTCGAGGAGATCACCCGGCGGGTGCGCCGCACGATCTGGCTCACCCCGGAGCCGCGGTACTCGTGGCGGCTGGGCTCCTGCGACCTGCCGGGGTACGCCGAGATGTGCGACCGGGTCCAGGTGGTGTCGGACCTGTCCGGGCTGGAGCGCATGGCCCACCGCCTGGCGGCCGAGACGACCGGCCGCTGAACGCGGGCCGCGCGGCCGGGGCGCTGCCGTCCGCGCCCGGCCGTACGGCCTGCTCGGCGGTCATGCCCGGGCGCCCCTGCCGGCCACGGCCGACGGGGGTACGGCAGGGCCGTCCGGCTGAGCGTGGCCGCCGCGCGGCCCGCCGTACCCGCGCGGTCAGATGACGCCGTTCTTGCTGGCCTCGTAGACCGCCTCGGCGCGGCTGGTGACCTCGAGCTTGCGCATGATGTTGCGGACGTGGAACTTGACCGTGGTCTCGGAGATGAACAGCTCGCGGCCGATGTCGCGGTTGCTCAGGCCGCGGGCGATCAGCCGCAGCACGTTCCGCTCCCGGTCGGTCAGCTCCGGCCGGCGGGTCCGTACCCGCAGCGAGCGGACCATCGCCGCCGCCGAGCGCGGGTCGAACGCGCTCTGGTTGCGCGCCACCGCCCGGATCGAGTTGACCAGCTCGGTGGTGTCGACGTCCTTGACCACGTAGCCGCGCGCCCCGCGCTGGATGGCCTCCATCACCAGCGCGTCGTCGAGGAACGTGGTGAGCACGAGCACGCCGACCGAGGGGTACCGCTCGGTGAGGATGCCGCACAGCTCCAGGCCCTCGGTGTCGGCGCCGGTGGACAGCTTCAGGTCGAGCAGCACGATGGCCGGCATGGTGCGGCGTACCACCGCCAGGGCCTCCTCACGCGTGCTCGCCTCCCCGACCACCCGCAGGTCGGGCTCGCGGTCGAGGATCGCGCGCAGCCCCTGCCGCACGATCGCGTGGTCGTCGACGAGGACGATGCTCGTCACGCCGTCCGGCCCCGGCTCGTGCGTCACCTGCCCCGGTACGGCCGCCGGAGCCTCCGCGGCCGCCCGCGCCGCCGTCGCCTTACCCCCGGTCATTCGGTGCCACTCCGTTTCGATCTCGGCCCTGTATCGGCAGCGGTATGCGCACCCGCACCGCGATGCCGCCCAGCCGGGAGCGGCGGATCGCCAGCGTCCCGCCGAGCTGCTCGGCGCGGGTCTGCATGTTGACGAGTCCTCGGTGCCGCCCGGCCAGGTCGGTGGTCTGCGCCAGGCGCAGCAGCCGCCGTACCGCGGCGGGGTCGCCGTCCCCGTCGTCGCTCACGGTCACCGTGACCGCGTCCGGCCGGTAGACCAGCAGCACCCGGGCCCGGGTGGCGTGCGCGTGCGCGGCGGTGTTGAACAGGGCCTCGCCGACGAGCCGCAGCAGCGACCGCTCGGCCTCGGCGGGCAGCGGGACCTGCCGCCCGCGCACCACCACCTCGACGGTGAGATCGGTCTTCAGGTGCACCGTGGACAGCCGGCGCAGCATCTCCGGCAGCGGCCCGGCCGGCTCGTCGGAGGTGTTGTGCAGCGCGTAGATCGCGCCGCGCAGCCGTTCCACGGCGATCCGGGTCAGGTCCTTGGCCGGGGCGAGCCGGCGCGCCACCTCCTGCGCCTCGGGGCCCATGCGCTCCAGGTCGGCCCGGCACACCTCGATCGTCATCCCGGCCGACAGCACGTGCTGGGCGACGGTGTCGTGCAGCTCGCGGGCGATGCGGTGCCGCTCGTCGTCGAGCGCCTGGCGGTGCATGGCGTCGACCAGCCGCCGCTGGGCCTCGGCGAGCTCGGCGTTGCGCGCGGCCAGGTCGCGTGCCTGCCGGGCGGCGGCCTCGGTGAGCCGCTCGGTACGGCCGCGCAGCCGCCTGGCCGACTCGTACAGGAACGAGTTGTACAGCGCCACGGCCGCCTGGTTGGCGAGGACGCGCAGGATCGCCAGGTCGGTGGCGGCCACCTCCAGCCCGGGGCCGGGGCGGGCCACGATGCCGCCGACCGGCTCGCCGTCGAGGAACATCGGGGCGCGCACCCAGCCGTCGCCGGTGTGGGCCCGGCCCACCTCCCAGGGCCGGTCGCGCACCACGGCCAGGTGCTCGCGGGCCTCGGCGGGCAGCAGCGCCTCGTCGTCGATGAGCCGGTCGCCGTCGCGCAGCAGGAAGCGGGGCCGTACCGCGGGGAGCGTGCCGTCGGCGACGGCGAGCAGCAGCCAGCGGGCGTGCAGGTGGTCGGCGGCGGCGTGCACCACGGCCTCGACCAGCGCCCGCGGCCCCTCGGAGGAGCGCACCAGCGCCTGGGAGATGCGGTCGAGCGCCTCGACGGCCCGCTCCAGGCGTTCCATCGAGCGGACGTAGGCGGGGTAGAAGGAGCGTTTGCCGGACCGCACGCCGGTGAGCGCGCCGAGGTCGGTCGGGCGGGCGGGAGGCTCCAGGGCGGGTGACGTCATCGGGTGCCTTCCGGGCCGGGCGGCGGGGCGTGCCGGGCACGGGCGGTCGTGCCCGCCTCGGCGCGTCCGCCCCAGGGGCGGGTTCGGTCGGCTCGCTCGCTCATGCCGCAGGGTGCCGTTCTCGCTGGGGCCGTTCTCAGTGGGCCGCTTCACGGTGTCGCATCAGGCTCCGATCGGAGGTCTCCGGAACCGGTCTACAGGGCCGCGCGGAACAGCGCCTCGATGTCGTCCCGGGTCGCGTCCCGCGGGTTGGTGGTCAGGCAGGCGTCCCGCATCGTGGTCTCCGCCAGCCGGGACACGTCCTGCTCGGTCACCCCGAGCGCGGACAGCCCGCGCGGCACGCCGACCGCGTCGGCGAGCGCGCGCACCCGGTCGGCGAGCATGTCGGCGACCTCGGCCGGGGGCATGCGCCAGGCGTCCCGGATGCCGGCCGCCTCGGCGAGCGGTACGAACCGGGTGGGGTCGGCGGCCGCGTTGAACCGGATCACGTGCGGGAGCAGCACCCCGTTGATCAGCCCGTGCGGGGCGTCGAGCAGCCCGCCGACCTGGTGGCTCATCGCGTGCGTGGCGCCGAGGATCGCGTTGGTGAACGCCACCCCGGCCTCGAGCGCGCCCTGCGCCATGCCCAGCCGGGGCCCGGCGAGCCGCGGCCGCTCCACCGAGTGCCGCAGGTGCTCGGTGATCAGGCGTACGGCGTGCAGCGCGTGGTTGTCGGTGAGCGGGTTGTGCGCGCGGGACACGAACGACTCGATCGCGTGGGTGAGCGCGTCGAGCCCGGTGGAGGCGGTGAGCCAGTCCGGCATGGTGATGAGCAGCCGGGGGTCGATGATCGAGATCTCCGGCACCAGCGTCCGGCTGATGATGGTGATCTTGATGTGCTTGGCGGTGTCGGTGACGACCGCGAACTGCGACACGTCGGCGCCCGTGCCCGAGGTGGAGGGCACCATCACCGTGGGCGGGATCGGGTTCACCACCTTGTCCACGCCCTCGTAGCCGAGGATGCACCCGCCGTTGCCGGACAGGATCGCCACGCCCTTGGCCGCGTCGATGCACGACCCGCCGCCCAGCCCGATGATCACGTCGGCGCCGCTGTCGGCGTACTCGCCGTACGCGGCCTCGATCTCGTGGTCCTTGGGGTTGGGGGTGATCTCGTGCCACACCACCGGCCGCAGCCCGACCGCGCTCAGGTGGCCGAGCGCCTCGTCCAGCCAGCCCGCCTCGATCAGGCCCGGGTCGGTCACCAGGAACGGGCGCCGGGCTCCCACGCGCAGCGCGCAGTGGCCCAGCTCGGCGAGGGACCCGGGACCGAACACGATCTCGGGTGCGTGGAACTTCGCGAGGTTCGCCGGCTCGCGCGCGCCGACGGGCACCACACGCTGCGGGCCGGTCAGCTCGAGGGAGGCGTCCCGGATGCCGGGGGACGCCCAGCCATGGTCCACTTCGGCCGCCGCGGGGCCGTCCAGAACAGGCCGCAAAGGAACCCCCCTGTGCTGCGATGGGGCCGTCCCCATCGGTGATGGCACGTTACCGGAAGGCGGTGCCTTTGTTACCAACGCATTGCGAGGAGTTGTCCATTAGCTGCCCTCTCGACGGTAGACCTCCTCGGGCTAGTCGTAAAACCGTCAAATTGGGCCATGGCACCTGTCCGATCGGATAGGTGCGCCTACGGCGTATGTGCGGCATTATCACCCGCAAACCGCCGGTGACGTCCGCCGGTGGACACCATCGGGCGGACGACGGAGAGGGGCACATGATCGGTCTCGACGCCCTTCGCAGGCGGCGCGCCGAGCTGGAACACGAATGGTCCCGCCACGTGCCGGCGCGACGCCTGCCGCCCTCCGGCGGCGGCCCGGACCGGCTGCTCCGCGACGAGATCGTGGCCTCCTGGAGCCGGTCCCTGCCGCTGGTCGACCCCGCACGCGACAGCGCCCCGGTCGAGGACGACGTCTCGGCCCGCTGGCGGGAGTCCCCGCTGCGCCGCCCGGTCCTCGAGCTCGCCGACGAGCTGCGCACGATCGCCGACGACGCCGGGTTCATCGCCGCGGTCACCGACGAGTCCGGCACGATCCTGTGGACCTGCGGCGGCCGGGTGATGCGGCGCCGGGCCGAGCGGGTGAACTTCGCGCCCGGCGGCCGGTGGGACGAGACGGGCATGGGCACCAACGCGCTGTCCCTGGCGCTGCGCGGGCGGCCGGCGAAGGTGTTCTCCGCCGAGCACCTGGTCGCCGCGCTGCACGGCTGGGTGTGCTACTCGGCGCCGATCCGCTCCCCGGGCGGCCGCATCCTCGGCGTTCCCGACCCGTCGAGCCCCTGGGATCCTTCCAACCCGCCCGCCCTGTCCCGGGGCACCCCCTGGGTCCCGGGGATCGGTCCCCGGCCCCCCCCCTTTGGGCTCGGCGCGGAAGCGCGCGAACCCGCCGGTCTGCGGCTCACCTGCCTCGGCGAGGGCCGGGCCTGGCGGGGCGGGGTGCCGCTGCGGCTGCGCCCGCGCCAGCTGGAGATCCTCACCCTGCTCGCGCTCGAGCCCGAGGGGTTCTCGCCGGAGCGGCTGCAGGCCGCGCTGTTCGGCGACCGGCCGGTCACCGCGGCCACGCTCAAGGCCCAGGTCTCCCACCTTCGCCGCGCCCTCGGCGGCGCGCTCGCGCAGCGCCGCTACCAGCTCACCGAGCCGATCGACTGCGACGCCCGGAACGTGCTCGCCGCGCTCGACGCCGGGGACACCGCCGCGGCGGTCGAGGCGTACACCGGGCCGCTGCTGCCCGAGTCCGACGTGCCGGGCATCGTCGAGTGGCGCACCTACCTCGAGGTCGCGGTACGCGAGGCGGTGCTCGCCTCGTCCGACCCCGGCCTCGCCCTCCGGTACGGCACGGCCCACCCCTACGACGTGGCGGTCCACGAGCACGCCCACCGGCTGCTGCCCCCGGACGACGGCCGCCGCGGCATCGCCGCCGCCCGTATCCGGGCAGCGCTCTCCTGAAGCGGGGGATGGCCACGGCGCCCGTGCCGCGGACGCCGGATCGTCAGGGCGCCATCACCCGAAGCGGATCGTGGCGCCCTTGCTGGTGATGGCCAGCACGCGGAACGACAGCCTCTTCTTGCGGTTGGCGCGGATCCAGCCGCTGCCGCCCTCGCTCAGGTATGCCGTCGAGTTCCCCGCCCGCACCACGACCATGTCCTGGTCGAAGGTGGCGACGTATTGCTTGGAGACGTACACCCTGGAGAATCCGAAGAGCCTCGCCGAGACGCGGAAGCTCACGGGCCTCCGGAACGTGAACTTGCACGTCCCGTCGTAGCAGGCGCGGTAGCTGGGCGCGGCCGAGGCGGCGGCGGGGGTGGCGGCCACGGCGGGCGTCACGATCATGGCGCACGCCAGTGCCAAGGAGGAAAGGGTTCTACTGCGCACGGTCTTACCTTCAATCCTTTCCACGGGGGGCGATATCGTTTCTGGTTTCCACCCGTCGGTGGATCCCGGAAATTCGGACCGGGGGAGTTCTGGGCGAGCATGGAAACGAAGATGCCGGGGACGCGCGGCGGAAGGGCGGCTTTGTTCGCCGCGGCGACCGCGCCGTTGGGATTGCGCGCCGTGATCCTTGCGGGTGATCGGATTCCTACCGGAGATCACCCGCAGGGCTGGGAAGGGGAGCCTTGGTCTCTTGGGGGCGGTGGCGGTGCACCGCGGCGATCGCCGTCCGCGGGGGACGTGCGAGAGGCGATCGTGTAGCGACAACGAGGTGCAGGGGACACTCCTGCGGCTCAGCACCCATACGGTGATCCTTCTGCTCCCACACTCCTGAAGTGGGTGCCGCGGTTCGAATACCGCCGGGGCACCCCTCACCTTTTTTGCGGGGTGCCTCTGGTCCGGGAATGCGCCAAAGGCACCGCTTTATTGTTGCCCGAAACCAGGCCGTCGACGCAATACCCCATCGGTTTTTATCTGATATGTGGGCTGTTCGTAAATTGCCTGGCTTATTGGAAAATGCCGCATTAGTGCGGGATGTGGTTGTGGAGGGCGCGGCGAACCGTGCTCCGGCCGTACCGCCACGGCCCTCCTGAGCCGTGAGGGACAGGAGCCGGTTCGCCGTACCCCACGCCGCGCCCCGGCATGCCCTGTGGCGGGGTGTGCCGGGGCGGATACCTTCCGGCAACCTCGCGGGCGCAGGGTGACGTGCAACACATCAGGGAGTCGGCCACCGGGCGGGTGGCCAACCCGCGAGGAGGCAACGTGGTCTACGTCAAGCCGGGTGAGGACGGCAGCATCGTCAGCTTCGCCAAGCGGTACGACAACTTCATCGGCGGCGAGTGGGTGGCCCCGGTCGAGGGACGCTACTTCGACAACCCCTCGCCGGTGGACGGCAAGGTGTTCTGCCAGGTGGCCCGGTCCACCGCCGCCGACATCGATCTCGCCCTCGACGCCGCGCACAACGCCGCCGACCGCTGGGGCCGTACCTCGGCCACCGAACGGGCCAACATCCTCAACAAGATCGCCGACCGGCTCGAGGAGAACCTCGAGAAGCTCGCGGTCGCCGAGACCTGGGAGAACGGCAAGCCGGTGCGTGAGACGCTCGCCGCCGACCTGCCGCTCGCCATCGACCACTTCCGCTACTTCGCCGGGGCGATCCGGGCCCAGGAGGGCGCGATCAGCGAGATCGACGCCGACACGGTCGCGTACCACTTCCACGAGCCGCTCGGCGTGGTCGCCCAGATCATCCCGTGGAACTTCCCCATCCTCATGGCCGCCTGGAAGCTCGCCCCCGCGCTCGCCGCCGGCAACTGCGTGGTGATCAAGCCGGCCGAGCAGACCCCGGCGAGCATCCTGCTGGTGATCGAGCTCATCGCCGACCTGCTCCCGCCCGGCGTGGTCAACGTGGTCAACGGCTTCGGCGTCGAGGCCGGCAAGCCGCTCGCCTCCAGCCCGCGGGTGGCCAAGGTCGCGTTCACCGGCGAGACCACCACCGGCCGGCTCATCATGCAGTACGCCAGCGAGAACATCGTGCCGGTCACCCTCGAGCTCGGCGGCAAGAGCCCGAACATCTTCCTGCCCGACGTCATGGCCGCCGACGACGACTTCCTCGACAAGGCGGTCGAGGGCTTCGTGATGTTCGCCCTCAACCAGGGCGAGGTGTGCACCTGCCCCTCCCGGGCGCTCATCCACTCGTCCATCTACGACGAGTTCATCTCCCGCTGCATCGCCCGCACCGAGGCGATCAAGAGCGGCAACCCGCTCGACCCGGAGACCATGATCGGCGCCCAGGCGAGCAACGACCAGTACGAGAAGATCCTCTCCTACATCGACATCGGCAAGAAGGAGGGCGCCGAGGTCCTCACCGGCGGCGGCCCGCGCACCGTGCCCGGCCTGGAGGGCGGCTACTACATCCAGCCCACCATCTTCCGCGGCACCAACGACATGCGGATCTTCCAGGAGGAGATCTTCGGCCCGGTCGTGTCGGTGACCACCTACGACTCCGTCGAGGAGGCCATCAAGATCGCCAACGACACGATGTACGGCCTCGGCGCCGGCGTGTGGACCCGGGACGGGAACACCGCCTACCGGCTCGGCCGCGAGATCAAGGCGGGCCGCGTGTGGACCAACTGCTACCACGCCTACCCGGCCCACGCCGCGTTCGGCGGCTACAAGAAGTCCGGCATCGGCCGCGAGACCCACAAGATGATGCTCGAGCACTACCAGCAGACGAAGAACCTGCTGGTCAGCTACTCGCCGCGGAAGCTGGGCTTCTTCTGATGACCGCACCGGAGCGCGCCGGGGCCGAGCCGGCCCCGGCGGGCGCCGCAGGCGCAGGAGGGGAGGCCCCCGGGGGCCGCGTGGAGCGGGTACGGCTCACCCCGGAGGCCGAACGCCTGCTCGCCCGCCTCATCGAACGGCACGGCCCGGTCATGTTCCACCAGTCCGGCGGCTGCTGCGACGGCAGCGCGCCGATGTGCTACCCGCGGGGGGAGTTCCGGGTCGGCGCGTCGGACGTGCTGCTCGGCACCGTCGCGCACGACACCCCGTTCTGGATCAGCGCCGACCAGTACCGGTATTGGTCGCACACCCACCTGACGGTGGACGTGGTGCCCGGCCGGGGCAGCGGGTTCTCGCTCGAGGCCCCCGAGGGCGTGCGGTTCCTGCTGCGCTCCCGGCTGTTCACCGACGAGGAGGCCGCCCGCATCGCGGCCGAACCCCCGCTGCCCACCGGCGCCGGCCTCTAGGCGCCGGCGGGCCCGGCGGCCACGGGCACGCGACACGCCACGGCCCCGGCACGAGACGTCCGGTGCCCGCCCCCGCGCCGCCCGCACCCACGGTGCGGGCACGCAACCAGACGACGGGTGGGGCTCCCTTTTCTGGCACCGGCGCGGGGCGGGCGCCGGGCCCACACCCTTCTTCTCAACGGGCCTTCCTCAGTGGGCGCCCGCGGCGTCGCCGAGCACGTACCTGCGGCCCCAGGCGCCGAGCGGCCCGAGCGCCTCGTTGAGCGCCTCACCGGCCGGGGTGAGCGAGTACTCCACGCGCGGCGGCACCTCGTCGTACACCTCGCGGCGCACGATCCCGTCGGCCTCCAGCTCGCGCAGGTGCGCGGCGAGCACCTTCTCGGTCACCCCCGGCAGCTCGCGGCGCAGCTCGCCGAACCGGCGCGGGCGCACCCCGAGCGCCCACAGGATCAGCACCTTCCACTTGCCGCCGATCACGCCCATCGCCGCGTCGATCCCGCAGACGTACGCGCCGGGCCTGCGCGCGACCCGCATCGCCACCCCCTCCCGCCCGGAGGCTTACCTTCGGGAAACCACGCACTTCAAAGTGCGTACTTGAGCGCCCTCGGGCCCGCCGACCAGCCTAGTCGCCATGACGACGATCGACCCGGCCCCGCGGGCCCTGTCGTTGCTCGGGCTCGGCGACATGGGCGCCGCGCTCGGGCACGCCTGGCTGGACGCGGGGCATCCGCTCACCGTGTGGAACCGTACGGCGGGCAAGGCCCGGCCGCTCGCCGCCAAGGGGGCGACGGTCGCGCCGACCGCCGCCGACGCCGTGGCCGCCGCGGACCTGGTGGTGGTGTGCCTGCTCGACGACGCCTCGGTTGACCAGGTCCTCGCCGGCACCGACATCTCCGGCAAGGACCTGGTCAACCTCACCACCGGCACCCCCGGCGAGGCCCGCGCCCGCGCCGCCTGGGCCGCCGAGCGCGGGGCGCGGCTGCTCGACGGCGGCATCATGGCCGTGCCGCCGATGATCGGCGTCCCGGACTCGGGCGCCTACGTCTTCTACAGCGGTCCCAAGGAGGTCTTCGAGGCCCACCGGGAGACGCTCGCCGTACCGGCCGGGGCCGTCCACGTCGGCGAGGACGCCGGCATGGCCGCGCTGCACGACGTGGCCCTGCTCAGCGCGATGCTCGGCATGATGTCCGGGATGGCCCACGCCTACGCGCTGTTCCGGCGGGAGAAGACGCCCCCGGCGCGCCTCGCCGGGCCGCTCGCCGACTGGGTCGCGGGCATGGCCGCCTCGTACGCCCGCGAGCTCGCCGAGCACCTGGAGTGCGGCGACTACACCAGGGACGTGACCTCCAACCTCGCCATGATGGTCCGGGCCAACGCCACCCTGCTGCGCACCGCCGAGGAGCAGGGCGTCGGCACCGAGCTGCTCGAGCCGTACATGCGGCTGATGGAGCGGCGCCTCGCCGAGGGCCACGCCGCCGAGGGCACCGCCGGCGTGGTCGACCTGCTGCTGCGCTGACCCGAGCCCCGGGCCGCTCCCCGCCGCACAACCCCGCGGAAAACCAGGTGAGATCACCGCGCGCGGGGCGGGAGAATGGGACGTTCCACTCTTCATGTCTCAAACCATCGGGGAGCGTTCGTGTCCAGCAGCGGTGTGCGGCAGGATCTCAGCCTTCTCCGTGACCGGCCGTTCACGCTGCTGCTGGTCGCCCGGACCCTGTCGATGCTCGGTGTGGCCTTCGGCCCCGTGGCCATCGCCTTCGGGGTGCTCGGCCTGCCCGGGTCCACCGCCACCACCCTGTCGGCGGTGCTCACCGCCGAGGCGCTGCCGATGGTCGGGTTCATGCTCGTCGGCGGCGTGGTCGCCGACCGGCTGCCCCGGCACCGGGTGATCGCCGTGTCCGAGACGGCGAACGCCCTCGCCTACGCCGGGCTCGCCGCCGCCATGCTCACCGGCCACACGCCGCTGCCGCTGCTGATCGCGCTCTGCGCCGTCTCGGGCACCGCGAGCGCGCTCCTCTACCCGGCGCTCACCGGGATCATCCCCGACGTGGTGCCGCCGGAGCGGCTGCAGACCGCCAACGCCCTGCTCGGGCTCGGGCAGAACTCCGCCCGGGTCGCCGGCACCGTGCTCAGCGGCGCCGCGGTGGCGCTGCTCGGCGCGGGGTGGGCGCTGGCGGCGAGCGGGGCGACGTTCGCGGTCTCCGCCGTGCTCGCCACGCTGCTCGGCCGCAGCCTGCGCGGCCGCGCCCGCGGCGGCGGAGGGTCGTCGATGCTCGCCGACCTGCGGGCGGGCTGGCATGAGTTCTTCTCCCGGCAGTGGCTGTGGGTGGTGGTGGCCCAGTTCTCGATCGTGGTGCTGGCGCTGCAGGCCGCCCACGGGGTGCTCGGGCCGCTGCTCGCGCGGGACGAGCTGGGCGGCGCCCCCGCCTGGTCGGCGGTGCTCGCCGCCCAGGCGTTCGGCATGGTCGTCGGCGTGCTGCTGGCGATGCGGGTCCGGCCGCGGCGGCCGATCTTCGTGGGCGTGCTGCTCACCTTCTCCGCGGCCGCGCCGAGCCTGCTGCTCGGGGTGGGCGCGCCGCTGTGGTCGGCGGTCGCCGGCGCGTTCCTGACCGGCGTCTGCTTCGACGTCTTCGGCGTGCTGTGGGCGACCACCATGCAGCGGGAGGTCCCGCCGGAGTCCCTGTCCCGGGTGGCCTCCTACGACGCGCTCGGCTCGCTCATGCTCGGGCCGGTCGGGCTCATGATCGCCGGGCCGGTGGCCGAGCTCGCCGGGGTCCGGCCCTCGCTGATCGGCTGCGCCGTGCTCATGGTGCTGGTCACCTTCGCCGCGCTGCTCGCCCCGGGGGTGCGCGGGCTGCGGGCCCCGGACCCGCGGGTGCCCGCGCCGAGCCCGGGCACCCCGGCCCCGCCCGCCTGACCGCGCGTGTACGTGCACGCGGGTCCGGTCACGCGCCGCCGGCGGCGAGCTCCCGGGCGCGGGCGAGCAGCTCGGCGGCGTCGGCCAGGTCCGCCTCGGTGGGGGCGTCGTCCTGGGTGAGCCGCACCCGCCAGTACCCGGAGAAGTCGATCGCCCGCTTGGGCACGCCCCGCTCGTCGACCAGGTGGCGGCGCAGCGCCCGCACCGCGCCCGCCTCCCCGGCGAGCCACGCGAACATCCGCCCCTCCGGCAGGCGGGCGGCGCGCACCGCCCGTACCAGCAGGTCGGTACGGCCGGCCGGGGCGTCGCCGCGGTGCAGCCAGTGCACGGTCAGCTCGCCGCGGGTGTGCAGCGGCTGCTCCTCGGCCGCGTCGCGCACCTCGACGAACGCCACCGCGCGGTGGCCGGGCGGCAGCGCCTCCACCAGGGTGCCGATCGCCGGGAGCGCGCTCTCGTCCCCGGCGAGCAGCAGCCAGTCGGCGGCCGCGATGGAGGCGGCAAGGGGCACCGGCCGCGCGAAGTCCGCCGAGGGGCCGAACATGCCGAGCACGTCGCCGGGCCCGGCCGACCTCGCCCACCGGGTCGCCGGCCCGGCGTCGTCGCCGTCGTGCAGCACGAAGTCGACGTCGATGGTGCCCGCCCGCGGGTCGTGGTTCCGGATGGTGTAGCTGCGCATCCACGGCCGCTCGGCCTCCGGGATGGCGGTGTAGGCCGTGTACCAGCGGGCCGGGTCGCCGTCGGGGCCGGGCTCGGGCAGGCGGGGCCGTACCTGGCCGGGCCTGGGGAAGTAGAGCTTGACCTGCTGGTCGGGGCCGTCGCAGACCAGGTCGGCGAGGTCGTCCCCGCCGAAGGTGACCCGCCGCATGTGCGGGGTGAGCGTGCGGGCCCGGGTGACGTGGACGTAGCGGACGGGCAGCGGACGTGGCACCGGAAACTCCCCTCGTCGATGGGACGCTGACGGCTCCGGCCGGATGCCACCTCAATCGTCTCATTGAACTTCCCAGTGAAACCTTTCCCATGATCTTGAGGAATCCCCGCAGGTCGATCCGTGGCGACTCTCAAACCGGGGAACACGGCCGGGTACGGCCGGCGCGGCCCCGGGGTAGAGGGGCGGGCATGGATCCGCGCAGGCGCGTGCCGCGCACCGACACGCTGCTCGCCGACCCGCGGCTCGCCGGGGCGGTGCGGCGGCTCGGCCGCGCCCTGGTGAAGCAGGCCGTCGGCGAGGCGCAGGAACGGGCCAGGCGGGGGGAGATCCGGCCCGAGCAAGTCGCCGACGCGGCGGTGGCGGCGCTGCCCGAGCACCCCGCCGGGCTGCGGCCGGTCGTCAACGCCACCGGCGTGCTGCTCCACACCAACCTGGGCCGGGCGCCGCTGTCGGCCGCGGCCGTGGCGGCGATCGCCGCGGCCGCCGGGCCCACGGACGTCGAGTTCGACCTCGCCACGGGCGCGCGGGCGCGGCGGGGGAGGAGCGCGCTGGCGGCGCTCGCCGCCGCGGTGCCGCAGGCCGAGGCGGTGCACCTGGTGAACAACAACGCCGCCGCGCTCGTCCTCGCCGCCACCGCGCTCGCCGCCGGGCGGGAGATCGTGCTCAGCCGCGGCGAGATGGTGGAGATCGGCGACGGCTTCCGCATCCCCGAGCTGCTGCAGTCCACCGGCGCGCGGCTGCGCGAGGTCGGCACCACCAACCGCACCCGGCTCACCGACTACGCCGACGCGATCGGCCCGGACACCGGGTTCGTGCTCAAGGTGCACCCGTCCAACTTCCGCATCGAGGGCTTCACCGGATCGGTGGACGTCGCCGAGCTCGCCGGCCTCGGCGTGCCCGTGGTCGCCGACATCGGGTCCGGCCTGCTCGCCCCCGAGCCGCTGCTGCCCGGCGAGCCGGACGCCGCCACCACCCTGCGCGCCGGGGCCGGCCTGGTGACCGCGAGCGGCGACAAGCTGCTCGGCGGCCCGCAGGCCGGGCTGCTGCTCGGCCGCCGCGACCTGGTCGAACGCTGCCGGCGGCATCCGCTTGCCCGGGCGCTGCGGGTGGACAAGCTCACCATCGCCGCGCTCGAGGCGACGCTGCGCGGCCCCGCCACCCCCACGGCCGAGGCCCTGCACGCCCGCCCGGGCGACCTGCTCGCCCGGGCCCGCGCCGCCGCCCGCACGCTCGCCGCGGCCGGGGTGGACGCGCGCGCCGAGCCGTCCGAGGCCACCGTCGGCGGCGGGGGAGCGCCCGGCGTCGTGCTGCCCAGCGCCGCGATCAGCCTGCCCGGCGACCTCGCCGCCGCGCTGCGCACCGGCAGCCCGCCGGTGGTCGGCCGCCTCGCCGGCGGCCGGCTGCTGCTCGACCTGCGCGCCGTACCGCCCGAGCAGGACGAGCTGATCGTCGCGGCCGTGCTCGCCCAGGCGCGCCGAGGCCGCCCGGACGGCCGTCCGGCGGGGTGAGCGCGCGGGGTCAGATCACGGTCGCGGCGCCGTCCGGCTCGCCGCTGCCGGTGTCGGCGGCGTCGCCCTCGAGGGCGTACCGCATGGCGCGGAACTTGGCCCGGGCCTCGGCGAGCTCGGCCTGCGGGTCGGAGTCGCCCATGATGCCGCAGCCGGCGAACAGCCGCGCCCGGTCGCCGGACACCTCGGCGCAGCGCAGCGCGATCCCCCACTCGCCGTCGCCGCGCGCGTCGATCCAGCCCACCGGGCCCGCGTACCGGCCGCGGTCCATGCCCTCGATCTCGCGGATCAGCCGCAGCGCGGTCGCGGTCGGGGTGCCGCCGACCGCCGCGGTGGGGTGCAGCGCGGCGACCACGTCGAGCACCGACGCCCCGTCGGCGAGGCGGCCGGTGATCGGGCTCGCCAGGTGCTGCACGTTCGGCAGCACGAGCAGCTCGGGCTCCTCGGGCACGCGCAGCCACGAGCACAGCGGGGCGAGCGCCTCGCGCACCGAGGCGACCGCGCAGGCGTGCTCGTGCCGGTCCTTGCGGGAGGCGAACAGCGCCGCGCCGCGGGCCGCGTCCTCGGCCGCGTCGGTGCCCCGCTGGATGGTGCCGGCGAGCACCAGCGACTCGATGCGCCTGCCGGTGTGCCGGACCAGCAGCTCCGGCGTGGAGCCGACCAGGCCGTCGCAGGAGAACGTGTAGCAGTCGGGGTAGCGGCGGGCCAGCCGGTCGAGCAGCACCCGCACATCGATCGGGCGGTCGGCCCGCGCCACCAGGTCGCGGGCGAGCACCACCTTCTCCAGCCGGCCGGCGCGGATCTCCGCCACGGCGCGGGCCACCCGCTCGCCCCACTCGGCGGCGGTGAGGCTGCCGTCCTCGTAGCGGATCCGGCCGGGGGCGACGTGCGGGGACACCGCGCTCGGCCCGCCCTCGCCGATCGTGGTGAGCCAGGCCCGGCCGTCCCGCTTGGCGAGCACCACCTTGGGGACGACGAGCACCGAGCCGGGCCGCCGCGGGTCGAAGGTGAACGAGCCGAACGCCACCGGGCCGGAGCCGGGCACGCGGAGCTCGTCCTCGATCCGCGCCTCGGCGAACAGCGCCGCGAGCCTGGCGCGCGCCCAGGTGAAGCCGTCCGCGCCCGGCGGCACCTCGAGGCGGACCGCCTCACCCCAGCCCACCAGGCCCTCGCCGTGGCGGATCCAGGCGAACGCCGGGGATCGGGGGAGCCGCGCGAGCAGGTCGCCGGGGTCGGCGACCGGGACGGTGCGTACGAGCAGGGGGCGGGTCAGTCCGAGCGCGACACTCACCCGAGACACTTTATTCAGCGGCCCGAGCCGCCCCGAACCGGGGATACCGGCGGCACCAGGGCCCGGCTCACCGCAGGCCGCCGAGCGCCGGCCCCGCCCAGGCCGCGGCCAGCCCGGCGGCCACGCTCCCGGCCGCATAGCCCAGCGCGCGCCACCGCCGCCCCGCCTCGAGGAGCCGCAGCGTCTCGTAGCCGAACGTCGAGTAGGTGGTGAGCGCGCCGCAGAAGCCCGCGCCCGCGTACGCCATGGTCTCCGGCCCGGCGGCGAGCCCGGCGAGCAGCCCGAGCAGGAACGACCCGGCGACGTTCACGATGAAGGTGCCCCACGGGAAGGCGGCGCCGAACCGCTTCTGCACCGCCCGGTCGACCAGGTAGCGCAGCGGGGCGCCGAGCGCGGCGCCGAGCCCGACCAGCAG
Source organism: Actinomycetota bacterium (assembly GCA_003242605.1). GTDB lineage: Bacteria > Actinomycetota > Actinomycetes > Streptosporangiales > Streptosporangiaceae > Thermopolyspora. The sequence continues at coordinate 22,942 of QGUZ01000038.1, forward strand.
CACGCTCATCCGGCCGTCCTCCCGCGCCGGAGGAGCCGCCGGGTCACCCGTACGGCGAGCGTCACGGCGGCCAACCCGGCGGCGAGGGTGGCCGCCAGGTAGCCGAGCGCGACGCCCGGCCGCCCGGCGTCGAGCAGCAGGTGGACGTCGTAGACGAACGCCGAGAACGTGGTGAACCCGCCGAGCACCCCGGTGCCGAGGAACGGCCGCAGCAGCGGGCGGGCCCCGCGGCCCTCGCCCAACGCCGCCATCAGCACGCCGATGAGCAGGCAGCCGCCCACGTTGACGGCGAACAGCGTCCACGGGAAGGCGCCGGGGGAGGCCGGGAAGGCGAGCGTGAGGGCGTGCCGCGCCATCGCGCCGATCGCCCCACCGGCCGACACCGCGGCGACCACACCCGCCGTACCGCCCGGCGGACGGGGCGGCCCCGCCGCGGCGGCCCGGCGGCCGCCGATGAGCGCGGCGTCGTCACCGCGTACGGCACGGCTCTCCGGCATCACCCAGCTCCCGGCGCTGTCGCCCGACGAAACGGGACCGGGGCACGGGGCGGCGCGCGCCCCGCGCCGCCGCAGACCTCCGGATGATCGCCCGGCGGCGCCCGGTCCGGCACCTCACGATACCCGCGGCCGGTCCCCGGGCCCGCCGCCCCGTGCCCCGGCGGTGCTCAGGCGAACCCGGCGAGCTTGTAGAGCACGAGGGACGCGGCGACCGCGACGTTGCGGCTCGCCCCCGTGCCGATCATGAGGATCTCGACCACCTCGTCGAGGAGGTCGAGCGCCTCGGGCGGTATCCCCTCGCGCTCGTGGCTCGGCACGGCGACGGCCGGCCGCCGGGCCATCGGCAGGTCGGCGAGCCGGGTCGCGTTCTCGGCCGGCTCCACGCCGAGGATGTGCACGCCCTCGGCGCGTCGCCGCTCCAGCCAGTCGTACGGGTCGCGCACCCAGTGCACGCACGCGGGCCGGCGCAACGTGCTGCCGCGGTCGAGCGCGGCCGGCACCCACGGCAGGCGGGGCACCGCCAGGCACGCCCCCACGGCGTCACAGGTGCGCAGCAGGGTCCCGAGGTTGGCCCCGTGCATCGGCCACAACGGGGCGGCGAACAGGTGGTTCAGGCAGCGCGGCGGGCGACGGCGGCGCTCGGCCCGCAGCTCCTTGCGGGTGCGCAGCCGGATGGCGGGGCGGCTCACCGCTCCGCGCGGACGCCCTCCGCCGGGATGTGGGAAACGGTCATGCTCTGGGCGCTTCACGGCGCGCCCGGGCCGTCGACGAACGGACACGATCAGAATAGGCGCCCGCCCCGCCCGGTGTCATGGGCCGGCCGCCTTGCGCACCGGGCGCGCCGCGGTCGTCGGGGGAACGCCGGGGAGGGACGGCGGTCGCCCGCCGTGGGCCGGGCCGCGATCACCGCGGGCATACTCGGAGGGTGCTCGTCCTCGATCCGGTGCTGAAGACCCGGACCACCGCCGGATTCGCGGCCTGGCCGGTGGCCGAGGTGGGCGACGACGAGATCCTCGTGCTCTCCGGCCGGATGACGCCGCTCGAGGTCGGCACCGCGATGGCGGTGATCTTCCGGTACAACGACATCCCCGCCGCGCCCGTCGCGGACCTGCCGGAGCCGCTCGACCGGCACCTCGCCGAGATCGGGCCGCTGGTCGCCCCGGGCGGGCTGCGGCTGCGGGACACGGCCGCCGGGACGGAGATCACCCCCGCCTGCTGCTGCGGCCTGGAGAGCTGGCGGGAGTGGGGCGGCCTGCTCCGCGGCGAGCCCGTGTGGCTGGGGCACGACCCCGGCACCGAGATGGTGCACACCCCGCTCAGGATCCGCCTCACCCAGCAGGCCGCCGACGCCCGGCGCCCCACCCGGCGGAACAAGATCGAGATACCGCGGGACGACCTGCCGGACCTCCTCGCCTCCGCGCACCTGAGCCTGCGGGAGTTCCTCCGCCTGGTACGGCGCTGGGCGGACCGGACCGTCCCCCACGCCGCCGACCGCCTCGTCGCCGTCCTCGACGACTGCTTCGAGATCACCGGGCCGCTCGACCTCGGCTGAACCGGTCAACGGCTGCGGCCGCCCGCCGTCGATCGCGGGGCACGCCCCGCGGCTAAGGCGGCGCAGGCGCACCGAGGCCTCACCGAGGGCTCGCCGTGCGGTGCCGCGCGGGGAGCCGGATCGGGGGATGGCCGTCTCGTGGGGGCGAAGAGCCACCGTGCCGTCCAGGCAGGGTTGGGGCGCGGTCCGGGCCGGGGCGGGACGGCTTCGCGGCCGGTCACCCTCCCGTCCCGTGGGGACGAGGGTACGGCCGGGCCCAAGCGCGGCCGGGTGGGAAGCGGCCACCGGCGAAGCCGGGCCACCGGCGGGCCGGGCGGGGAGACGGCTTGCGGCGGTGAGTCCGCCCCGGGGCCGCGTCCGGCCCGGGGCTTCGCGGCCGGTCGTGCTCCCGTCCGCTGGGGCGAGGGTGCGGCGGCGCCGCCCGGTGGGGGTGGCCGCCCAGGCAGACCGGCCCATCGGCGAGCGGCCGCGACGACACGGAGCGGGGCGAGGCCGCTCCCGCGCCGGCCGAGGCGCGCGGGTCAGAGCCAGCCGTTGTGGCGGGCGGGACGGGCGGCCTCGATGCGGTTGCGGGTGCCGGTCTTGCCGATGGCGGACGACAGGTAGTTGCGCACGGTGCTCTCCGACAGGTGCGGCCGGGCGGCGATGTCGGCGATCGTGGCGCCGTCGGCGGCGGCGGAGAGCACCTCCCGCTCCCGCTCGGTGCGGGTTGGGGCCGGCGCTGAGCGCCGCGGCCGCGAGGGCCGGGTCGATCACGCGTTCCCCGGCGGGCGGGCCGCCGAACACCTCCACGCGCCCCTCGTCGGTCGGGCGGGATGAGGCCGAGCAGCATGCCGATCGTGGTGGACTTGCCCGCGCCGTTCGGGCCGAGCAGGGCGACCGTCTGCCCGCGCGGCACGGTGAGGCTGAGCCCGGCCACGGCGCGCACCGCGCCGAAGCTCTTGCTCACCCGGTGCAGGCGGAACGCGTCCCCCGCCGGTCCGCCGGCGGCCGCCTCGTCAGGGCCGGTGCGCGGCGCGGCGCCGGCCGGGTCGATGTCCGTGACGGTTCTGATTTCGGTCATGTCCCCGGACGCTACGGGCGCGGCCCGCCGCCCGGTAGGAACGGCGATACCGGGCCTGCCATGACAGTGTCCTCGCGGGAAGAGATCCGGCGGCTCCACGCTTACATGTAATGCTGTAAGCATCGTTTGCGGAGGATTCCCTCATGGCGCTAGACGCGTACTCCCAGGTCGTCTCGTCCGTCGCCGCCGAGCTCACCCCGAAGGTGGCGGCGGTCCGGGTCCGCGGCCAGGGCAGCGGGTCCGCGGTGGTCTTCACCGGCGACGGCTTCCTGCTCACCAACGCGCACGTGGTCGGCCGGGCGCGGTCGGGCACGCTGGCGTTCTCCGACGGCGCCGCGGCCGAGTTCACGGTGGTCGGCGCCGACCCGCTCTCCGACCTGGCGGTGATCCGGGCCGACGGGCCCACCCCCGCCCCGGCGCGGCTGGGCGACAGCGACGGCCTGGTGGTGGGCCAGCTCGTCGTCGCCGTCGGCAACCCGCTCGGGCTCGCCGGGTCGGTCACCGCGGGCGTGGTCTCCGGGCTGGGCCGGTCGCTGCCCGCGCGCAGCGGGTCGGCGGTCCGGCTGATCGAGGACGTGATCCAGACCGACGCCGCGCTCAACCCGGGCAACTCCGGCGGCGCGCTCGCCGACGCCGAGGGGCGGGTGGTGGGCATCAACACCGCGGTGGCGGGAGTGGGCCTCGGCCTCGCGGTGCCGATCAACTCCACCACCCGGTCGATCGTCGGCGCGCTCATGCGCGACGGCCGGGTACGGCGGGCCTACCTCGGCCTGGTGACGTCCCCGGCGCCGCTGCCGCAGTGGGCGCGCGAGCGGTTCGGGCAGCCGCGGGCGCTGCGGGTGATGGAGGTGGTGCCGGGCTCGCCGGCGGCGAAGGCGGGGCTGCGGCAGGGGGACCTGGTGCTCACCGCGGCCCGCAGGCCGGTCGCGGACGCCCAGGCCCTGCAGAAGCTCCTGTTCGCCGACGCGATCGGCAGGCCGTTCCCGATCACCGTGCTGCGCAACGGCGCGCTCGTCGACGTGATCGCCGAGCCGGTCGAGCTCGGCTCGCTCCCCGTATGAGATCTACAAAGTAAAGGCGCCGTGTCTCTGTGCGCCCCACCAG
>QGUZ01000039.1 GCA_003242605.1 Actinomycetota bacterium
CGGCTCGCGATACGGGGACGAGTCCTCGGGCTCCTCCCCGGCCCCGGGGCCGGGCCCGGCGGGGCTCGGGTCGCCGGGGGGCGCGTCGCCGCCGTCGTCCGGGGCGAAACCGCCGGGGTCCGTGCCGTACGGGCCGGTGCCGCCGGGGACCGGGCCGGGGGTGGGCAGCACCAGCGGCTGCGTGCCCCGGCCGGTGCGGGAGACGTCGAGGTAGGTCGTGGCGAGCAGCGCGCCGATGACGAGGCCGAGGCAGGTGAGCACGCTGACCACGGTGAACGTACGGCGCGGCCGCCGCGCCCGGGCCGCGCGCCGCGCCCGGCGGCCGCCCCGGGCGGCGTGCAGGCCGGGCCGCCGCCCCGGCGGGGCCGGGAAGCCGTCGCGGCCGAAGTGCTCGTCGCCGAGCGCGGCCGCGGCCAGGCGCGCCGGGTCGGCGCAGGTGTCGAGCACCCGGCGGCGCAGCGACAGCGGCGCGTACGTGATCGGGACCAGGTCGAGCAGCCGGACCGCGGAGACCCGCGCGCGGCGGGCCTCGGCGCACTCGGCGCAGGCGGACACGTGCCGGGCCACCCGGCGGCGCAGCGGCTCGGTGAGCGGGCCGGTCCAGCTGTCGAGCATCGCCGACAGGCCGGGGCAGTGGGTGCGCCCGGTGCGGGCGAGCACGAGCGCGGCGGCCGCGTTCTCCAGGTGCTCGCGGGCCTGGGTGAGGCGGGTCGCCACCCGCCGGGGCGGGGCGCCGGTCACGACCGCGGTCTCGGCCGTGCCCAGCCCGTGGCGGACCGCGAGGTCGAGCACCTCGCGGCCGGCGGGGTCGAGCTCGCCGAGCGCCCGGTGCACCAGCGCGGCCAGCTCGGGGTCGGCGTCGGCCGCGGTCACCGGGCCGGGCGGCGCGAGCCCGGCGGCCGGGTACGCGGCCGTGGCGGCGCCGACGGGCAGCGGCGCGGTCGGCGCGTCGGCGCGTGCGGCCGCGCGGGCCCGCGTCCGGCACAGGTGGCGGGTGACGGCGTAGAGCCAGGTGCGCAGCCGGCCGGGCTCGGCCGGCCGGTCGGTGCGGGCGACCGCGGTGACGATCGCGTCGTGCACGACCGCGGCCGTGGCGTCCCGGTCGTCCAGCAGCGACACGGCGTAGTCGTGCAGCCGGTCGGCGTAGGCGTCGTAGAGGTGCGACGCCGCCCCCAAGGCGTCGCCATGCCGTGACGAGTCGGCCGGCCGGATCCGGTCGGCGCGGCCGGTGTCGGGCCATGCGGGCAAACCGATCCTCCCCCCGTCGCGAAGGGCGTGGGGGCTCCGCCCGGTCGCGGAGCCCGCCCCTCACGCGAGTAAGGACGCCGCCCGGCGGTCGCCGGTTCACATTCCGGCACCTAAGAGGATGCTTCTGACCTGCGAAAACAGTGGCCCTTTGAGGCTGTCGGGACCGATGTGACCGGGGTGACCGCCCGCCCGTCACCGGGTGGTGCTGGTGCCCGCCCGCGACTCGCAGTCCGGCGCGCAGAGCCGGCGGGAGATGCCGTCGAGGAACACCTTGCGGATCTCCAGCGGCGTGCGCGGGAAGTACGCCGCGCCGCCGGTGGCCGCCGCGATCGCCCGCATCTGCTTCCGGCCGGCCGGGTCGTCGGCGCCCAGCGCGACGATGAGGATGCTCACCGGCTGCGCCGGGTCGAACTCGCGCCGCAGCAGGCGGAGGATCTCCTCGTTGGAGATGCCGCCGTCGGGGTCGTCGTTGCCGATGCCGTCGGTGAAGACGAGGATCGTGTTGACCTTGTCGGGCTCGTACTCCGCCTTCATCTTGGCGTAGGCCTTGGCGAGGGTGTCGTTGAGCCCGGTGTCCCCGTTCGGCCACGCCTTGATCGTGCTCATCTGCCGGACGATCGCCTCCCGGCGAGTGACGTCGCCGAGCTTCTCGTCGAGCGGGCCGATGGGGATGACCTCCTTGTAGTCGACGCCCTGGCCGTCGATGTGGGTGGAGAAGATCCAGGTGCCGATCTCCGCCTTGTCCGGGAAGAGCTTGAGGCCCTCGATCGAGGCCTGGGCGATCAGCTGCATCCGGGTGAGGTTCGTGCCCGGCGGGGTGAGGGCCATCGTGCCGGAGACGTCGATCAGCGACAGCAGGCGGAAGCCGAGCTTCAGCCGCGACCAGGCCTGCGAGACCTGGGTGATGTTCCCGGCGTCCGGCTCGGCGAGCGTGCGCACCGCGCCGGCGGAGACGCCGTGGGTCGCGGTGAGCGTGCGGGGGTCGGCTTGGCCCGAGGTGGTGCGGAAGCCGTGCCGCTGGGCGTCCTGGCCGGTCCGGGCCGAGGTGAGCTCCTGCTTGAACAGCTCGGCGGCCCGGCGGAGGTCGACGTCCTTGGTGGAGATCACGATCGGGTAGTCGAGCGCGAGCGTGCCCTCCTTGGGGTAGAGGGCGACGATCGGGTCCTCCGGCCGCCGCTGCCGGTTGTAGGACCAGACCGCCTGCTCGGTGGCGATGCCGACCGGGACCCGGGAGGACCGCTTCGCCATGCTCGCGAACAGGCCCGCCGGGGTGCTCACCGTGGACTCCGACAGGCGCCGCAGCACGCCCGCGAGCTGCGCGTTCGTGCCGCCGCCGCGGCGCAGCACGTCCGCGCCCGCGAGCAGGGCGGTGAGCCCGGCGGCGTTGCGCGTCGGGTCGAGCGTGAGCACCCGTACCTTGGCCGCTCTGCCCTCCAGGTTGGCGGCGTTGGTCGCGGACATGATCGCGTCCCAGCTCGCCTCGCCGAGCACCTTCTCCAGGTCCGCCACCGCCGACTTCGGGGCGGCGAGGACCACGGGGGAGCGCGCGATCGTGCCCGCGATCGAGCCCGGCACCCGCGCCGTGGCGCTCGCCTTGAGCTTGGTCACCCACACGCTCGAGTCCGGGATCCAGATGTCGGCGTCCACGTTCTCGATGTCGGTGGGGCCGGAGCCGGCGAGGGCGTTCGCCACGCTCGCCGCGTCGGCGTCCTTGACGTTCACCGTCACGCACCGGTCGCCGACCTTCGCCTGGGACCGGCCGAACCGCTCGGCCGCCGCCGAGACGACCGGCCGGATGTCGGGCGAGGCGATGACCTGCAGCGCGATGCGCTGGTCACCGCACTCCTCACCCCTGTTGACGATCACATAGGCGCCGACGGCGGCGAGCACGATGAGCGCCACCGCCCCGGCGAGGGGCGCGAGGATGCGTCCGGTGCTCGTCCTCCGGCGTGGCTGCGGCGGCGCGGTGTAGGGGGTGTAGCCGCCATCCTGTTCGTCCCAACGGTGGCGTCCGCCCACGCTGACCTCTCGTGATGTTCTCTGCCGTTCCCCCAGACGGTACGCGCCGTCGTTCCCCGGCATGGGGGAAACGTTGTCAGTGCCTAGGGAACCATACTGGGCGGCTTTACGCGGCGAAAGGGCAGTTTTCCGGCATGTAACACGAATGGCGCTCACCTGACCGCGAAAAGTAATCAATCGGGAACGCGATACATCGCATATAAGATGCGATGTATCGTGAGTTGCGCGCACGGTCGGCGCGCCGCTCCGACGCATGCCGGCGGAAGGTGTCCGCTCATGTCCCTCATCGATGAACGCCCTGTGGCGGCCCCGGCCCCGCGGCGTGCCGCCGGTGCCGCCGCCCCGGCCGACCTGGTGGTCGTGGACGCGATCGCGCCCGCGGCGGCGCGGCGGGCGTGGCGCGACCTCGACTGCGTGCGGGCGGTCGTGCTGCGGGACGGCGGGTGCCGGGTGTGGGCCGAGCCCGGGACCGCGCACCTGGTCGTCGAGGCGCTGCGCGGCGCGGGCATCGCCCCCGCCGTGGTGCGGGTTCAGTGGTGGCAGGACCCGCCGCGCCAGGCCCTGCGCCCCTCGTGCACCGCCGTACCGGCGAGGAGGAGCGCGGCGGCCGCGTCCGGCCACCACCAGCCGAGCGCGTTGAGCGCGAGCCCGAGCAGCACGGCCCCGGACATCGCCGCGCAGAGCAGGTTCTGGGTGCCCTCGCCCACCGTCGCGGGCGAGCCGAGCCGGGCGCCGAGGCGGCGCTTGGCGCGGCCGAGCAGGGGCATGCCCACCAGGCTGATCGTGGTGACCGCGATGCCGAGCGCGGTCGGCTCGGGCCGGTAGCCCAGGTGCAGGTCGTAGGCGACGTGGGCGACGAGGTACGGCGCGAGCATCCAGAAGCTGACCGCCACCAGGCGGCGCGCCACCCGCTCGGCGGACGGTGACCGCAGCCGCGCCCCGGTGAACCGCCACACCACGATGAGGCCCGCCATGCCCTCCACCAGGGCGGTGGCGCCCCACCCGATCAGCGCCACCGAGTGCGCGTCGAACCCCGCGGCGAGGCCGAGGCCGCTCTCCGCGGCGAGCCAGCCGAGCGTCACCAGCGACAGCGTGCGGGCCCGGCGGGCGTCCCGCAGCCACGCCTCGGCCGTCGCGGCCGGGCGCGTCGCCGTGCGCTGGTCAGGCACCGTGCCCCCCGATCGTCGCCTTCGGTGCGCAGAGTCACGAGCCGGATACGCAGAGTCTCGCACATGCCGGCGCGGGCGGGCGCGGGTTCCGCGGAATCGGTCCCCGGCGCGCCGCCGCCCCGGTGCCCGTCACCTTGCGGCCCGGGCCGCCGGTGCCGTGTCCGGCGGTGCCGTAGGCTTTGGCGGGTGGCCGACATCGTCCCGGTGCACGACCCCGCCGACCCCCGCATCGCCGACTTCGTCCGGCTGCGCGACGTGGAGCTGCGCAAGAGCCTCGAGGCCGAGCACGGCCTGTTCATCGCCGAGGGGGAGAAGGTGATCCGCCGCGCGGTGGCCACCGGGTACCCCGTGCGCTCCCTGCTGCTCACCGAGCGGTGGCTCGGGCCGATCGGCGACCTGCTCGACGCGGTGACCGCCCCGGCCTACGTCGTCGCCGACGAGGTGATGGAGGGGATCACCGGGTTCGCCGTCCACCGCGGGGCGCTCGCCTCGATGGCGCGCAAGCCGCTGCCGAGCGTGCCGGAGCTGCTCGCCGGGCTGCGGCCCGCCGTACCCGGCGACCCGGCGCCGCCGCCCGGGGTGCCCGCCGCCTTCCGGCCCGGGCCGCCGCCCCGCCGCGTCGTGGTGCTCGAGGACCTCGTCGACCACGGCAACGTCGGGGCGATCTTCCGGTGCGCGGCGGCGCTCGGCGTGGACGCGGTCGTGCTGTCGCCGCGCTGCGCCGACCCCCTCTACCGGCGCTCGATCAAGGTCTCCATGGGTGCGGTCTTCGCCATCCCGTACGCGCGGATGACCGACTGGTACCACGGCCTCGCCCTGCTGCGCGAGGCCGGGTTCCGCACCCTCGCCCTCACCCCGGACCAGTCCGTCACCCCGATCGACAAGGTCGCCCTCGGCGACCGGGTCGCCCTGCTGCTCGGCTCGGAGGGCGACGGCCTGTCCTCGCGCTGGCTGAGTGAGGCCGACGAGCGGGTGTGCATCCCGATGAGCGCCCAGGCGATGCGGATGGGCGTCGACTCCCTCAACGTGGTGGCCGCCGCCGCGATCGCCTGCCACGGCCTGGTGCGCGACGCCTGACGTCAGCCGGTACGGCGGTGCCCGGGCGGCCGCGGTCAGGTGCGGGCGAGGTCGAGCAGCCGGGTGACCGAGCGGAGGCGGTTCGCCGCGGTGGCCTCGCCGAGGACCGTGCCGAAGAGGAACCGGCCGTCCTGCTCGGCGGCGAACGACAGGCAGTACCCGGCCGAGCGGGTGAAGCCGGTCTTCAGCCCGAAGGCCCCCGGCACGCGGGTGAGCAGCGGATTGGAGTTGTGCCAGGTGTACGCGCGGTGGGTGGTGGTCTTCGGCAGCGAGTGCCGGGCGGTCGACGCGATCTCGTAGAGCACCGGGTCGGAGAGCGCGATCATGGCGAGCCGGGTCTGCTCGCGGGCCGTGGAGCGGCCGCCGAGGTCCGGGCTGGGCAGCCCGTCCGGGTTGGTGTAGTGGGTCCGCTCCAGGCCGAGGTCCTCGGCCAGCCGGTTCATCTTCGCCACGAAGTTCGGCACGCCCGGGCCGTACCGCCGGGCGAGGGCGCGGGCGGCGTCGGCGCCCGAGGGGAGCATCAGCGCGTACAGCAGCTCCTTGGCGGTGAACCGCTCGCCCGCGCGCAGACCGGCCCGGCTCGCGCCGTTCCGCACCGCGTGCCGGACGTCCCCCTTGGTGATCTTGATCATGTCGTCGGGCGAGCCCTCCTCGAGCACCACCAGGGCCGTCATCACCTTCGTCAGGCTCGCCACCGGCAGCCGGCGGTCGGGATTCTTGGCGTACAGCTCGGTGCCGGCCGAGGCGTCCACCAGGTACGCCGCCTTCGCCGTGATCTTCGGGGCGGCCGCGGGCGCGGCCTCCTCCCCGGCCTCCGGCGCGGTGCCGGTCGCGGCTTCGGACGCCGCCTCGGATTCGGCTTCGGACTCGGCTTCCGGCGCTGCTTCGGGCGCGGTCCCGGCGGATATGTCCAGCTCGATGTCGAGCGCGGAGTCCGGTTCCGCCGTGGCGCCGGACTCCGACCCCGGCCAGGCGTGCGGTGCGGGGCTCGCCGCAGCTGCCTCGGCGCGGCCCGGCGCCGGGTTCGCGGCCGCGGGCCGTACCGGCGTCAGGACGAACGCCGCGAGCAGCACACCCGCGAAAAGCGCGCGGAGCGCGGCGGGCGGACGGGCGAACGGTGTCGCGATCACGGATGGCCTGATGCGCACTCGGCCATGATGACATCGCAGATCGCCGCGGTCCGGGCGACCCGCCGAGATCGGTCCAGGTCAGGATGCGACGGGCACCTCGGCCTCCCGCCGCCGGCGGCGCCGCCGCCGCACGACGATCAGCGCCGCCACCGCGGGCACGGCCACGATGAGCACGAGTACGGCGAGCACCGGCGACCGCGCGGCGAGCCGCAGCCAGGCCCAGATGACGGCGTAGCCGCCGACCACCCACGGCGGTGTCCACAGCAGCGCGCCGAGCGCGCTCGCCACGACGAACCAGGGATAGGAGACGCGGATCACCCCGGCGCACGGCGGCAGCACGTGCCGCAGCACCGGCACCCAGAAGCAGCCGAACACGGCGACCGCGCCCCGCCGCCGGACCAGGGCCTCCACCCGGTCGATGCGGTGCCGGCCGATCCGGCGGCCCAGGGCGGACTCGTACAGCCGCTCGCCGAGCCTGCGTCCGACCCAGTAGTAGAACTGGAACAGCGCGAACATGATCAGGACGCAGACCAGCGCCCACAGCCACAGCGGCATGCCGAGCACCGAGGAGGCCGTGGGGTCGGGGATCGCGTTCACCTCGCCTCACCGCCTCGCGTCGCGCCGTACCGGGCCGAGCCGGACCGGTCTTACCACTTAGGTCAGCCTTACCTATCCAATGGTGCCCCAGCCTCCGCCGCTGGTGGACCGGGTTGTGGTCAAGGTCACTGCGCGGCGCGCCGGGGCGGCGGGCCGCCGGGCGGACCGGCCGCGCAAAGCCGCGACTCGGACATTAGGAATAAGACGTACTAATCAGTCATATCTCGGGTATCTCATCACGTGAGCGGCTTTCGGGAGACGGCGCCCGCGGCGGTGAGCGCCCCTGAGGCTCACCGTCCCCGACGGGGCTGAGGGCCGGGCGGACCGCCCTGGGGTGGCCCGCCCGGCCCGCCGGCACCGGAGCCGCCGGCAGGTCGGGCCGAGCAACCCCCCGTCCCTGCACGGACCCGGTGCACGGAAGGGGTGCGGGCCATGGGCAAGCACGAACGCCTGGTCCCCGCGGCGGCGACCGGAGCCGCCGGTCCGTCCCGCCGAACGCTCGGCCGGGCCGCGTTCCGGCCGCTCGCCGCGATCCTCGCCCTCGCCGCCGCGTACATCGCCGCGGGCGTCGCGCACCCCGCGGAGGGCGCGCCCGGCGCATCCGGGCGGGCCGCCGCGCACGCCCGCCCACCGGCCGCCGCGGGCGGCCCGGTGCGGCCGAAGCCGGGCACGGTCGCGGTCACCGCCGCCCCCGGGGCCCGCGCCCCCGGCTCGGTCTGCCGCCGCACCTACCACGCGCGCGGCCTCGTCGTCGCCACCGGCGGCTTCGCCGTCTACCACTGGCGGCTGCTGCGCTGGAGCCCGGCCGTCAAGCGCTGGCGGCCGTACCTCGCCGCCCGGCCCGCGTTCACCGGCGACACCCGGACCGTGCACTGGCGCCCGCAGATCGTCGCCAACCCCGGCTGGTACCGCGTCGAGCTGCGGGTACGGCCCGGCGGCACCGCGCTCAGCAAGGGCTTCCGGGTGACCTGCTGACGCCGGTCACAGCGCGTCGAGCGCCTGCCGCGCCGCGGTGACCCAGCGGGAGACCCCCACCCGCTCGGCGACCGCGAGCGCCTTCTCGTAGTGGGCCCGGGCCGCATCCGGCCGCCCCAGGTGCCGGGCGAGGTCGCCGAGGGTCTGCGCGACCGGCCACAGCGCCACCACGCCGGTGCCCGCGCCCGCGATGCGGTCGGAGAACGGGCCGAGCGTGTCGTAGGCCTCCTCCATGCGCCCGGTGTCGCCGAGCAGCATGCCGGCGTGCGCCCGCCAGGTCATCGCCAGCTCGTAGAGGAAGTCCGGCCGCACCGGCGGCCGCACCGCGGCGATCGCCCGGGCGTCCCGCTCGTGCCCGGCCGCGGCGAGCGCGAGCGCGTACGCGTCGAGCGTCCACTTGGCCCGGCGCTGGTGCGCCTCGGCGAGCGGCTCCACCATCTCGGCCGCCCGGCCCTCCACCAGCGCCAGGCAGAACGAGGTGATCAGCGGCAGGTCCTGGCGGCCCTCGAGCATGCCGGCCCGCGCGGTGAGCCGGGCCGCGTTCCGGTAGGCCGCCTCCGCGCCCCGGTAGTCGCCCGCGATCATCAGCCGCTGCCCGGCGTACCAGGCGGCGACCGCGGCCGGGGCGGGCAGGTCGTACTGCTTGGCGAGCCGCTCGGCGGCCTCGATGCGCCGGTCCGCCTCGGCGAAGTCGCCGCGCGCCGCCGCACACTCCATCAGCACCAGGTGCGCCAGGGCCTGCACCGCGGGCTGGCCGCTCGCCTCGCCGACCTCGACGAGCTCGCGGCCGATCGCCTCCCGCTCGCCCACCGCGGGGATGCTGTACGACTGGCGCAGCCGCCCGCTCAGCGCGACCGCGAGCAGCGCCGGGTCGCCGCTCTGCCGGGCGAGCTCCTCGGCCTCGAGCGAGGCCTGCTGGCCGCGGCCGGTGTCGGAGCCCTCCAGCTCGAGCGCGAGCGTGGCGAGCAGGCTCGCCCGCAGCGACCGCTCGCTCGGCGGCAGCTCGACCAGGGCCTTCTCGGTGACGTCGACGATCTCCCAGGCGGTGCGGGTGAAGTCGCGCGCCATCCCCTTGTACGGCACGGCGAGCGAGGCCGCGATCCGCGCGGTGAGCTCCAGGTCCTGCAGCGGCAGCGCGGCCTCCATCGCCTTGCGGCGCAGCGCCCGGGCCGCGGCCATGTCGCCGCTGAGCGCGAGCGCCTTGATCTGCCGGAGCTGGAGCAGCAGCCGCCGCTTCGGATCCGAGCCGTCCGGGTGGGCGCGGTCGAACGCGTCGATCGCCTGCTGCCACAGCCGGGCCGCCTCCCGGTGGGCGAACCGCCGCTCGGCCTGCTCGGCGGCGAGCCCGGCGTAGTTCACCGCCTTCGCCGCGGTCTCCGCGGTGCCCGCCGCGTGGTAGTGGTGGGCGAGCGCGGCCACGTCGGACGGGTTGCGCTGCTCGATCACCGAGGCGACCGCGGCGTGCAGCCGGGAACGGCGCAGCCGCGAGGCGTCCGAGTAGATCGTGTCCCGCACCAGGTCGTGGTCGAACCGCACGATGCCCGGCCCCGGCTCGGTGATCAGCCCGGCGAGCAGCCCGGCCTCCACCGCCTCGACCACCGCGTCCTCGTCGCCGCACACGTCGATGAGCACGTCCACGTCGACCTCGCGGCCGATCACCGCGGCCATGAGCAGGATCTGCTGCGCGGTGGCCGGCAGCCGGGTGATGCGGCGGCGCAGCACGTCGCGCACCCCGCTCGGCACCACCGACATCAGGTCGGCGACGCTCGCCTGCCCGCCCGCGGACTCGGCGTCGAGCAGCCGGGCGGTCTCCCGGACGAAGAACGGGTTGCCGCCGGTGCGCTCGACGATCGTGTGCACCGCCTCCTCGTCCACCTCGCGCACGCAGGTGGCGCGGACCAGCTCGGCCACGGCCTCCCGGTCGAGGCCGCCGAGCTTCACCCGCACCGGGTCGAGCCGGGCGAGCGCGGCGAGCACCTCGGCCTGGTCGTCGTCGATCTCGTTGTCCCGGTAGGTGACGACGAGCAGCACCCGGCTCGCGGCGACGAGGCTGGGCAGCGCCCGCAGCAGCGCGAGCGTCTGGTCGTCGGCCCAGTGCAGGTCCTCGAGCACGAGCAGCAGCGGGGCCTCGCGGGCCGCGGCGGACAGGTAGCCGCCGACCGCGCGGTGCAGCCGGAAGCCGCCGCCGACCTCGTCCGGGTCGGGCGGGGGCGCGGTGTCGTCGAGCAGCGGCGCGAGCAGCGGGCCGTACTCGCCGGTGCCGATCCGGCCGGCGATCGAGCGCAGCACCTCCACCCAGGCCCAGCCGGGCGGGGTGGCGGTGCTGTCCGGGCAGCCGCCGGAGGCGGTGAGCCAGCCCTCCGCGCCGAGCCGTACCCCGAGCTGGCGCACGAGCGTGCTCTTGCCCGCGCCCGCGTCGCCGGTGACCACGGCGAGGCTGAACCGCCCGTTGAGCGCCCTCGGCGCGGCGCCCAGCAGGGCGTTGAGCTCGGCGTCGCGGCCGACGAACGGCTCGGGCTCGAGCGGCGGCACCGCGGCGGGGCCGGGCGCGCTCGGCCGCGGCGGCAGGGTCGCGGCGGACTCCGGGGCGCGGCGGGGCGGCGGCACCAGGTCGAGGCCGGGATCCTGGTTGAGGATGTCGGACTCCATCTTGCGCAGCGCCGGACCCGGGTCGATGCCGAGCTCCTCGGCGAGGATGGCGCGGGCCCGGCGTAGCGCGGCGAGCGCGTCGCCCTGCCGCCCGCACCGGTAGAGGGCGAGCGCCAGCAGCCGCCAGCCCTCCTCGCGCAGCGGGTGCTCGTTGGTGAGCGCCTCCAGGTCGGGCACGGTCTCGGCGTGCAGGCCGAGCCGCAGCCCGGCGTCGGCGTGCCGCTCCCGGGCGACCAGCTGCAGCTCCGACAGCCGGGTGACCTCGGCCTCCGCCCACGGCTGGTCGGCGAAGTCCGCGTACGGCGTGCCGCGCCACAGGCCGAGGGCGGTCTCCAGCCCGGCCCGGGCGGCCTGCGGGTCGCCGCCGTCGAGCCGTTCCCCGGCGGCGCGGATCAGCGACTCGAAGCGCAGCGCGTCCACCTGCTCGGGGGCGATGCGCAGCGCGTACCCCGAGGCGACGGTGACGAGCAGGCGGTTGGGGCCTCCGCGCGGGCGGCCGGGCTCGAGCACCCGGCGCAGCCGCGAGATGTACACCTGCAGGCCGGACTGCGCGCCCCTCACCGCGTCCTTGGCCGCGTCCGGCGCCCACAGGTCGTGGATCAGGGTGTCGACGGGCACCACCTGCCCGCGGGCGACGAGCAGGCGGGCGAGCACGGAGCGTTGCCGTAGCCCGCCGAGGTCGAGCTGTGTGTCTCCTTCGTAGGCCTCCACCGGCCCCAGGACCCGGAACGCCACCATGTCGACCGCCCCGCTATGCGCGGCCGGAACGCGTGCACAAGGTGTCTGCCAAGGCCGACCTGCCCATCGTCGCTCGTCTGCCCGCATCCGCCGCCGTCCGGCGGCGATGATCTCAGGCTATCAAGAGCGGGATCTCCGCCCGCTTGGCGTCGGATCAACAGCCTGTTGATGTGCGGGCCGGCGGCGCAGCAGCGACCACGCGCCGAGCGCGAGGCCGCCCGCCGGGATCTCGATCGTGTAGGTCCAGAACCCGAACAGCAGCGCCGCCGCGGCGGCCTCGGCCGCGGGCTCGCCGAACGCGACGAGCAGGGCGGCGACCCCGCCCTCCATGATGCCCGCGCCGCTCGGGGTGACAAGGGCGGTGGTGAGCACCCGGCTGAGCGCGAACACCGCCACGGTCTCCGCCGGGCCGGGGTAGGCGCCGGTCGCGGCGAGGCAGGCGGCCATGATCAGGCACTGCAGCGCGAGGAACGCGGTCATGCCGCCGGACAGCCCGGCCCAGCGGCGGTGCACGATCTCCGCGGTGTCGGCGCGCAGCCGCTCGATCGCCGCGGAGACGCGGCCCTCGGCGGGGCGGATCCGGCGCGGCGCGAGCCGTAACACCGCGTCGAGCGCCCGGCCGAGCAGGCGGGCGGCCCGCTCCCAGTAGAGCGCGGCGGCGACCACGGCGACGAGGACGAGGATCGACACCGCGCCCGCCCAGGCGGCCTTCGCCACGGTCGGGTCCGGCACCTTGCCCGCCACCAGCAGGGCGACGATGCCGACGGCGGGGAGGATGAACCGGAACAGCGTGTTCCAGATGCCCGACACGAGGGTGGAGACCACCACGGCCCGGGTGGCGAACCCCCAGCCCTTGGTCATCGCGAAGGTGAGCGCGACCCCGGCCGCGCCGCCGAACGGCAGCAGGTTGCTCACCGCGCTGCCCGCGGCGTTGAGGGTGAGCGCCTGCAGGTGGGACAGGCCGGGCAGCGAGTTGGTGAGCACGAACGTGTACGCCCACAGGCTCGCCAGCCACAGCACCGTCATGAGCCCGATCATCGGCGGGCTGAGCCGGGTGAACTCGGCGCCGATCTGCGCCCAGCTCACCTCGGCGCCGGTGAGCAGCCGCATGATCTGCGGCAGCAGCACGACGAGGAGCACGGCGAGCGCGAGCGAGGCCGCCGAGAGCAGGATCTGCAGCCAGGTGTTCCTCATCGCCGCCCGTCCATCGCCGCTCCCCTCGCGTCGCCGTCACCGCGCGGGGCCGGGGCGCGCCCGCGCGGCGGGCCGGCGGCCCGGCCACCGTCCAGTCTGCCGGGTCCGCGGGCCGCGCGGCTCACCCTTCCGGAGGCCCGGGCCGTCCTCCGCGCGGAGGAGGCCCCCCGGTCCCGGGTCGGGGACGTCCCGGAGGGTCACCCGGGAAGGCGTCGAACGGGTGGCGCAGCCGGGTGCCCGGGGGCAGGTCGCGGCGGACGTACCACTCGGTGCCGAAGACCAGCCGGTAGAGCGGCCGGGGGATGCGGAGCAGGAGCGCCAGGGTGCGGTCGCCGTCGCCGCCGGTGGTCTGCGAGACGTGCGCGGCCATGCTCGCCCGCTTCGCGTCGGCGTACCGGCGCACGTTCACCCGGTGGGTGATCGCGCTGCCCGGCGAGTACGCCTTCTCGTAGGCGCGCAGGTCGAAGTCGTCGGGGAAGCGGTAGAACCGGCTCGCGAGCCGCAGCGCGCGCAGCAGCGGGTCGCGGTTCACCGTGGCCTCGAGCACGATCGGGGTGCCCGCGAGCTCGGCGGCGCGGCTGCCCACCCGGTGCACCTGCACGTGGTCGGGGTGCCCGTAGCCGCCCGCCGGGTCGTAGATCGTCACCAGGTCGGCCCGCTCCTCGTCGAGGACGTCCGCGAGCCGCCGCGCCGCCTGCTCGACGTCGGCGTCGATGAACGCGTTCGGCGGCCGGTCCTCGGGGGCGGCGCCGCCCGTGGCGAGGCCCGAGTCGGCGTACCCGAGGTGGACCACGCGGGCCACGCCGAGCCCGGCCGCGGACTTGTACAGCTCGTTCATCCGGGTCTCGCCGAGCCGGTCGCCGTGCGGCAGGTCGGCGAGGCCGCGCTCCCCGGCCGTGGCCACCACGAGCACCACCCGGTGACCCTCGGCCGCGAGCATCGCCATGGTCCCGGCCGTCAGCAGTGCTTCGTCGTCGGGATGAGCGTGGAAGAAGACCGCGGTGCGTGACACCTTGGCAATCATTCCACGGGCCGCCGCAATAGGGTGTGCCCGGTGAGGATCCTTCACGTCAGTGACTGCTATCTGCCGCGCCTCGGCGGCATCGAGGTCCAGGTGGCCGACCTGGTGCGGGCGCAGCGGGAGGCGGGGCACGAGGTGCGGGTCGCGACCGCCACCGCGGGCGCGCCCATGGACGGGGTGGACCGCATCGTCGCCCCGCTGCCGTACGAGCTGCCGGTGCACCCCCGGGGCACCGGGCGGCTGCTCGCGCTCATGACCCGGTACGCGCCGGACGTGGTGCACGTGCACGCCGGGGCGGTGTCGCCGTTCGCGTGGCAGGGGGTGCGGGCCGCGGTGCGGGCCGGGCTGCCGGTCGTGGTCACCGTGCACAGCATGTGGGACGTGGTCACCCGGACCGTGTACCGCGCGCTCAACGCGGTCTACCGGTGGAACCGGTGGGGGCTGGTGGGCACCGCGGTGAGCGAGGCCGCGGCACGGCCGATCCGGCGGGTCGCCGGGCCCCGGGTGCCGGTGCGGGTGGTGTCGAACGGCCTCGACGTGGCCGCCTGGCGGCCGGCCGGGCCGCGGAGCCGCCGGGACCCGGGCACGCCGGTGCACGTGGTGGCGGTGGGCCGGCTCGCCCCGCGGAAGCAGCCGCTGCGGCTGCTGAAGCTGCTGGAGGAGACGCGGCGGCGGGTGCCCGCGTCGGTGCCGCTGCGGGCGACGATCGTGGGCGACGGCCCGGCGCGCGCCTCGATGGAGCGCTACCTGCGGACCCGGGGCATGGGCTGGGTGTCGATGCCCGGCCGCTACCCGCGGGAGCGCATCCGGGAGCTGCTCGAGTCGGCCGACGTGTTCGTGGCGCCCGCGCCCCGGGAGTCGTTCGGGCTCGCCGCGCTGGAGGCGCGCACCGCCGGGGTGCCGGTGGTGGCGCGCGCGCAGAGCGGCGTCGCCGACTTCGTACGGCCCGGCAAGGAGGGCCTGCTCGGCCGGGACTTCACCGAGCTCGCCGCCTCGCTGGCCCGGCTCGCCGGGGACGCGGAGCTGCGCGAGTCGATCGCCGAGCACAACCGGGCGACCGAGCCGGTGCAGTGCTCCTGGCCGGCCGTGCTCGCGGGGTTCGACCGCTGCTACGCGCTGGCGGTGGAGCGCACCCGCGCGCGGCGCGCCTGACGGCGGCCCGCCGGGTACGGCGGAGCGGCGGGGAGGCCCCCGCATGGGGCGCGGCCACCGTGCGCGGGCAGGGCCGGGCGGCGCCGATCGCTATGCCGGGTCGCGCGGCCGGGGGACGACCGGGCGGATCGCGGGGTGCCCACGGCGCGGGGAGGCCGGTGGGCGCCGCGCGACCGCGAGGGGCGCGGGGGAGCGGATCGAGATCAGGGGGCAACGCCTGTGGCGGGACCTAGAAGGGGAGTCGGCGACCGGAAGGGGTACGCAGGTCGAGAGGCGCCGGGCGCTTCGGCGGCCGGGGCCGTTGCACGATCCGGATCCGTTTCATCGCGATCTCCTCTCGTCGATCTCAGACTTCCCATGTCGGCGGTCGGCGCACACGCTCCGTCGCGCACCTGGAAAGGACCGCTCGCGGCGGCCGAGGAAGCCTTCCATCACCTCCCGTGGCCGAAACGGCTCCGGCCGGCGAAATCGCCGGTCGTCCTTCGCAGCGTAAGATACCCATGTTTCGGACAAAAACCTCAAAGGTTTCCGTTATGCGTCATACGGAGGCGTGTCCGGAATAGGGCCTGCGGCTTATCCGGATCCCCGCGGCAGGAGACGGCGGCCGTGGGCCGGACCGCCCCGGACGAGCGCGGCCGGATCCCGCGGGCCGACGTGTGTCCGCCGTACGGCAAGGCGTGGCCCGCGGCACGCGCGCCGCGGCCGCCGGGACCCGCGCCGGCCCGGCCGGGGAGCCGGTGCACGCGGCGGCCGAGCGGCCGGGCGCGGCGGTCCGCCTTCACCGGCCCGGCGGGCGCGTGCGGCCCGGGACGCGGTGCGCCCGGCACGAGGAGGGCGGGGCGAGGAGGGCGGGGCGAGCCGTCGCGCACCCCCGCGATCCGTGCCCCCGCACGCGTCCGGCATCCGGGCCGGGAACGACGGGACGCCCGGCCGCGCCTCCGGGACCGGCCCGCCGAGGGGCCGCGCTCGCGCCGGCGCGGACGCTGCCCGGAGCCGGGCTGCGCCGACCACCGGCCGGCGGTGCGGGGCGGGCGGTGAAGCCGGGGGGTGGCCGCGGCGCGGCGGAGGCGAGGACGTATAACGACTAACGACAACGGGGTCGCACCGGACGCCGCCGCCGGTCGGCCGGGAGATCGCCGGTCCGGCCGCGGTGCCCGGCGGGCGGGCTGACGTCCGCCCCGGCGGGGTGCGTCGGCGGTGCCCGAAGGCCCCATTCTGGAAATTCCGGATACCTCCCGGTGTGTTTCGGGGGCGATTTCCCGCGCCCCCATTTCGGCGTGCCCGCAGGTAACCGGTCTGATTTGTCGCCGTTATGGCGACGTGCGAACGAATGTCTGATTCTGCGTTAGATTTAACACGCGGCCGTATCGACAGACGAGCGCGCGGCACCCTACGCTCGAAATCATGCCACTGCGACTCTACGACACGTACAGCCGTGCCGTTCGGAATTTCACGCCGCGTCGTGGCCGGGACGTTTCCATTTATATCTGCGGCCCGACCGTCGTGGCACCCCCGCACGTCGGTCAGCTGCGCTGCCAGGTGAGTTTCGACGTGCTCGCCCGGTGGCTGAAATACCACGGCTGCACGGTTACTTTGTGCCGGAATGTCACGGACATGGAGGACATGATACTCCGGCGGGCGCTGGTGGAAAAGGTGCCGTGGTGGCTCATCGCGGAAACGAATTATCGTTCATTTTTCGCGGCCTACGAACTGCTCGGTTGCCTGCCGCCCACCGTGGAGCCCCGGGCCACCGGTCATATCACGGAAATGATCGAGCTGATCGAGGAGCTGTTGCGGCGGCGGCACGCCTACGTGGTCGACGGTGACGTGTATTTCTCGGTCGCCTCGTTCCCGGAGTACGGCCGGCTCTCCCGGCGGCGCGCGGAGCACATGCGGGCCGCCGCCGAGCCGGGCCGGGGCAAGCGCCACCCCTGCGACTTCGCGCTGTGGAAGCGGGCCAAGCCCGGCGAGCCGTACTGGCGGACCCCGTGGGGCGACGGGCGGCCGGGCTGGCACGTGCAGTGCTCGGTGATGGCGCGCAAGTACCTGGGCCGGGAGTTCGACATCCACGCGGGCGGGGCGCCGCTGATCTTCCCGCACCACGAGAACGAGATCGCCCAGTCCCGGGCGGCGGGCGACCGGTTCGCCCGCTACTGGCTGCACGGCGGCACGGTGACCCGGGGCGGGGAGAAGATCCACAAGTCCGTCGACAGCCCGTTCTCGCTGTCGCGCATCCTCACCGAGGTCCGGCCGATCGAGCTGCGCTACTACCTCGCCATGTCGCACTACCGGTCGGACCTGGAGTTCTCCTGGACGGCGCTGCGCGACGCGGCCGCGGCGTTCCGGCGCATCGAGGGGTTCGTGCTGCGCGCCTCCCGGCGCCTGCCGCACGCGGCCCCGGCCGCCGCGGTGCCCGAGGCGTTCGCGGCGGCGATGGACAACGACCTCAACGTGCCCCGCGCGCTGGCGGTCGTCTGGGCGGCGGTGAGCGAGGGCAACCGGGCGCTCGCCGCGGGCGACGAGGCGGCCCTCGAGGACGCCTACGTCCGGCTGCGCGCCATGCTCGGCGTGCTCGGGCTCGACCCGCTCGGCGAGCCGTGGGCCGCGCGCCGCGCCCGCGACTCGCGGCTGGAGCAGACCGCCCACGCCCTCGCCGACCTCGTCACCAGGCTCGCCGAGTCGGCGCGCGCCCGCGGCGACGACGCGCTCGCCGACCGGCTGCTCGCCCGGGTCCGGGAGGCGATGGACGGGGTGCGCCCGGCCCGCGCCGAGGCCGAACGCCCCTGCTCGCTCGTCGCCGGATGAACCCCGCCACGGAACCGGTGCCGCGGTTCCGTGGCGGGTATCGGGTGATCACCGGGTGGTGGGTACCGGTGCGGTGGTGTGGCCGGTGGTCCTGGTGGGTTATGGGGTGGGTCAAGGGGTGGGTGATGTCGCCGTCCCGGCTCACCGCCGCATGACGTGCAGCACGCTCGCGATGCGCTCGGCCGCCGTCACCACGTCGGACGCGTGACCGATACGACCCGCCCAGGAGAGCCAGAAATACCACTCGCCGTCGGAGGAGTCGGCGGCCAGCACGTCCTCGGTGACCGAGGGCGCGAGGGGATTGATCACGCGCAACCGGGGATACAGACCGGAGGGCGCGCACAGTCGCACCTGGAAGGCGTGGGCCTCCAGTTGAGCGGCGAGCCGCTCCAGATGTTCGCGGGCCTCGCTCGCGGTGCCCTTGAGATCTGTTGTGGCCATTGTTGCTCTCCCGGTCGAGAAGGTGGGACGACGTCACGGGACGAACGTCATGTGTCAGATTGGCGCGCGCCGTCCTCTTCCAGCAATCGCCGGGATTTCGTGATCAGTGGAATACCCGCGGAATCCGCGAGCATTGCGTGGATATGGCACGAACTTGTGGGCTCGTTTGTGCCGCGGCCCGCGAGTTATGGTGGGTGCCGGTTAACTTCGGGGAAACATTCATGACCTGAAGACTCCGACGCGGAGGGTGCGGATGGCCCGTGGAGAGCATGCCCCGTCGTGCGCCCGTGGCTGGCGGCAGCAGGCGGAATCCCGGGGCTGGACCATGTGGCAGACCGTGCAGGCGATCCACGGCTGCTGCGGGGTGAGCCTGCTCAAGGCGCACCGGCTCGCCCGTGGCTGGTCGGCCCGCCAGGCGATCCAGGAGCTGGAGCGGCTCTGCGACGAGGAGGGGCTCGGCTCCCCGCGGGCGAGCATCGACCTGCTCAACGCCTGGGAGAACGGCCGCGCCCGGCCGCGCCCGCAGACCATCGACCTGCTCGCCCGGCTGTACAAGGCGAACGCGGTACGGCTCGGCCTCGCCGCCGACTACTGCGAGGACGGGGAGAACGCCCCCCGGGTCGTGGTGGTCCACGCGGGCGGGCACGACGGCCCCGGCGGGCACGCGTACCTCGAGGACGCCGACGACGACGCCGAGCGCCGCGCGCTCTTCCACGACATGCTGCTCAGCTCGGCGCTGCCCGACGGCCGGTTCTTCGCCGAGGTGGAGCGGGTCCGCCAGGACATCGACCTCGCCCTCGCCGCGGGCAACGCCACCGAGGACCAGCTCGACCGCATCGACGAGCAGGTGCTGCGGTTCCGCCGCGAATACATGGACACCTCGTCGGTGACCATGCTCTGCCGGCTCATGCTCGAGCTGTCCGGGCTGCGCCGCCTGCTCGCGGTGCGCCAGCCCGCCGCGGTGCAGCGCCGCCTGCTGCACGCCACCACGATGCTCGCGCTGCTCGCCGCCGACGCGCTCATGCGGCTCGGCGACACCCGGCAGGCCGCCGCCTGGTACGGCACCGCCCGCACCGCCTCCGACGACATCGGTGACTCGCGGCTGCGCGCCCTCGTCCGCGCCCAGGAGACGATGCTCTCCTACCACTACGGCGACCCGATGGAGACGGTACGGCTCGCCCGCGAGGCCCGCCGGCTCGCCGGGAACGCGCCGAGCTCCCCGGCCGCGCTCGCCGCGGCGGCCGAGGCGCGGGCGCTCGCCCGGCTCGGCGACCGCAAGGCGGCGAAGGCCGCGCTCGCCGAGGCCGAGCAGATCTTCGTCCGGATGCGCGGCAGCACCCAGGACGACCTGGCGTTCGCGTTCTCCGAGCGGCGCATGCACTTCTACCGCGCGGGCACGCTGATCGAGCTGGGCGCGGTCTCCGCCGACGAGGCGCTGCCGCGCGACCCCGAGCAGGCGTTCCACAGCCTCGACCTCGGCCTGGTGCTGCTCGAGCAGGCCGAGCAGCTGGCCCGCGTCGGCGACCTGGAGGGCGCCTGCGGGCGCGCGGCCGAGGCGCTGCTGCAGGTGCCGATCGAGCAGCGCACCTCGATCGTGGTGAACCGGGCGCACCGGCTGCTCACCTCGGTGCCGCCCGAGCTGCGCGACCGGCCGAACGTGCAGCGGCTGCACGAGCTGCTCATGGACACCCTGCCGCAGACGCCGCTGGGCCACGCGATCGCCCGGAGCCTTGCCGGCGCCTACCCGGGCGGCCAGGCGGGCCAGGCCCGCACCTCGCTCGCCGATCGGCGCGGCCCGCACCCGGCCCCGCACCGCGGCCCGCGGGCCGACCAACGGCCCGACCCCCGCTGCGAGCAACGCCTCGGATCCTGCCCCGATCCACGCCGTGACCCCGCCAAGGGGCCGCGGCCCGGCCGGTCGGCGATGGGCCTGACGTGATCGCCGGGGCCCTCGCCGAAGAGGCCTTCGGCGTGCTGCACACGGTCGGCGGCCGGCTCGGCGTGGACACCGAGGGCGCCAAGCTGCTGCGGCTGCGCAGCAACGCGGTGTTCAAGCTGCGCAACGGCCTGATCGTGCGGATCACCGCCACCCCCGACGGCGCCCCGCAGACGCACACCGGCCTCGCGGTGGCCCGCTGGCTGGTCCGCCGCGGCTTCCCCTCGGTACGGCCCGCCGACGACATCACCGACGAGCCGATCGAGTACGGCGGCCGCCTGGTCACCTTCTGGCAGTACGTGCCGGTGAGCGGCCGGCCCACCACCCGCGAGCTCGGCCGGATCCTGCGCCACCTGCACGACCAGCCGGTGCCGCCGTTCCCGATCAAGCGGCTCGCCGACCCGCTCGCCGAGGTGCGCGGCGCGGTGGAGTCGTGTTCCGAGGTGCTCACCCCGGACCAGCGGGCCTGGCTGCGCGACCGCATCGCCGAGCTCACCGAGGCGTGGCAGACGCTGGAGAGCAGCGGCCCGCCGGTGCTGCTGCACGGCGACGCGTGGATCGACAACCTGCTGCGCCGCCGCGACGGCCGCGCCGTGCTGTGCGACTGGGACGGGGTCGCGGTGGGGCCGCGCGAGTGGGACCTGGTGCACACCTACCACGGCCAGCGCCGGTTCGGGCTGTCCGCCGCGGACGTGGACGAGTTCGCCCGCGCCTACGGCTGCGACCTGCGGCAGTGGCCGGGGTTCGGCACCCTGATGGAGATCAGGGACATGTACGCGATCGGCATCCACATCCGCAACGCCGCGGGCGACCCGTTCTCCCGGCGGGAGCTGCCGCGCCGCCTCGACTCGCTCACCCGGGGCGACGGGCACGCCCGGTGGTACATGGCGGAGCCCGCCGTAGGGGTGACCTGAGCGCTCGTCGTACGCTGCGGTCATGACGACGCCCGGGCAGACGCCGCCGACGGTCACGGGCAAGGTCATGCGCATCCTGGAGGCGTTCGCCCCAGGGGACGTGCGGCTGACGCTCACCGAGATCTGCCGCCGCGCGGACCTGCCGCTGGCGACCGGCCACCGGCTCATCGCCGAGCTGGTCGCGGGCGGCTTCCTGGAACGGTTGCCGGACGCGTCGTACCGGGTGGGGACCCGGCTGTGGCAGATCGGCATCCAGGCGGCCCGGCCGCGCGAGCTGCGCGAGCTCGCCCTGCCGTACATGCTCGACCTGTACGCCGAGACCCGGGAGAACATCCAGCTCGCGGTGCTGCACGGGGACCGGGCGATGTACCTCGAGCGGCTGCGCGGCCCGAAGTCGGTGCCGGTGCTCACCCGGGTCGCGGCCGAGCTGCCGCTGCACGCCACCGCGGTGGGCAAGGTGCTGCTCGCGTTCTCCCCGCCCGAGCTCACCGAGCGGGTGATCGCCCAGGGGCTCACCAAGCACGCGCCCAACACGATCACCGACCCCGAGCGGCTGCGCGCCGACCTGGCGGAGGTGCGCCGCACCGGGCTCGCCTACACCGTCGAGGAGATGTCGATCGGCACCTGCTCGGTGGCCGCGCCGGTGTACGGGCCGGGGGAGGAGCTGGTCGCCGCGCTCTCGGTGGTGGCCTGGCGGCACAGCGCGGACGTCAAACGCTTCGGGCCCGCGGTGCGCTCGGCGGCCCGCGCGCTCTCCAAGGACCTCGCGGCCAAGGAGACGGACGGACGCTGACCAGCGGGGTATTTCCGGTCAGCGGAAGTAAAACCGGGACGGACCGGCCGGTTGCCCCAGGATCGAAGCATGCGAACTCAGGTCGGCATCATCGGGGCCGGGCCTGCAGGCCTGCTGCTGTCCCATCTGCTTCATCTGCGGGGAATCGACTCGGTCGTCCTGGAGATCAGGAGCCGGGAGTACTGTGAGGGCCGGGTGCGCGCCGGCGTACTCGAACAGGGCACGGTGGACATCCTCACCGAGGCCGGGGTCGCCGATCGGCTGCACCGGGAGGGCCTGGTGCACCACGGCATCGAGCTGCGCTACGGCGGCAAGGGCCACCGCATCGCGTTCGAGCGGCTGGTACCCGGCCGGGCCATCACCGTGTACGGCCAGCAGGAGGTGGTCAAGGACCTCTTCGCCGCGCGGTTCGCGGCCGGCGGCCAGATCCACTTCGAGGTCCCGGACGTCGAGCTGCACGACATCGACACCGACCATCCGTCGATCACCTTCCAGGGGCAGCGGCTGGAGTGCGACTTCATCGCCGGGTGCGACGGCTTCCACGGCGTGTCGCGGCGCTCCATCCCCGAGGGTGCCCTCACGATCTACGAGCGGACCTACCCCTTCGCCTGGCTCGGCATCCTGGCGAAGGTGAAGCCGTCCACCGAGGAACTCATCTACGCCTACACCGAGCGCGGGTTCGCCCTGCACAGCATGCGCGGCCCCGAGATCAGCCGCCTCTACCTGCAGGTGCCCCCGGACGCGTCGCTCGACGACTGGCCGGACGACCGCATCTGGGCCGAGCTGAAGCGGCGGCTGGAGACGATCCCGGACTGGGAGCTCGCCACCGGCCCGATCATCGAGCGGGGTATCACGCCGATGCGCAGCTTCGTCGCCGAGCCGATGCGGTACGGCCGGCTCTTCCTCGCCGGGGACGCCGCGCACATCGTGCCGCCCACTGGGGCGAAGGGCCTCAACCTCGCCGCCGCCGACGTGCGCATGCTCGCCGAGGCGATCTCCCACTGGTACGCGACCGGGTCGGACGAGCTGCTCGACCGGTACTCGGACGCCTGCCTCAAGCGGATCTGGCGGGCCCAGCACTTCTCCTGGTGGATGACCACCCTGCTGCACACCTTCGACTCCGACGACGCCTACGGGCGCCGCCTGCAGCGCTCCTACCTCGACTACGTCACCTCCTCGGAGGCGGCCGCGACCACGCTCGCCGAGAACTACGTGGGCGTGCCGTTCGAGCGGTTCGGCACCTTCGGCGGCTGAGCGCCGGCGATCCCCGAGTCCGCCGGCGCGGGCCGCCGCACGGCCCGCCGGTCCCCTCCGGCGCGGCCGTGGCCGTCCCGCCCGTTGCCGTGGCCCGACGCCGCCGGCCGATCACGACCGGATCCGTGATCGGCCGGCGGCGGTGTGCCCGGCCGCAGCCCTCGTGGTGCACCTGGCCGGAGGCGCCGTGGCGGGCCTGGGCGCAGGGCGCCCGCGGGCGCCCGCGCGGCGGGTCCGGGGTCTCCCGGACACCGACCCCGAGCGCTTCGGGGTCCCGGCCCGGACCGGCCCGGGCGCGCGAATGCGCAGGTGAGGGCGGGGCGGCGGCCGCCGATCCCTGAGGGCCGCCCCTTGATCCGCGCCCGGCCGCACCGGGGCGCCGGTAAGGGCAGGATCAGGGCGGATTCCGGCCGATCTCCGATACCCCCGCGACCCCCGTGCCCGGACAGTTGGGGGTCATGGAATGGTCAAGCGGGACTCACCCGGCCCCGGAGGTGCGGGCGCTCGTGCCGATGGCGCCGGCCGCGATCGTCGCGGGCACGGCCGGGCTGGTCGGACTGCACGTCACCCCCCAGCTGAGCCCGGTGCGCGATCTGATCAGCGACTACTACTTCCTGCCGCTCGGCTGGCTGCTCCCGGCCTCGCTCGCCGTGATCGCCCTCGGCGCCGGCGTGCTCGCGCTCGTGCTCGCCCGGGCCGGGGCCGACCCGCGGGCCGCGCTGCTCGTGGCGGTGTGGGCCGGGTGCGTCGTGCTCATCGGCGCGTTCCCGACCGACCCGCCCGGTGAGCCGCTGTCGCTGTCCGGCTCCATCCACCGGTACGCCGCGTTCCTCGCGTTCGTGGCGCTGCCCGCGGCCGGGCTGCTCGTCGCCCGCCGTACCCCGTGGCCGAACCTGGTGCGCGGGCTGAGCCTGGCCGCCTACGCCGCGCTCGGGCTGGTGACCGTGCCGTACGTGACCGAGTTCCTCGGCGAGCGGATGACGCCGCTGCCGCAAGGGCTGGTCCAGCGCGCGGTGGTGGGGTGCGAGCTCGTCCTGATCGCGCTGCTGTGCCGGTACGCGCGCGCGGCGCTAGGCGTCGGGGGTCGCGCCGTACACGTCGCCGCCGATCGTGTAGCTCTCGCGCACGCGGGCGGCCCCGGTGGCGGTGTCGACCTGCAGGACGCGGATCGTGTCCTGCCGCCCGCCGAGCCGGGACAGCCGCACCGTGACCAGGGTCTCGCCGCTCCACCCGAGCCCGTCGACGATGTCGTCGGCGGCGAGCCGCAGCGGGATGCGGCGCAGCGTCCCGGCCCGCGCGTCGTACAGCCCGAGCGCGGCGCGCTCGCCGTCGTCGACGAACGCGACCGTCCTGCCGTCGGGGGCGAGGGCGTAGGGGCCGTTGTCGGCGACCGCCCGGGGCGGCGCCACGTCGAACAGCGGCACCCCGTCGGGGCCGAACGCGGCGAGCCGGGTGACCGTGTCGCCGCGCGGCGCGGCGGTGAGCACCGCCGTGCCGTTCTCGCCGCCGAAGCCCTGGAAGACGAGCGAGCCGGGCAGCCGCAGCGCGACGGCGCCGGTGGCCGTGTCGTAGACGACGGCGGGCCGCCGCTCCGGGTCGCCGCCGGTCTCGGCCGCGAGCCGGCCGCCGTCCCCCGACAGGTAGAGCGTGACCAGGTCGGTGCCGTCCGGCCGGTACGGCAGGGCGCGGACCGGGCCGCCGATCCGGCGCACCACGAGGCGGTCGTCGCCGCGGAAGTAGGCCACGGTGCCGCCGTCGCCGCTGATCGCGAACGGGGCGGTGCGGTTCGCGACCTTCGCGCCGCGCGCGGTGCGCGGGTGGACCCGGGCGTCGGGGAGCCGCACCGTGCGGCCGCTGCGCATGCGTAGCCGCCACGGGCCGCAGGGGGTGGGCGTGCCGTCCTCGGTGCAGCGCCGGACGAACGCGTAGCGGACCGGGTCGCCGGGGGCGCCCGCCGCGGTGGCCTCGGGGGCGGCCGCCGCGGCGGGCGCGGGCGCAAGGAACGTCAGGGCGAGCAGCGCGCCGAGGGCGGCGCGGGCGGCGCGGCGCGTCGATGAGGCGCGTGCGCCCGTGCGGGCGCCCTCGCGAACACCTGGCCGGGACACGCGGATGATCATAAGCGGAGCGCGGGGCGGCGCGGGACGGGCGTGCCACCATGAGGGGATGAGACGTGACCTGCTGTCCGCCGAGGAGCTCGAGGCCGCGCTGCCCGGCATTCCGGAGTGGCGGCCGGCCGACGGGCGGCTGCGCCGTACCGTCGTGTGCCCGTCGTTCCGCGACGCGATCGAGCTGGTCCGGCGCGTCGCCGACGTCGCCGAGGAGCTCGACCACCATCCGGACATCGACATCCGCTACCGCACGGTGCACCTGACGCTGTGGACCCACGACCGGGGCGGCGTCACCGAGTTCGACCTGGAGGCGGCGCGGCGCATCGACCGGCTGCTCGCCGCCGATTCCGGGAACGGGTGAGCGCGCCGCGCGGCCGGCGCGCGGGAGACGGCCGGCCGCGGTGACGTACGTCACCGTCCGGGGACGCTGCCGATTTGATTTGTCCGGTCAACCTGACGAAACCGGCATGCGGCAATGCGGCATGCCGGAAATTTATGCACGCACCCGGTTCGCCTGGCGCCGGGAACGGGTACCGGTGTCCGGGTCATCGGGGTGCGGAGCTGCGAAAGTGGCCGAAATCCAGGTTACGGTCAGCATAAAAAGTAAATAATGGATGCTTCCGAATGGGAGAATTTGCGGTGCGGCAGCTGCCCCATCTGTAATGAAACGTCGCGCCCTTCAGGAAAGTTCGCTTTCCGGCTCTCGTTCTCGGACAAACTGTGATAGTAGTGATGATCTATGCGGAAAGCGATGAAAGGTGAGGGCATGAAGAAGGTCATCGTGCACAAGCCAGGCACCGTGCGGCTCAGCGGCGCGGCGAGCGCCAAGCACGAGGGCTGATCCGATAACGCGCCGAAGGGGGTGACCGAGAGGGGGAGGAAATGGCCCATATCTGGATTGAAGCCGACCGAACGCCGTCTGGAATCGACCTTCCTCCGCCTCTCCTCCCGCCCGTCGACGCCGACCGCTGGGCGGGCGGTCCCTACACGTTCGGCGCCGCGATCGCCCGGGCCCTGGTGCCGCTCGCGCTGCGGCACCGGCCCGGGCTGGTCGAGGCGCACGACATCGAGCTGCGCACGGTCGCGCCCGACCTGCGGGGCACCGTCCCGGTACGGCGCGGCTCGATCGCCGAGGACCTGCCGCCCGCGGAGCGCATCCTCGTGCACGCCGCCAAGCGCAGCCGGCGCATCGCGAACGGCCTCGCCGAGTTCGTCCGCGATGTCGCCGCGGTGCTGCGCGACCGGGACGCCGCGCCCGGCCCGCGCACGGTCGTCGTGCACAACGCGCACCTCGCCGACTTCACCGACCGGGAGCTGCTGGAGATCCTGCTCACCCGCGTCGACCCGGCGCTGCTCACCCTCGTGGTGTGCGCGCCCGCCCCGGCCGAGCCGCTCGCCTCGGCGCTCGCCGCCCGGGCCCGGCGCCTGCCGGACGTGCCGCCGGCGTCCGGCGGGGAGACGGAGCCCGAGGCGGGCCCGCGCACCTGGCGGGGCGGTCCGGCGCTGCCGTACCCGAGCGAGCGCCGCCTCGACGAGCTGACCGGGGCCGAGCTGCGCGACGCGATCGAGCGGTGCTTCGAGGCCGGCTGCCACCACGCCGTCGCCGAGC
>QGUZ01000571.1 GCA_003242605.1 Actinomycetota bacterium
CACCCGCAGTACGCCGGGCTGCTCCCGGCCGAGCGGGAGAGCCTGCGCGAGCGGCTGCGCGGCCACGACGTGGTGCTCGCCGTGGGCGCGGCAGCGTTCCGCCAGTACGTCTACCGGCCCGGCCCGCTCGTGGCCGAGGGCACGACCGTCGCGGTCGTCTCCGACGACCCGGACGAGGTGCACCGCAGCGCGGCCGAGCTCGCCGTGCTCGCCCCGCCCGCCGCGGTCTGCGAGCGGCTCGCCGCGCTCGTGCCCGAGCGCACCGGCACGGCCGCGCCGTCGTTCGCCCGCGCCGCGGCCCCGCCGTACGCCGAAGGGGAGCCGCTGCGGGCGGTGCACGTGCTCGGCGCGCTCGCGGAGCGGCTCGCGCCCGAGACGATCCTCGTGGAGGAGACCCCGTCGTCCCGGCCGGACCTGGTCCGGCTGATCCCGGCCCGGCGGCCGCTCGGCTTCCTCGCCGCGGGCATGGGCGGGCTGGGGTTCGCGCTGCCCGCCGCGGTCGGGCTGCGCATGGCCGCGCCGGACCGGCCCGTGGTGGCGGTGACCGGGGACGGCGCGGCGCTGTACGGCATCCAGGCGTTGTGGAGCGCGGCGCACTACGGCGTCGGCGCGTTGTTCGTCGTGCTCGCCAACGGGCGGTACGCGGTGATGGACCGGCTCGCCGAGAGCGTCGGCGCCGGCAAGGCGCCGTGGCCGCCGTTCCCCGAGGTGAGCGTGGCCGGGCTGGCCCGCTCGCTCGGGTGCCCGGCGCGGCGGGTGGAGGATTTCTCGGACCTCACCGCCGTGCTGGACGAGGTGATCCCGGCACTCGGCCGGCGTGACGAGCCGCTGCTGCTCGACGTCGCCGTGGTGCCCGACACGGAGTACCGGTTGTGAACCACAGCATCCTCAAACGCGCCCTGCTCGTCATCGCGTTCACCCTCGCGGCGCTCAACCTGCGGCCCGCGCTCGCCAACGTCTCGCCGCTGCTCAACGAGATCCGCGCCGATCTCGGGCTGAGCGCGGCCGCGGCCGGGGCGATCACCACGGTGATGGTGCTCTGCCTCGGCGTGCTCAGCCCGTCCGCGCCGGTGCTGGTCCGCCGGTTCGGGCTCGACCGCACGCTGCTCATCGCCCTGGTCGTGCTCACCGCCGGGATCGCGCTGCGCAGCACCGACGGGGTGGTCTGCCTCTACCTCGGCGCGGCGGTGGCGGGCACCGCGATCGCGGTGATGAACGTGATCATGCCGGGCGTGGTGAAGGAGCGCTTCCCCACCCGGATCGGGCTGTTCACCGGCATCTACACCTCGGCGCTCGTCGCCGGCGCGGCCGCCGGCTCCGCGCTCATGGTGCCGCTGGAGGAGCGGTACGGCTGGCGCGTGGCGGCCGGGTCCGCGGCGGCGCTCGCGTTCCTCGCCGCGGTGCTGTGGTACCCGCACGTCCAGCGCGGCCCGGCCCCGATCCAGCCGGTGGAGCCCGGCCGGTACCGCAGGCTGCTCGGCCGCCCGGTGACCTGGTACGTCACCGGCTTCCTCGGCGTGCAGTCGATGACCTTCTACCTCATGCTCGCCTGGCTGCCCACGGTGTTCCGGGACGCCGGGCTGTCCGCGGTGGACGCCGGGAACCTGCTCGGCCTCACCAACTTCGTGCAGATCGCCGC
>QGUZ01000572.1 GCA_003242605.1 Actinomycetota bacterium
GGGTCGCCCTGGATCGTCCACTCGCCGTTCTCCTCGCGCAGCACCGCGTCGCTCGCCAGGCTGCCGCCGCCGAGCACGTACGCGACCTCCCGCCACAGCGGTTCGTCCTCCCGCAGCGGACGGCCGTCGTGCAGCACCTCGCCCTCGGGGCGGTAGCCGACGCCGGTGACCTCCACCTCGCCGGAGGCGGTCACCACCCGGCCGATGGTCATCTCGCCCTTGGTGAGCGTCCCGGTCTTGTCGGAGCACACCACCGAGGCCGAGCCGAGCGTCTCCACCGAGGACAGCTTCTTGACGATCGCGTTGCGCCTGGCCATGCGCTGCACGCCGAGCGCGAGCACCACCGACAGGATCGTCGGCAGCCCTTCGGGCACGGCGGCGACGGCGAGCGAGACGCCGAGCAGCAGCGCGGTGACCACGTCGCGGACCGTCTGCACGCCGAAGAACAGGAAGATCGTGGCCATCACCACCGCGGCGATCACGATCACCGCGATGCCGAGCATGCGGCCCACCCGGGCGATCTCGCGCTGCAGCGGGGTGGGGTCCTCGGGGGTGGCGTGCAGCAGCCCGGCGATCCGCCCCATCTGGGTGGCCATGCCGGTGGCGGTGACCACGGCCCGCCCGGACCCCTGGGTGACGGCGGTGCCGTTGAACACCATGTTGACCCGGTCCCCGAGCGCCACGAGCTCGGGCAGCGTGCGGGCGTCCTTGAGCTCGGGCTCGCTCTCCCCGGTGAGCGACGCCTCGGACACCTTCAGCGTGGCGGCCGACAGCAGCCGCCCGTCCGCCGCCACGGTGTCGCCCTCGGCGAGCAGCATGATGTCGCCCGGCACCAGCTCCCGGGTGGGCACCCGCAGCCGCTCGCCGTCCCGCACCACGGTGGCGGTGGTCGCGGTCATGCGCTGCAGCGCCGCCACCGCGGTCTCCGCCCGCGCCTGCTGCACGTACCCGAGCAGCGCGTTCACCAGCACGATCGCGGCGATGACGATCGCGTCGAACGGCAGGCCGGCGCGGCCCTCGACGAGCCACGCCAGCAGCGAGATCACGATCGCCGCGAGCAGCAGGTAGACGAGCGGGTCCCGGAACTGCTCGAGGAACTTCCGCCACTTGGGCACCGGCCTGGCGGCGGCGATCTCGTTCGGCCCGTACTCGGCGAGCCGCCGAGCCGCCTCCTCCGCCGTCAGGCCGCGCTCCGGGTCGGTCCGCATCCGCGCCACGACGACGGACGCGTCCTCCAGCGAGGGGTCACGCTCGATCGCCACGTCCGTCATTGGGCTCCCTCCGGCGGCCGGCGAGATCGTCTCCGCCCGCCTCTACCCACTCGCCGCGGTCCTGCTCGTCACCCCCATGCTGATCGTGTCCGCCACCCGCCTGAAGTGCCGAAAGACCATGACCGGCACGACCGATCCGCCCCATCGAACGGGCTCAAGGTCCCGATCCGGACCCGTCCGCCGCCGTGCGCCCGTCCCGGACGGCGCCACGCCGATCCGCCGCGACCAAACAACTAAGCGGAGTAGTAGAACTCCTATGCCGGATAGTAGGATGGCCACGGTCCTGTGGACGGTCGCGGAGCGGAGGTCACCGTGCGTACGGGAACGCGTGGACAGTGGGTCATGCCTAGGTCCCCTCCGTGGGG
>QGUZ01000320.1 GCA_003242605.1 Actinomycetota bacterium
ACGCCGGCGCCACGGGTCGCCTCGCCATGGCCCACCTGCTCGCCAAGCTGGACAACCGGGTCATCGTGACGTTCGACCACGACCGCCTGCTCGACTACCGGTCACGACGGCCCATCATGATCTTCGAGACCGACCGGTGGACCGCCTTCGACACGCCCCGGCTCGCCATCCACCTCGTGCACGACCTCGAGGGCAGGCCGTTCCTGATCATGACCGGCCCCGAGCCGGACCGGGAGTGGGAGGCGTTCGTCGGCGCGGTACGGGCGCTGGTCGACCGGTTCCACGTCTCCCGCCTGGTGACCACGCACGGCATCCCGATGGCGGTGCCGCACACCCGCCCGCTCGGCCTCACCCCGCACGGCACCAAGCCGGAGGTGCTGCAGCCGCTCGCCGGGCGCGGCATCAGCCCGTTCGGCCGGGTGCAGGTGCCGGGGAGCGTGGCCGCCCTCATCGAGTACCGGCTCGGCGCCGACGGGTACGACGCGGTCGGCCTCGCCGTGCACGTGCCGCACTACCTCGCCCAGGCCGAGTACCCGCAGGCCGCGGTCACCGCGCTGGACGCGATCAGTCTCTGCACCGGCCTCATCTTCCCGATGGACGAGCTGCGCGCCGCGGCCGCCAAGACCACCGCCGAGATCCAGGAGCAGATCCAGGCCTCCGAGGAGCTCGCCACCGCGATCAAGGGCCTGGAGCAGCAGTACGACGCGTTCACCGGCGGCGCCCAGCGCGACGACCTGCTGGAGAACATCCGGGTGCCGACCGGCGAGGAGCTCGCCGCCCAGTTCGAGCGCTTCCTCGCCGAGCGCGAGGAGCGGGACTCCTGACCCCCGGCCGGGCGCGTCCGAGGTGATCGCCTCACGCTTCGGCCGTGCCGCGACCGCACTTCGAGCGTTCACCGGGCCGGGCACGCGGAGCGCGCAACGTGCGCCCCGCAGGCGAGGGCCGCAGGCCGAGCGGCGGCCGGCATCGCTCCCGGGCCCGCCGGTTCCGCACCGCATGCTCGCCGCGGGTGACGTGCCCGGCGACGGCCGTCACGCGTGACGCCGGGGAGCACCTGCCGCGACCCCGCCCGCGGCGGGCGGCCCCCGGCAGGTGGAGTCGCCGGGCGTTCCCGAGCGGACGGTGACCCCGCGGCCCGCCGTCGCCCCGTATTCCATACGACTCCGGCCGGCGCCCCGCCGTACGTCCCGGCCGGATCCGCGGCCGACGCCGGCCTTTCCGGCCGGCTTTCCCGGGCCCGCGACCCGGGTGATCGTTTTCCGCCGCCGCCCGATCCCCGCGGCCGGGCCGACGCCGCCGACCGAGCGGTTCAGGGCGTGATATTCGCCCCATTTAAGTTATTCATCCCGAATTTGCGGAAAAGATTCTCAAACCGCGCGAGCCGACCGTACCGCGAAGAACCATCCACCCGGTCGTGTTCGTTGACACACGTGAACCGTGTAGCGGCGTCAGGCAATCGATGAGACGACCTGAGGCGGGGAGGTCAGGTCAGGTGGAGGACGGCGAGGTACCCCGGCCGGCGTTCGACCCCGACATACCCGAGGAGACGGCCCGGCGGCTGAGCGAGCACGAGCGCCTGCTGCGGCGGGTGCGCGACGGGTGGACCCCGCACCCGTTCTACCCGACGCGGATCCCGCTGTTCGGCGCCATGGCCGTCACCCTGCTCATCGTCGTCAGCACGTTCATCCTCGCGATCACCGCGGCGGGCGGCGGCGGCCTGCACGCGGACGACTTCGCCTCCGCGCTCGTCTTCGGGCTCACCTTCTCCGGCGGCTTCTTCGGCATCGCCGCCACCGTCGAGCTGCTGCCGAACCTGCCGGAGGTGAAGCTGAGCCGGGACCTCCGGTACCTGGCCGAGCGCCGCGACGGCTTCGTGCTCCCCTCGGACCTCGACGAGCGGACCCGCCCGCTGCTGCTTCGCGCCCAGCGGGCGGCCGACGCGGTGCTCTCCTCGGAGATCGCCAAGCACGGGATGCTCGACACCACCCTCAACGCGGTACGGCTGCGCGAGGAGACCTGGCAGATCGCCCGCCGCCTCGCCGAGCTCGCCCGGCTCACCGCCGACTACGAGGCGATCGTGGGCGACACCGCGGTGCCCGGCGAGCTCGCCCACCCCTACCGGCCCTTCGAGGAGACGCTGCGGTCCACCCTCACCGCGCTCACCGCCCGGGTCGAGGCGCTCGAGGACTACGCCGAGAAGGTACGGCGGGCCGACCGGCACTTCGAGGTCTACCGGGCCATGGAGCGCCTGCGCGAGCACCACCCCCGCTTCGAGCGGCTCCGCGCCGAGATCGCCGCCGACGAGGCGGTCGGCACCGGCACCGGCGAGCTCGGAAGCGAGGTGGAGCAGGTGGAGCTCCGGCTGCGGGAGAGCATCGACGAGGCCCGGCAGGCCGCGGGCTACCTGCTCGACACGGCCCGGACGCCCACCCCCATCCTTCCTCCCGCCCCGGCGCCCCAGCGGGACCAGGCGCCGGCGACCCGCGCGGAGCACCGGCCGGATGCGCCCGGCGGCGGAGGACCGGAGGACGCCCCGGCGCAGCGGTGACCGCGGGCGATCACCCTAGACCGGCCGGACCCCGCGCCACCTCGGCCGGCTTCCCGGCCAGGCCTCCCGCCCGGACGGGTCGGCCTTGGCCGCCCCGCCGCTCCGCGCCCGGCCGCCCGGACGCCGGGCCGTACCGGCCTCAGGAGCCCTGCTCCACGGCGTCGCCGGACGCCTCGCCCTCCCCCGGCCGGTTCGTGCCGCGCCGCCGGTGCGGCGACCGGCCGTCCCGGCGGCCGCCGAGCGCGGCCTCGGCGCGGTCGAGCACCTCGCGGGTCCGGGCGATGCCGCCCGCGTTGCCGATACCGGTGTAGATCTCGAGCGCCTTCGCCGCCGTGTCGCGGGCCTCCGCGGCGCGTCCGGCCTCGAGCAGGAAGGCGGCGAGGGTGCGCAGGCTGCGGGCCTGCCACCAGCGGTCGCCGAGCTCGGCGAACCGGTCCGCGGCCCGGCGCAGGGCGTCGATCGCCGCGGGCAGGCGGCCGCGCCGGTGCAGGGCGTGCCCCTCGGCGTACTCGGAGCGGGCCACGCCCCACGAGTCGCCGAGCCGTTCCAGCATCTCCTTGGCGTGCTGCACGTGCCGGTGCTCCTGCAGCAGGTTCGCCGGGTTGCCGACGCTGCCGGCGGCGCGCAGCGCGCGGGCCTCCTCCCACGTCTCCTGCCGGTCGTGGAACGCCTGGATCGCGGACTGCAGGGCGCTTTCGGCGAGGGCGAACCTGGCGTTCGCCTCCCGGTCCTCGCCGCGCTCGCGCAGCGCCCGCGCCTCGGCGGCGAGCACCTCCCCGAGCACGCGCTGGGTCTGCGCCTCCGAGTAGCGGTTGCCGTTCCGCTGGAACACCGCGAGGGCCTGTTCCACGAGCTTGCGGGCCGAGTCGTGCTCGTGCTGGGCGAGCCGCAGCTCGGCGAGGTTGCGCTGGGTGCGGGCGCGCCACCACGGGTCGTCGAGCGCGTGGAACGCCGCGATCGCCTCGAGCAGGTGGGTCTGGCCCTGGTCGAGGTCGCCGGCGTTGAAGTAGGTCATGCCGATGGTGCGCATCGCCCGGGCCGCCCACCAGGTCTCGCCGAGCCGGTTGAAGATCTCCAGCGCCCGCTCGGCGTCGGCGCGCGCGTGCGCCGCGTTGCCGTAGTTGCCCGCGGCGGTGGCGCGTTCGAGCAGCGCGATGCCGATCGCGCGCTCGTCGCCGAGCTCCGTGGCGGCCGCGCAGGTGATCTCGGCGACGCCCTGCCAGTCGGCCCAGAAGGCCCGCATCGAGTGGCACAGCGAGCAGTAGGCCCGGCCGATGCGCCACGCCTGCTCCCACATGCGCTGCTCGCGGGCGAGGTGCACGGCGGCGAGCAGGCTCAGCCACTCGGCGGCGAACCAGTCCGAGGCCGCCGGCTGCCCTGCGGCCGCCCCGGCCGGGCGGCGCCGTACCCCGCTGCGGCTCCAGTCCTGCGGCCAGCGGGCGGTGGCGTACGCCTCGGCGCGGCGGCGGTACCCGGACAGGAAGCGCTCGATGGCGGCGCGGCGCACCGGCAGCGGATCGGTGCGCAACGCCTGCTCCCGCGCGTACAGCCGCACCAGGTCGTGCAGCCGGTACCGGGTCTGGCCGGTGACGTCGCTGCCGGAGGACTCGGCGAGCTGGGCGTCCACCAGCGCCTCGAGCTGGTCGGCCCCGTCGAGCTCGGAGGTGTCGAGCAGCGCGCCGGCCGCCCACGCGCTCACGTCGGGCACGGTGAGCAGGCCGAGCATGCGCAGCAGCCGCCGCTGCAGCTCGGTGCAGGCGTCGTAGGAGAGCTGCACCGAGGCGCGCACGCTCGTGTCGACCTGGCGGCCCACCTCCAGGTGGTCGAGGCGGTGCCGCTCGTCCCGCAGCCGGTCGGCGAGGTCGCGCGGCGTCCAGCCGGGCCGGGTGGCGAGGCGGCCGCCGCAGATGCTGATCGCCAGCGGCAGCCGGTCGCAGAGCCGTACGATCGCGCGGGCGGACTCCCGGTCGGCGTCGATCCGCTCCTCGCCCGCCAGCCGGCGCAGCAGCTCGACGCCCTGCTCCTCGGTGAACACGTCGAGCCGGATGTCGTGGTGGTTGCGCAAGAACAGCGGCCGCCGGGAGGTGACGATCACGGCGCAGCCGGGCTCGGGCGGGACGAGGTCCTGGACCTGCTCGGTGCTCTGCGCGTTGTCGAGGAAGATCAGGATCTTCCGGTTGCTGGTCCAGGTGCGCCACAGCGTCTGCAGCTCGCGCAACCCGCCGGGGTCGGTGGTGAGGCGGACGCCGAGGGCGCGCAGGAAGCCCGCGAGCACCTCCTCGGGCCGGATCGGGGCGCCGGACTCCCCCACGCCGCCGCTCAGGTCGAAGTAGAGCCGGCCGTCCGGGAAGTGCCCGGAGATCTCGTGCGCGAACCGGGTGGCGAGCGCCGACTTGCCCACCCCGCCGCGGCCATAGATCGTCAGCACCGAGGACGTGCCCGGGTCCCGGCGCCGGTGGGACGCGAACCACCGGTGGAGCTCGGCGAGCACCTCGTCGCGGCCGGTGAAGTGCGCGATGATCGGCGGGAGCTGGCTGGGCGCGGGCGCGCC
Organism: Actinomycetota bacterium; assembly: GCA_003242605.1. Lineage (GTDB taxonomy): Bacteria > Actinomycetota > Actinomycetes > Streptosporangiales > Streptosporangiaceae > Thermopolyspora. The sequence goes on from QGUZ01000320.1 coordinate 5,100, forward strand.
GTCGCGCGCCCGTCCCTCCTCCCGCTGCTGCCGCGAGGTCGCCCAGGTCGTCAACCCCAGCAGCACGGAGGCGAGGGCGACGAGCAGGACCTGCACGGGCTTGGACAGGCGGTCGTCGAGGAGGTCGGTCGTGGCCGTGACCAGGATGCTGCCGAGCGCCGCGCACAGACCGGCGACCGCGGGGGCGGCGAGCGACTTCGCCACGCGACCCGGGCGCCTCCGGCCCCCCGTATTCCGCGACCGTCCGGGCATCGCTCACCTTCCGCCTCGGACCCGTACCCCCGTGACGCCCACGCTCGCCGTGTGATCCGAACGATACCGCCCCGGCGGTGGGCTTCGCCGCGGCATCGCGAAACCCGGAACGAAACCCGGAAATCGCCGCGACGCGCCCGATCCACGGACGAGCGGCCGCCGCGCGAGCGGGACACCGTGGCCGCGGCCTGCGGGTCGACCTGGCGCTCGGCCGCGAGCCGCCGGACGTGGCGGCGCCGCTCGAGGAGAGCGACCCGATCGCCGTCGGCACCGGCGGGCCCGCCGCCGTCGCCCGGCCTGCCGGCGGACGCGCGGCCTCGCCCGCGGGCCGGGGGACGGCGGCCCCCGGGCGGCCCGGGGGGCCCCGGGCCCGGGCGGCCGGGGCGGGGCG
>QGUZ01000321.1 GCA_003242605.1 Actinomycetota bacterium
GAGAATTTGTATAGAAGAAGGCCGCGGGGGGCGCGGCGGGGAGGGGTTTGCCCACTCAGACGGATTGAGGTGCACGCTTGGTAGCCCGGTGAGACGTACCGGCGGCGGCGTCCCGCGCCAGGGACGCCGTTCGTCATGCCGACGCGCATCCCACCGCAGGGGTTTACCGCCCGAGCGTTCCGCGGCCCGATCGAAGGCCGGCCGCATTTCCCGCCGCGGCGGCGGATTCCCGTTCCGCGCACACCGATTCCCCGCACACCGAGCCGATCGATCGGCACCGCGCAGGCGCGGGCGTCGCCCGGCGACGGCCGCGGACCGGGCACCGCGCGACCTCGTACGCCGGTGCGCGGATCTGCCGGTTCCCTCACGACTCGCTCCCTGACCTGCGTGGACGGGCTCGGTGGATCTCGATGGACGGGCTCGGTGGACATCGCGTCGGCTCGGGCCCCGGCCGGATACGGCGGGCCCGCACCGTTGATCATGTCGGATGGCGGCGGTCGCCACCAACCGCGATGTCCACTATATGAGCACGCATCATCTTTGTCGTGTCAAGTCGGCAAATCACGCTGGAGCACGCCGACGCATTCCCGGACCCGCGGCTGTTTCTCCCCCGGCTTCTTCCCGGCCTGCCGCGACGGTGGGCGACGCCGCCGACCGGGATCCCGCTCTCCGGGCCACGGCGCGGATGCGCGAATTCCGCAACGCGCGGGTTACCGCGCTGAACCGGCGGGGCGGCGGGCATGCGCTTTCCGGCCCGTCACCTGATCACCGGGTGCGCCGCGCGGAAGAAGGCCGAAGAACAGGGATCGTCTTTCGGGAAAGCGCCGTTCCGCCATTACCCGGCTCCGTTCCGTCAGCGCGACATCGCCTCGCACACGGCCGTCGCCTCGCGCGCCCCGAGAACCACGGCGGACGCGCAATGCCGTATCCAGGACGCCACGCCTTCCGGGGTTCCGGACAGATAACCGCGGAGGTTTCGCGCGTAGGCGTCGCCGAGCTCCACGTGCCCGACCTCCACGGCCACCAGCGACTTCGGATCCAGCCCGAACTCGGTGTAGGTGAGCCGCTCCGCCGCCCGGGCCACCAGCCCGTCGGCCACGCCGAAGGGGCGCAGCACCACCAGCTCGGCGTGCACGATCGCGCCCAGCACGAGCGCGGGCGCGTCATCGCCCGCGGTGACCAGCCGCGACAGCGCCTCGACCCGGGCCGCCGCCACCTCGGCCGAGGGCGCGGGGCCGAGCCCCAGCGGGTCGGCGTCGGCCGGCCCCTGCCGGGGACGGCCCAGCTCCGGCTCGTCCGCGAGCCCGACCGCGGCCACCGTGTGCAGCCGGGCCAGCACCTGCCGCGGGGCGGATCGCCAGGTCCGCCCGAGCCGCGCCGCCTCCGCCAGCGCGCGCAGCGCCCCCTGGGTCACCGGGTCGGTCGCCTCGCCGCGCCGTACCGACTCGAGCGGGTTGTCCACCCCCTCCAGGGCGGCCGACGCCCGGGCGCCGCGCAGCACGGACTCGGCCGAGACCTCCGGGCTGCGCCGCCGCAGCACGCGGTGGCGGTAGAGCCGGTCGACCGCCTCCCGGGCCTCACGCACCGCCTCCGCCACGCCGGGCAGCCCGGCGACCGCCGCCAGCGGCCCGCGCGCGTTCCCGCCACCCGTCCTCGATCGCCCGTTCGTCCCGTCGCTCAGCACGGTCATCGACCCTACAGGTGCCGCTCACCGATCGGTTCATACCGTTGACCGAGGAGTGAGGCCGGGGCCTTCCGTCCCTCTTTCATTTGTCATGGGATAGCGGGTATGACACTCGAACCGCTTCCACTGTGCCCGGCGGCCGCCTCGTACCGGCCGTCGGCCGCGGAGGCGTCCCTTGTCCGCCGCAGTGGGTAGCTGCTGGAGTGGGAGCCCCACCCACACCGCATACGAGGCATGTAAGGAGTACGTCGTGGCCCCGGACACCCCTGGTCGCCAGACCCAAGAGACTCTCTCCAACCTGCTGCAGGAGACTCGTCGATTCGATCCTCCGGCCGAGCTCGCCGCCCAGGCGAACGTCAAGGCCGACGCCTACGAGGAGGCGGCGGCCGACCGGTTGAAGTTCTGGGAGCGGGCGGCCGAGCGTCTGGACTGGGCGGAGCGCTGGCACACGGTGCTCGAGTGGAACCCGCCGTTCGCCAAGTGGTTCCTCGGCGGCAAGCTCAACGTTGCCTACAACTGCGTCGACCGCCACGTCGAGGCGGGCAAGGGCGACAAGGTCGCCTACTACTGGGAGGGCGAGCCGGAGGGCCACAGCCGGGTCATCACCTACGCCGACCTGCAGCGTGAGGTGAACAAGACGGCGAACGCCCTGCTGGAGCTCGGCGTCCGCAAGGGCGACCGCGTCGCGATCTACCTGCCGATGATCCCCGAGCTGCCGATCTCGATGCTCGCCTGCGCACGGATCGGCGCGATCCACTCGGTGGTCTTCGGCGGGTTCTCGGCGTCCGCGCTCGAGGGGCGTATCAAGGACGCGGACGCCAAGATCGTCATCACCGCCGACGGCGGGTTCCGGCGCGGCAAGCCGAACGCGCTCAAGCCGACCGTGGACGAGGCGATCGCCAACTGCCCCGGCGTCGAGCGCGTGGTGGTCGTCAAGCGCACCGGCGAGGACGTGCCGTTCGGCGAGAAGGACATCTGGTGGCACGACCTGGTGGACCGCCAGAGCGACAAGCACGAGGCCGAGCCGCACGACGCCGAGGACCCGCTGTACATCCTGTACACCAGCGGTACCACGGGTAAGCCGAAGGGCATCCTGCACACCACCGGCGGTTACCTCACCCAGGTCGCCTGGACCCACTGGGCCGTGTTCGACCTCAAGCCGGAGACCGACATCTACTGGTGCACGGCCGACATCGGGTGGGTGACCGGGCACTCGTACATCGTGTACGGCCCGCTCGCCAACGGCGCGACGAGCGTGATCTACGAGGGCACGCCGGACACGCCGCACCGCGGCCGCTTCTGGGAGATCATCCAGAAGTACAAGGTCACCATCTGCTACACCGCGCCCACCGCGATCCGCACCTTCATGAAGTGGGGCGACGACATCCCCGCCAAGTTCGACATGTCGAGCCTGCGGATCCTCGGCTCGGTGGGCGAGCCGATCAACCCCGAGGCGTACGTCTGGTACCGCGAGCACATCGGCGGCAACCGTTGCCCGGTGGTGGACACCTGGTGGCAGACCGAGACCGGCGCCATCATGATCACCCCGCTGCCGGGTGTCACCTCGGCGAAGCCGGGCGCGGCGATGCGGCCGCTGCCGGGCATCGTCGCGGACGTGGTCGACGACACCGGCAAGAGCGTGCCGAACGGCGGCGGCGGCTTCCTGGTGATCAAGGAGCCGTGGCCGGCGATGCTGCGCACGATCTGGGGCGACGACCAGCGGTACATCGACACCTACTGGTCGCGCTTCCCGGGCATGTACTTCCCCGGCGACGGCGCGAAGAAGGACGAGGACGGCGACCTGTGGCTGCTCGGCCGCGTGGACGACGTCATGCTCGTCTCCGGCCACAACATCTCCACCACCGAGGTGGAGTCGGCCCTGGTGTCCCACCCGAAGGTCGCCGAGGCCGCGGTCGTGGGCGCCACCGACCCGGTGACCGGCCAGGCCATCGTGGCGTTCGTGATCCTGCGCGGCGACGCCGGCGAGGGCCCCGAGCTCGCCAAGGAGCTGCGGGACCACGTGGCGAAGACCCTCGGCCCGATCGCGAAGCCGCGGCAGATCCTGGTCGTGCCCGAGCTGCCGAAGACCCGGTCCGGCAAGATCATGCGGCGGCTGCTGCGGGACGTGGCCGAGAACCGCTCGCTCGGTGACGTCACCACCCTCACCGACAGCAGCGTGATGGACCTGATCAAGGCCAAGCTGCCCACCGCCAAGAGCGAGGACTGAGCGGCCTGATCCACGGCGACGCCCGGGCCACCGAGACCCTCGGGTTCGGCCCGGGCGTTCCGTTGTCCACAGACCGGGCGGTTGTCCACAGATCGAAACGGCCGGGTCGCGTCATCCCACGGGAACGGGTAGGTGTTAGGGCAGTCTGCCGCGGAGCCGCCGTCCCGCGCCTACGGGTGGCGGTTGTGACGCAGGATGATGTCCGAGGCAGCTTGTCGAATAGGAGTCGGATATGGCCACACCGCCCTCCCAGCAGGAGGAGTCGCTCGGCACCCTCGTCGCCCAAGCGACCGAACAGATTTCGGCGCTGGTGCGCTCCGAGATCGAGCTGGCGAAGGCCGAGCTGAAGTTCGACGCCAAGCGGGTCGGCACCGCGGCGGGTCTGTTCGGCGCCGCCGCGTTCATCGCCCACCTGTGCCTGATCCTCGCCTCGTTCGCCATCGCGTACGGGCTGGTGTCGCTCGGCGTCTGGCAGTGGGCGGCGTTCGCGCTGGTGACCCTCCTCTACCTGCTCGTGGCCGGGGTGCTCGTGCTCATCGGCATGCGGCGGCTCAAGGGGCTGACCGGTATGCGGCGCACCACCCGCACCCTGAAGAGCCTGCGGGGAGGGAGCGACGTCGCGGCGGTGACCTCGGGCACCGAGGAGCAGGTGAAGCCGTGATCGCGTCGGCTGCGGCATCGCCGGACGAGTCCGAGATCCAGTTCGACGGGCCGTGGCACCACCGCGCCGTGCACGCGGGCGGCACGCGCTTCCACGTGGCCGAGGCGGGAGACGGGCCGCTGGTGCTGCTGCTGCACGGCTTCCCGGAGTTCTGGTGGGCCTGGCGGCACCAGATCGTCGCGCTCGCCGAGGCCGGCTACCGCGCCGTCGCCGTCGACCTGCGGGGGTACGGCGCGAGCGACAAGCCGCCGCGCGGGTACGACCTGCCCACCCTCGCCGCGGACGCGGCCGGGATGGTCCGGGCGCTCGGCGAGACGCACGCGATCGTCGTCGGGCACGACTGGGGCGGGCTGCTCGCCTGGACGATGGCCGCCCGGTACCCCAAGGTGGTGCGCCGCCTGGTGGCGGTGTCGGCGCCGCACCCGCTGCGGCTGCGCGCCTCGCTGCTCACCGACCGCGTGCAGGGCCGGGCGCTCCGCCACGCGCTCATGTTCCAGCTCCCGTTCCTGCCCGAGCGCCGGCTCACCCGGGGCCTCGTCGAGCAGCTGCTGCGCCAGTGGTCGGGGCCGGACTGGCCCGAGCCGGACGTCGCCGCGCGCTACGCCAAGGCGTTCCGCATCCCGCACGTGGCGCACTCGGCGCTCGAGTACTACCGCTGGTTCGGCCGCTCCCAGCTCCGGCCGGACGGGCGCAGCTACGCCCGCAAGATGCGCAGACAGATCGAGGTGCCGACGCTGCAGCTGCACGGCGCGCTCGACACCTGCATCCTGCCGCGCACCGCGCAGGGCTCGAGCCGGTACGTCGCCGCCCCCTACCGCTGGCGGCTGCTGGAAGGGGTCGGCCACTACCCGCACGAGGAGCGTCCCGAGCGGTTCACCGCCGAGCTGCTCGGCTGGCTCGCCGACCCGGAACCGGAACGCTGACCGGCGGGACGGACCCGGACGGCCGGTTCTCCGGTGTGCGTGGCGCGGGGTCCTGCGGCGCAGCGGGTTCCGGCGCGGGGGCGGCACGGGACCGCCGGTCCGGCCGCCGATGCCGGCCGGGATGGCGGGCCGTAAACGGCGGGGGCCGTGTACTTTTAACAGTCGACCGTGGCGGGGGACTACCGTCTGTGGGGTTGGGTGGGTCGTGTGTGCATTAATAAAAAAAAACAAGCAGCACCAA